>JAILKH010000063.1 GCA_024693925.1 Lachnospiraceae bacterium | reverse complement strand
AAGGGTAAAATAAATATCATATACATACAGATTTACAAGAGAGACACTGTCATCTGTATTTTCTTTACTTAAAGTTTCATTTACCTGCTGAAATAATTCTTCATTATCCGACATGGTGATCTCATCCGCATGCAGCTGAGCATCATCGGGAAGATCCGCAGGATCATTTAAAGTCACGGTTATGGAAACCTTGGAATCTTCATATTCATACACGCGTTGAACCGATTCCGACGTCACTTCATTTTCGGAAACGGTTTCTTCTTCATCTTCACCCTGCATATCTATATCAGCTTCTTCATCCGATACGATAACTTCATCATTTAAAACAATCCCGACAGCTCCGTTAACAACAGAATCAACGGAATAATCCGCAGAAATATTATCTACATTTTCGCCTTTAATATATATAGTGAATGCTTCATTATCTAATCCGGAAAGACGGATACCCGAAGTTGACCTTGAGAGAGAAGGTACATTTCCGTTATTTACGCTCTTTCCATTGCACATTACATTTGCTTTGGTTTTTATATGTACACTGTAATATGCATTCGAAGGAAGGTTACTTCCGTCAAGAGTAACCGTTATCACATCATACCCCGATCCTTCAATCCCCTTCTTATCCGAAGTAAGCTTAAGAGTCTTGACCGCCTTGGGAGTATCCTTTGATATAAGAGTGATCTGAGGATTTCCGTCGGCTCGTACGGAATATTCAACCGTCATTCCCTCTGCCAAAGAAACTGCCTCAAAAACAGTTTTGGCTTTATCAAGACCGGTTATGTAATAAACTCCTCCGCCATTCTTATTAAGCTTTTCTTTGAGGATCTCATCACAGATTATGGAAGAACTGCCCGATATATCAAGGCTGAAGGAATCATTTCCGTTCATTTGATCTGTGTTGATGTATAAAGTGATCTCATCTTCACCGTTAATCTCAATCCTGTCACTGTGGGCCTTGATATTAGCTGATGTTGTATCCTGTTTATCTGTAATAACATCATCAACAATAATATCAATTTCCTTAACGGATTCCTCATCCGCAGCTGTACTGTCCGACCCGGATATAATATCCGTTTCCCCGGAGCTCGGTTCTACAATAATATCCGATCCTCCGTCATTTACAATCAGACCGCTATCATCCCCGGACTCTGTTGTTATGATCTGGTCCCCGCCGTCAATAAGTCCGTAGCTTACAGCACTGGCCATTACGCTGTA
Source organism: Lachnospiraceae bacterium (assembly GCA_024693925.1). GTDB lineage: Bacteria > Bacillota > Clostridia > Lachnospirales > Lachnospiraceae > UBA2868. The sequence goes on along the minus strand of JAILKH010000063.1, from coordinate 53,318 downwards.
AGTGTTTTCCAATAACATTGCGATCAAGGCTATCATCGCAATTGTCGATTTGAAAATTTTTCTTCTCTTCATTTCTCTCTCCTTTGAAGCAGTTAACTGTTACTCAAATTTTTCGAACCCTAATAAGGGCATACTACTACCCTTAATAAATAAGACTCTGTATCAGAACCAAAAGGTCCATTACTTGGAAAAAAAACTTACAAATCTATTTCGGCATTTTATCAGTATTTATTAAGTCCCAATAAGGCCAAAAAGGGTTCCATGCAATTACATGGAACCCTTCGTGATATCACTACGTCATATATCCAGTTTCAGGGAAACTTCTTCAGCCGCTTCCTTCTTAAACTCTTCAATTCTGTCGGGACTTGCCATTGGCAGATCATCCAAAGAAGTAACATTAAAACTTCTTAGGAATTCCTCTGTGGTACCAAACAAAAGAGGTCTTCCCGGAGCCTGAAGTCTTCCCAACTCCTGTATCAATCCGTAATCAAGTAACTTATTTACCGCATGATCGCAACTGACCCCCCTGATTTTTTCAATCTCAAGCCTGGTTACGGGTTGCTTATATGCGATAATAGATAAAGTTTCAAGCATGGAATCCGTTAACGAATATGACTTTGGAACCTTAGCTATCTTAATAAGATGCTCATACATTGATGCCTTGGAACACATCTGTATCGACTCTTCCAATTCTATTATGGTAAAACCGCAATCATCATTCCTGTCATATTCACTTTTAAGCTCGGCGACCAGGCTTTTAGTCTCGTCAATATCTCTTCCCAAAACCATCGCCAGCTTTTTATACTCAACGGAATTACCTACCGAAAACAAAACTGCACCTATTACCGCTTTGGGATTATCTACCGGTCTGATATTTTCCTGTCCATCCGCATTTTCACTTATATTTTCACTTATATTTTCACTCAAATCAAACTTCTCCGTACAATAAACGATCTTATAACTTATGCTGCTACCTTTGAGGTTATCATTATATCGTCAAAGAGAGCTTCCTGGACGATCATAACCTGGCCTAACTTCATCATTTCCAGTATGACCAAAAAAGTGACAACAATATCCATTTTGGAATTCTGTTTCTGAAGCAGATCCCTAAATCCAAACTTCTTATGTCTTTTAACATAATCATTTACATAAACGGTTTTATCTTCCAGACTCACCTCGTCCTTTTCAATTTTTCCGAATTTACTTCTTATAGGATCTATCTTGTCAACCTGTCGTTTCATCATGGACTTAAATATCTGATTAAGCTTTGCAAGATCCATATCTCCTATTAAACGTTCATAATCAATAGGCTGCTCATATTCTTCTATTTCCTTAGGCATTGAGGGTTTTCTGAATAATGTACGACCCGCATCCATATGCATATCCTTCAATTCATACGACATATATTTATATAACTTATACTCAATCAGTTTTTCAACCAGTTCTGCTCTGGGATCTTCCTCTTCTCCCTCTTCATTTACCTCTTTCGGCAAAAGCATCCTGCACTTAATATCCAGAAGAGTGGCCGCCATTACAAGAAACTCACTCATAACATCAAGATCTTCTCTTTTCATCTGTTTTATATAATCAAGATATTGATCCGTAATAAGTACTATCGGAATATCATAAATATCCACTTTATTTTTTTCGATCAAATGAAGCAACAGATCCAAAGGACCTTCAAATACCTGTAATTTTACATTCAGACTCATATCCGCTAACCTCATAAATAATATTCCCCTTCCTTATATATACTCCTTTAATCCTTCAGAACCGTCCCTCAACAGCCCTCAGTCCTATGAAACTTCCTTGTGTATATCCACGACGATCAATTCTGCTTTATTAAGCACCCTCACGGGGATTGAATGCGTTCCCAGCCCCCTGCTTAATATCATTACTGAATCATCTTTATAAAACAGACCCGCATCATATTTGGGAAAAAGTTTAAGTTGCGGTGAGATCACACCTCCAAAGGGAGGAATGTTCACGATCCCGCCATGCACATGCCCCGACAATACATAATCCGGTTTCCACAGAGCATATTTATCAAACTGTTCAGGATTATGAGCCAGTAATATCGAAACTCTGTTTCTGTCATTTTTACCAAGTTTTTTTTCCAAGTAATCATTCGGTATCCATTTTGTTTTGAGTTTTCTGTAATATTCATGTTCAAGATCAAGACCGTATACATCTATACCTGCATCTTCAATACTTACTTTTTCGTTAATAAGCAATCTCAACCCAAGCTTATTTAACTCCTTACAGTAGTGATCATAAACTCCCGGAAAAGACTCCGGACATCTTCTCAGCTTTTCTTCATGATTACCTATCCCGTAATAAACCGGATATTTAAGTGAAACCGCTGACAAAAATTTTAAAACATTATCTTCCTCAAACTTCGGCTCCATGGATGAGGTTATCATATCTCCTGCAAGAAAAACCGCATCCGGTTTTACCTCATCTATAGCATCAAGGACCTCTTTATTATCATGCCCATGCACACAATTATGCATATCCGATATCATAACAAAACGATATGAACTTTTTTTAAGCTTCTCATTGATAAATGTATATCTTACTACCCTGAAACCCTTACTTTCAAAATATACAAATACGATAATCATCAAAATAAGAATAAGCCCGCCAACAACATATGCTGTTTGTACCGGCGCAATAATATCCTGCATAAACAGTCCTCTTTCCACAACATATTGTATTGTATCATAACTTTCGCACAAAATAAAGTATAACTTGCATTAAAAAAATCCCCCGGATATTCCGGGGGATCATATTGCTTATTAATTGTATTTACGCTTCCTGGCAGCTTCAGACTTCTTCTTACGCTTAACACTAGGCTTCTCGTAATGCTCTCTCTTACGTATTTCCTGCTGGATACCGGCCTTGGCACAGTTCCTCTTGAAACGACGAAGAGCGCTATCTAATGATTCATTCTCTTTTACGATTACGTTTGACATGCTTCCCAACCTCCCCTCGAGTCCAAATTGTGCATCTAACGACTTTAGGGTTAATGCCCATTCGGGCGCTGCACTGAAAATCATTATATACATTTACTTCAAATAAGTCAACCCATTTTTATAAATGAAGCTTATATGCGGTTTACCAAAAGAATCTTTTTATCAGATTATTTAATCATTGTCTTTAATATATTCTCAGCTTCCCCAAGTGCTTTATCAATTCCCGAAGGATCTTTTCCACCGGCCTGGGCCATATTCGGACGGCCCCCTCCGCCTCCTCCGACAATATTCGCAATACCCTTTATCAGATTTCCCGCATGGGCACCTTTTGCCATTGCCTCATCCGTAGCCATAGCTACAAGGTTTACTTTTCCGTCAATATCAGATGCCAGAAGTATCACACCATCAGCTATTTTTTCCTTAAGCTGGTCCCCTAATTCTCTGAGTCCGTTCATATCCACCTCGGGGATCCTGGCTGCAAGAAACTTTATTCCCATAACCTCCGTAACCTTATCCATGACATCACCCATAGCATCTTTTGCTGCCTTGCTCTTCAATGCCTCAAGTTCAGCACTAAGGCTTTTTACCTCATTTTGTAATTTGGCGATCCTCTCCAGGATATCTGCCGGAGTACCCTTCAGTGAAGCTGCCGCATTTAAAAGTGTTTTTTCAATTCCTTTATAGTAGGCAGATACTCCATCACCCGTAAGAGCTTCAATCCTTCTGACACCCGCCGCTATACCGGATTCCGAGATTATTTTAAACATACGGATATTGCCGGTGTTTTTCACATGGGTTCCGCCGCATAATTCAACGGAAAAATCCGACATAGACACAACCCTGACCTTTTCTCCGTATTTTTCGCCAAACAAAGCCATAGCCCCGGTCTTTTTAGCTTCATCTATACTCATTATATCCGTCTTTACTTCATAATCGGCAGCGATCGCCTCATTAACAATATTTTCTACCTTTTCAATCTCATCCCCGGTCATTGCCTGAAAATGCGAGAAATCAAATCTTAACCGGTCACCGTTAACAAAGGAGCCTGCCTGCTCAACATGCGTTCCAAGTACCATTCTTAAAGCCTTCTGAAGAAGATGTGTAGCACTGTGATTTTTACAGGTTGCACTTCTGTTTTCCGCGTTAACCTTAAGATCAACCTCATCACCAATCTTGAACATTCCCTTTACAACCCGGCCCACGTGACCTATTTTATTACCCGGAAGCTTAATAGTATCTTCCACAACAAATTGAGAATCTCCATTCTCTATAATACCTATATCCGCAGCCTGGCCACCCATGGTAGCATAAAAAGGTGTATGATTTACAACTATGGTACCTGTCTGGGAATCCGTTAATGCCTCGGTAAGCTGATCCTCAAGGGTAAGTGCAACTATCACATCCCGGCAATCAAGGCTGTCATAGCCCACAAATTCGGAAGTTATCGACGTATCTATCTGCTCATATACAGTTGCATCTGCACCCATATAATTCGTTACTTTCCGGGCTTTTCTTGCAGACTCCTTCTGTTGCTGCATAGCCTTTGCAAATCCTTCCTCATCAACGGAATAATCCTTCTCAGCCAGTATCTCCTTAGTCAGATCAAGGGGAAATCCATAAGTATCATGAAGTTTAAACGCTTCTTCCCCGTCTAGGATCGAGGTTCCTTTTTTCTCCATATCTGCCGTCATATCATTTAAGATGGATAATCCCTGATCTATTGTCTTGTTAAACTTAGATTCCTCCTGAGTAAGAACATTCAATATAAAAGCCTGCTTTTCATCCAGTTCCGGATACCCGTCCTTACTTTCCTCTATTACGGTCTTACTGAGATCCGCCAGAAATTCACCCTTTATTCCGAGCAGTCTGCCATGACGGGCCGCTCTTCTTATAAGACGTCTTAATACGTATCCTCTTCCTTCATTGGAAGGCATAACACCATCCGAAATAAGGAAGGTGGAAGAACGTATATGATCTGTTATGAGACGGATGGAAACATCCATTTTCTCATCGGATTCATATGTAACACCTGCCAGATCACATATACGATCTCTGATGGCCTTCATTGTATCAATATCAAATACCGAATCCACATCCTGAACAACCACCGCAAGTCTTTCAAGCCCCATTCCCGTATCTATATTCTTATTTGCAAGCTCTGTATATCCGCCCTTACCGTCTCCGTCAAACTGTGTAAAGACATTATTCCATACCTCCATAAAGCGGTCACAATCACACCCCACCTTACAGTCCGGTTTTTTACAACCGTATTTGATCCCTCTGTCGTAATAGATCTCTGAACAGGGACCGCAGGGACCCGCACCATGTTCCCAGAAATTATCGCATTCTCCCGTTTCGGGATCACGGTAGAATCTTGTGATCTTCTCCGCCGGGATTCCAATTTCCTTATTCCATATTTCAAAGGCTTCTTCATCCTCGCCGTAAATAGAAGGATATAATCTTTCAGGATCCATTCCCACAACTTCGGTAAGAAACTCCCAACTCCATCTTATTGCCTCATGTTTAAAGTAATCTCCAAAAGAAAAATTACCGAGCATTTCAAAGAAAGTCAGATGTCTTGCGGTTTTCCCAACATTATCTATGTCCCCGGTACGCACACATTTCTGACAGGTTGTAACTCTTTTTCTTGGCGGAACCTCCTGCCCTGTAAAATATGGCTTAAGAGGTGCCATACCTGCATTAATAAGAAGAAGGCTATTATCATTATGGGGAACCAGCGAAAAACTGTTCATTTTAAGATGGTCCTTAGACTCAAAAAATTCAAGATACATTCTTCTCAATTCATTAACACCGTATTTTTTCATTATTCAATATCTCCTACATTAATAACAGGATAAACGACCGAAGCATACAGTCCCTGCTTTATTTTTTTCTTCACCAAATGATTTTTATAAGATATTCACTCCGAGTTTTTCAGCTTCTTCAATAACTCCCTCCGGCCAGACCGAGCTTTGGACTTCTCCTATATGGGCTCTTCTTAAAAAAAACATACATATACGTGACTGTCCGATCCCGCCGCCGACGGTATAAGGTAATTCCTTATTTTTTACTGCCTTCTGAAAAGGAAGCTCCAATCTTTCAGCACACCCGGCCTTGTCCAGTTGGGATATAAGGGAATTCTCATCCACTCTGATCCCCATACTCGATAATTCAAGAGCTCTTGAAAGCACAGGATAATAAACGATAATATCACCGTTAAGCTTCCAGTCATCATAATCGGGAGCCCTTCCGTCGTGTTTTTCCCCGGATTTAAGAAGATCACCTATTTGCATAAGAAAGATGGCTTTATACTCCGCCGCCGCAAGATCCTCTCTTTCCTTAGGTGTCTTATCCGGCCATCTGTCCTCCAGCTCCTGAGTTGTAATAAAAGTTATTTCATCCGGAAGGATCCTTGTTATCTCAGGATGTCTGGAATTCACAAATACTTCCGTATTCTTAATAGCTTCATATACTTTACGAACAATGGACTTTAAAGTATCTTGCGTGCGCTCTTCTTTATTTATTATACGCTCCCAATCCCATTGATCCACATATATGGAATGAAGATTATCCGTGTCTTCATCCCGCCGAATTGCCGTCATATCCGTATACAGACCTTCACCATGCATAAATCCGTATTTTTTCAGAGCCATTCTTTTCCATTTTGCCAGCGAATGTACGATCTCTACTTCTTTATCTCCCTGCTCTTTTATTCCGAATTTTACCGGTCTTTCCACACCGTTCAGATTATCATTAAGTCCGGATTCCGGATAAACAAAAAGGGGTGCCGAAACACGGGTAAGATTAAGTTCCTTTGCAAGTGCTCTTTCGAAATAATCCTTTACCTCTTTAATCTGTATTTCGGTTTCTTTAATGTTTTGCGGACTTTTATAACCCTCCGGGATACATATATTACTCATAGTACGGCTCACCTCTACTCTCATTTTTTTATAAAAACAAAAACATTATAAACTTAGCAGGTTATCTTAGCAAGAACTTATTACATCTGATGTCTGACAACCCTGTATTCATCTCCATTGGTATAATACGGACATTCCTTAAAATTCCTTTCCGTAAGCCTTGCAAAATCATCCTCATCCATATCCATATCACATATATAACCTTCATAATCATCATCATAATAATAATATGCGCAGGTATCACAACTTATTGCCATCTGTATACTCCTTAAATTAAATGATTTATCCCCATTGACTGTTATATAATTCGTAATAAAATCCTTTTCTTGAAAGCAGCTCGGCATGTGAACCCTGCTCAATTATATTTCCCGCCTTCATAACCAGGATCATATCCGCATTTTTTATGGTAGATAATCTGTGAGCCACTATAAAAGAGGTTCTCCCTTCCATCATCTTTAAAAATGCATCTTGTATCTTCAATTCGGTTCTTGTATCTATCGAGGAAGTCGCCTCATCAAGAATAAGCATAGGCGGCAGCATAAGCATTACCCTGCAGATACAAAGAAGCTGTTTCTGCCCCTGGGAAAGGCTCCCGCCTTCCTCTCCTATTATTGTATCATATCCATTCTGTAATCTGCGGATAAACGAATGAGCATGCACTTCCTTTGCGGCTCTTATCATCTCTTCATCGGAAACGTCCCGCCCCATCTTAATATTATCTCTTATTGTACCATGCCTTAACCATGTTTCCTGCAAAACCATACCATAGGAACTTCTTAAGCTGTCTCGCTTTATATCCCTGATATCTTTACCGTCTATCCTGATACAGCCTTTATCCACATCATAAAATCTCATAAGGAGATTAATAATTGTAGTCTTGCCGCATCCGGTGGGACCGACTATAGCCACATGCTCCCCGGGACTTACCTTAAGATTAAGATCCTGTATAAGGCTAATCTCTTTATTATATGAAAAATCAACTCCTTCACACTCCACCTTTCCCGAAACAGCAACTCCGTTCTCTGCAAGAAGAGGCTTTTCATCATCCTTTATTTCTTCATTTTCATCTAAAAGTTCAAAAACCCTGGCCGCACACGCAATAGCGTTCTGAAGTTCCGTCAATACTCCGGAAATCTCATTAAAAGGCTTTGTATACTGATTGGCATAACTTAAAAAACTTGTAAGTATTCCTACCGTCATTCCTCCGTTCAAAACGCTGAAAGCACCAAACAGTGCTACAAAAGCATATACAACACTATTCACAAATCTTGTTCCCGGGTTTGTAAGCGAAGAATAAAATAAAGCTTTCAGGGAAGCTGTCTTTAATTCCTCATTTATACCATCAAATTTAGCAATGGCCTTTTCTTCATAAGAAAAGGCTTTGACTATTTTCTCATTTGAGATCATCTCATCGATAAGTTCCGTTTGCCGCCCTCTTATACCCGATTGCACCGAAAACAGATCATAGGTATTACCGGATATATATTTTGCCACGAATAAAGATAAGGGGGTTACCAACACAACGATCAAAGTAATAAAGGGATTCATCTTAAACATAAATCCCAAAGTGATCACAATTGTCATTATTCCCGTAAACAATTGTGTAAATCCCATTAACAATCCGTCGGAAAGCTGATCTATATCCGCTATTACCCGGCTTAATATATCCCCTGAGGGATGTGAATCCAGATATGATACCGGCAGATCATGTATCTTCTTAAATGCTGTTTCCCGCAGATCCCTGACTATACCATATGTAAGTCTGTTATTAACTTCATTCATACACAGAAGAGCCCCTGAAGAAATAAGGGCAGATAAACCGGCCGTCATCAATATGGGGATCATTCTTGAATGATCGGTTCCCTCATATAATATACAATCGATGGCCTTACCTATAAGAATCGGAACATACAGGCTTGCCGCAACATTAAGGACTGCAAAAACCACTGACATTACCGCACTCAGTTTATACCGTCCAACATATTTCATCATTCTGTTTATCACTGTTTTCCTATTATTCTTCATATTCCGGTCAAAATCTCCTCTGAAACTCAAGCAAGATTGGATTCGTATATTTCTTTATATACTTCACATTTTAACAGAAGCTCCTCGTGCTTTCCCATACCCACAATACAACCGTCATCCAGAACGATTATCTTATCGCAATTCTGAACCGCAGAGGTCCTTTGTGATACTATAAATACTGTAGGTGAATATCCGATCTGCCCTATATTGGTCCTCAATTTAAGATCTGTTGCATAATCAAGAGCCGAAGCCGAATCATCAAGAATAAGGATTTGGGGCTTTCGCACCAATGCCCTTGCTATTGTCAGCCTTTGGCGCTGTCCTCCGGAAAGATTCCTTCCGTTTGACTCTATAAAACCGTTAAGTCCGCCTTTACCGGCCACTACTTCTTCGCAAACCGCCAGTCTGACTGCTTCATTTAATTCCTCATCCGCAGCTTCTTCATTACCCCATCGTAAGTTTTCCGCTATTGTTCCTTTAAAAAGAACTGCCTTTTGCGGTACCATACCGATTTTTTTTCTAAGACTTTTAATATCCCATTTTTTCACATCAATACCATCGACTTTTACAACTCCGCTGTCAGCATCATAAAATCTCGGGATAAGATTTACAACAGATGATTTTCCCGAACCTGTACCGCCTATTATACCAACGGTTTCACCCTTTTTAACTTTAAAATCTATATTTGTAAGAGCTTCATCTCCCGAATCATTATAGCTTAACCCTACCTGCTCAAAACTTATAAAATCTTCCTTTTCATCGGATACATTAATATCCTTTCTCTCATCCGACCCGCCTGCCGCATTTACAGTTTTAATATCCGGAACTATATCAAATATATCCGCAACTCTGTCACCACAGGCAATGGCTTTATTAAGCAAAACTATAAGATTTGCCAGCTTGATAAGTTCTATAAGTATCTGCGACATATAATTATATAAAGCTACTACCTGTCCTTTGGTAAGCACTCCCACATCCACTTTAAGAGCTCCCGTATAGATAAGAATCACAATGGCAAGGTTTATGAATATATATGTCATAGGATTCAAAAGAGCCGAAAGATGACCTGCTTTTATCTGTTCTTCCCTAAGCATACCGTTAGCCAGAACGAAATCCTCTTTCTCGGATTCCCTTAGTGTAAAAGCTCTTATTACTCTTACTCCCACAAGATTCTCTCTTGTACGCAGAGTGATCTCATCCAGCTTTTTCTGAACCCTTTTAAGCATTGGAATATTGAAATGCATTACAAAAGCAACAATTAAAAACAAGATTATTATAACTGTGAGAAAAATCAACGCACATCGAAAATCAATGGTAAAAGCCATTATCATAGCTCCGAAAACTATAAACGGAGACCGCAAAAAAAGACGCAGGAACATATTTACACCCGTCTGCGCCTGATTCACATCAGCTGTCATCCTGGTTATCATAGTGGAAGTACCAAGATCATCTATATTCTTGTATGACAACCCCATAATATGAGAAAACAGATCATGTCTTAATCCGGTTGCAAAACCCACTGCTGCTTTTGCTGCCATATACTGAGCCGATACGGCACTTATAAGACCAACAACCCCAAGACTTATCATTATAAGAATACATTTTATGATATATGCACTGTCATTTGCTCCTATTCCTTTATCTATGATACTTGCAACCACCAAGGGAATAAACAATTCAAAAATTGCCTCCAGCATCTTAAACAATGGTGCCAATACACATTCTTTTTTATAGGGCTTCAGATATTTTAAAAGCTTCTTCAATTATATTTCTCCATTCACCTTTCCTTAAATATCATAAATGATTTGATCAATCCCAATCCGATATTTAACAGCCCTATCTACTGTCTTTCAAAATAACTCTTCCCGGCATTAGGATAAAAATAAGTTCTTATAAATCCCTCTTTGGAAACTATCACAAATTCATTGGTTTTCTCAATATAATATACATCGTCACCATCTTCCTTCTCATACTTATGAAGTGCATTCTCATTTTCCACGACAGCCGATGCTGCAGCCTCATATTCCTCTGCTGAGGCGAATCCCATTTCCTGCCCGTGTTTTACGTAATGATCCATAAGAAGATCTTCATTCTTAAATCTGTAACTGCTTTCTTTTACTGTTTCGGAATTATTGATATCAGAGTTTTCAACCTCCTGCACCGTTTCCGTATTAGCGACCGTTCCGTTTGTATTTGCGTTGTTAAAAGTTCCTATTCCCGCAGCAGATACGAAAATAACCGCGGCGGCTGCAAAAGTCGCGGCTTTAACATTTTTTCCTTTTTTTCCGGGCTTTGCAGTTCCCGTATCTCCGTTTTTATATTCATATGTATTTACAGGATTTTCTTTCCCGACTTCTTGTTCGTTAGGCGTTATATTTTCGTTTTCTTTGTTTTTCCTGTTTTTATCTCTGCACTCCTTACATCTTTTAGGCAACGATAATTTTTTGCTTTTATAAAAATTTATTTCATTGGAGGACAGAAAGAATTCCTTTCCGCACTGTACACACTTTCTTTTCATAAACCAACCTCTTAACTGTTTTTATTTACCTGTTCCTTCATAAACTCAAGAAAATCCTTTTCCGGCAAGGGTCTGCAGAAATAATAACCCTGAAGATATTCACAGCCCTGAATATAATCCGCTCCCAGATCCATGAATTTCTTAACCACCTTTTCCTCTTCGACTCCCTCAACCAAAACCTTTTTCCCCATCTGCTTTAACATCTTTATGGTATTTTGCACCATAATCCACATCTGCGGATCATCTACACCGTCAACAAAGGTTTTATCAAGCTTTACAATTTCCACCGGAAGGGTTGTAACCCTTTTAATATTCGAATATCCTGTTCCGTAATCATCAAGGGCAAAATGTATTCCCATATCCGATAATCTGCTTATATTATTATCAACAACATCCGGATCGAAATCTACCGCAGACTCTGTTATCTCAAAATTGATATAGGAAGTATCAATATCATACTTTTTAAGAAGACGTTCTATTTTATCTACCAGATTTATTTCTATACATTGCGAGGTGGACATATTAACCTGAACACATTTAAGACCTATTTCTTCCAAATCATTCTCGGATATAAATCTGCAAACATCCTCCAATACAAAATCTCCTATGGAATGTATGGCACCGCTTATCTCAGCCGCCGAAATAAACAGGGAAGGGGCTATCAGCCCATAGGTTTCATCCCTTAAGCGGATAAAAGCTTCCGCTGCAACAAACCTTTTCTCATAAATCGAATAAATAGGCTGATAAAACATTTCAAAGCATCCGAATTCCAAAGCCCTTTCAATTATGCCGTTCAGTTCGCTTTTAATTTTAAATTCCCGGTCGTCCACATAATCCGGATAATTCATTACATCCTTAACTTCCGGCAGTATCCTTTGATAAGAAGTAGAAAAGGTATATAAAGTATTAAAATCCCCTATATCCTCGGGACATCTTAAAATACACAATCTGGCGTCTACTATTACAGAAAAATCCTCAATGGAAATAGTATCCATATAGTGATTTTTTACCTGAACACCCATTTTTTTGACTTTTTCATAATCAATATTTTCCGTAATGAAAGAATACAGGCCATCTTCAAGATAATATATCTCTCCTTCAAGGGAATTATAACGGATAAATGTTGAAAGCTTATAAGATTGTGTTCTCATAAATTTATTAAGCAGTTCTTCACCAAGATAAAGCCTTAAGTTTTTATAATTTACAAACTTTATGAGCAATATATATACAGGGGTTTTCGTGGCGAGAACATTTTTTATATATTCGTGGGCGGAACTGTACTTCTTGGCGCCGGTTATAGGATCTATCATTTCCTCATCTCTGCGTATTATCAGACTGAATAATAATACGGTTATGGAGATCATAAACATCTCTATAAGCTGGTTCAGGAAAAATACCTGCATCGCTATGCCAAGCATTCCTATAGGATACATTAACAGAATAACTATATATTTGTCCTTTCGGATTATGGATTTGTATTTTATAAGAGTAGCTATCTGATAAAGCACAAAGAAAAATCCGGTCAAATAGAACACAATAACCGCAGGTCGTCTTGAATATACCAGATTCTCATCAATATAAAAAACCGTGGGATAAAAGAAATTAGAAAATAAGGTCAACATATTTACCGCAAAATATGAAAGCCATATTATCAGGATCTTCTTATTTCTCACAAATTCATACCACATTCCTATGGATGCATAGATAAAGGGAAGATAAATAAAAAGAATGGAATTATGCATAATAAAATACAAATATTCCCAGGCATATTCCACAAATCTGGAAGTTTCATCACGCTTTCCGTAATTCTGCATAAATGCCGCTCCGAAATCTCCCAATGTCGCAAGCATTATCACTGCTATAAGAGCAAAAAACATCCGGTTAAGCCTTCCATGAAACATACGTCTGAATAAACATGAGCTGAATACCAGTATTAAAATTATAAATGCACATATATCATAATATAAAATCATTTTACGCCGGCCTTTCCGGAATTATGTTCATTAACAAACTTTATAAAATCCTCCTGATTCAGGGGTTTTGAAAAATAAAATCCCTGAATATAATCACAACCCAATTCTATAAATCGATCAAGGGTCCGTTTATCTTCAACTCCCTCCACCAATATTTTCTTATCCATTTTTTTTAACATAGACACTGTATTTACTATTGCTATCCACATTTTGGGATCATCCATCTCATCCACAAAACTCTTATCGAATTTAATGATATCCAGAGGAAGAGACACCACTCTTTTAATATTGGAATATCCGGTTCCGTAATCATCCAGAGAGAATTTAAATCCCATATTCCATAAACTGAATATATTATTATCAGTTATTACCGGGTCATAATCCACGGCAGTTTCCGTTATCTCAAGATTGATCTGATCTGTCCTGACCTTATATTTTGATATCAAACCTCTTATTTTCTCAACCAGCTTAGGCTCTATACATTGGGTAACGGAAAGATTAATCTCTATATATTCTAAACCACTGTTTACAAATTCACCGGTATGAATAAATTTACAAACATCTTCCAACACAAAATCACCTATATCATGAATTGCACCGCTGGCTTCCGCTGCAGGAATAAAGATTGCCGGCGATACGAAACCATATTCATTATCATATAATCTGATAAGAGCCTCCGCCGAAACAAATTTATCCTGTTTTACCGAATATATCGGCTGATAATACATCCGGAACTTGTTGCCCGAAATACCGCGCTTTATTATATCATCAATATCGTTCTTCATCATATAATCTTTCGAATCCATAACATTTGAAAGAACTATCAATTGATCTATATCGGGAATTGTCCTGCTAAAAGATGTGGAGAAATTTATCATGGTATTATAATTATCAAGATCCTCCGGAAGACGGGCATAACAAACCTTAGAAATAATTCTGATCTCAAGATTGCTTAAAGTAAAGCTTTCTTTAAGATATGCAACGATCAGCCTTCCAAGATCCTGTGTCTTTTCACTTTCATATCCGTCCGTTATAACGGAAAAAACGCCCCGTCCGTTATAATAAACATCGCTGTAAAGGTTAATGATCCGTCCCATCTTAACCAGCTTATTTCCTACGCGTTTCAAAACCATTGTATATATCTCAATACCAAGATTACTTCTCAAAGCCGAATAATTCTTTAATTTTATAAAAATCGCATTCATGGGCCGTTCCAGACTATACGCCCTATTCATATCTTTCAGGAACGCATGCTGACTTAAAGTTCCTACCGCAGAATCTATTATTTCCTCCGGTCTCTGAACCGCTGTGGCAATAAGAAACAAGCTTAAAGCCAAAGCAAGATTCTCCACTCTGAGCTCTTGATGAACTCTTTGTGTTATAACTGCAGCTATATTCATGAGAATAAAGGAAAATATCATCATAAATTCCGTATTTCTTACCGCTTTAATGAATCTGATCAATATATATATAACATACAGAATATATATAACAGCTATCCCATAAAGTATAGAAATATATCGACCACGTGTATAAGCACCGTTTTTATCTATATAAAACAGCATTCCGTTAAAAAGATTGATAATAACCAATACCAGCACCATCGCCATAGGTCCGAAGATTATTAATTTCTGTTTCATATCGGTTCTTAACTTGTGCCAAATGCCCATAAAGGAATATAAAAACAGTATAAACGCGGGAGTAGTAGCATTTCTGACTATATAATACAGTGAAGTCGTTACCCACTGAACAGATACATTTTCAGGGCCCCTCGCTATATATGTCCCAAACAAACTATCCAAAAGATCAAGCATCCCGGAACAGAAAAACAATATTGCAAGCATAACAATAAGACGATTCGTCCTGCCTTTGGTATAATGTTTTGAAACCAAAAACGCGAACACCGTCGCCGTTAATACTATAGCGCAAATATCAAAATATATAATACGCATCCAATTAATCCCCTGACACTGATTTATTATTAGGATAGGATTTCCAACAAAAATATAATATCATATTCGGAGCAAAATATCACTCATTGCACCTGTATATTTCAGAAAAAACTTGTCAAAACCCCCAATACTTATAGATCCAGCAAACCCTCCGGCAAATGTACCCTCATTCTGTTTCCGGCAACATCCACCTCCAAAACACATTGCTTTATTGCCGGCAAAAGGATTTCATTATACTCTTCCGAGCTTATAACATAAACATCATTTGCACCGGTCTGCAGAATATCACATATCTCTCCCAGTTTATTATCATTATCATCATAAACCGTCATACCGATAAGATCCGCCATATAATATTCATCCTCTTTAAGCTTTACGGCATTCTCTCTTGTAACGTAAATACTTCTGCCCTTATACTTTTCTATATCATTTATACTGTCATAACCTTCAAACTTGAGGATCACAAACTGTTTAAAAAACTTAACCCCCTCAATCTTAAGTTCGATTTTTCCGGTTCCCGTATCCAGCAATACAGTCTTAAGCTTTTTAAACCTTCTCATATCATCGGTGGTGGGAAATACCTTCATCTCCCCATGAATACCATGTGTGGAACTTAATATTCCAACCTGTAAAAGGTGTTCCATATATTATTAATATTCCTTTCCTTCAAAATATAAAATACACTATAACATTAAATTTCATCTTTGAAAAGAATCAAAGCCATGAGCATTACTCATGGCTTCTTCTTATTCTTTTGGAACATCCAAAATATCAACTATTACTTTTTTTGTTTCTTTTGCGGATGCAGCTTTCACAACCGTCCGCAAGGCCTTTGCAATTCTTCCCTGTTTACCGATAACCTTACCCATATCGGACTGTGCAACCTTAAGTTCTACAATAATTGCATTATCATCCTCACGCTGGGTCACTACCACCTCATCCGGCTTGTCTACAAGGGATTTAGCAATGATCTCAACCAATTCTTTCATGACCTACCTCCAGCTGACTGACATAAGAATAAATAATGCCCGACTATTCTTATGACGATCCTTCATCTTCACCAATCGCGTTATATTATTTAGATATTCCGGCATTTTTGAAAATTCTGCTTACTACCTCGGTAGGCTGAGCTCCGTTTGATAACCACTTCTTAGCAAGTTCTTCATTTACTTTAACGGTACTCGGCTCAGTATTGGGATCATATAATCCGATTTCCTCAATAAATCTTCCATCACGAGGAGATCTTGCATCCGCAACTATTATTCTATAGTAAGGTGCCTTCTTCTGTCCCATTCTGCGTAATCTGATCTTTACTGCCATCTCTTTCACCTCCATAATTTATTAAAAGGGCAACTTAAAACGTCCCTTTTTACCCATTCCGTTCATCATTCCGGGAAGCTGTTTCATCATCTTCTTAGACTGCTCAAACTGCTTAACCAGTCTGTTAACTTCCGAAATGTCCACCCCCGCTCCTTTAGCTATCCTGTGTTTTCTGGAAGGATTAAGGATATCGGGATTTTGTCTTTCTTTCTTAGTCATTGACAAAACAATAGCTTCTGTCCGTGCCATTTTCTTCTCATCGATGGCATTCTCAAGATCCTGATTTTTAATACCCATTCCAAGTCCGGGCATCATCCCCAGGATACCTGATAACCCACCCATTTTTTTCATTTGATTCATGCTCTCAAGGTAATCTTCAAAATCAAACTTACCTTTTTTGAGTTTCCGGGTTATTTCCTTTTCCTTATCCTCATCTATATCAAGAGCAGCCTCCGCTTTTTCAATAAGCGTAAGAACATCTCCCATTCCCAGGATACGGCTTGCCATCCTGTCCGGATAAAACTGCTCAAGATCAGACAACTTTTCTCCCATACCCACATATATAATGGGTTTCCCGGTGACCGCTTTTACCGAAAGCGCCGCACCGCCTCTGGCATCACCATCCATCTTGGAGAGAATAACACCATCGACTCCGATCTTTTCATCAAAGGTTTTGGCAACATTTACTGCTTCCTGACCTGTCATGGCATCAACCACAAGCAGGGTCTGATGCACTGTAATATTACTTTTAATATCCTGAAGCTCCCGCATCATGTCTTCATCTATCTGAAGACGACCTGCAGTATCTATAAATACAACATTATGACCGTTCTTATTAGCGTGTTCTATGGCAGCCTTACTGATATCAACCGGCGAATTCTTATCCCCCATGGAGAAGAAATCAACTTCCTGCTTCGATGCATTAAGCTCTAATTGCTTTATTGCCGCAGGTCTGTATACATCAGCGGCAACCAGCAAACATTTCTTTCCTTTTAACTTGAGTTTTCCGGCAATCTTAGCCGCCGTAGTAGTTTTACCGGCGCCCTGAAGACCACACATCATAATCACGGTAACAGCCTTCCCGGGTTCCAGCTTTATTTCCGTGCTTTCGCTTCCCATAAGGGAAACCATTTCCTCATTTACGATCTTAATAACCATCTGCCCCGGATTAAGACCATTCATAACATCCTGCCCGACAGCTCTTTCTTCCACGGATTTAACAAATTGCTTTACTACTTTAAAGTTTACATCCGCCTCAAGAAGAGCCAGCTTTACCTCTTTAAGAGCTATCTTTACATCCTCTTCGGTAAGTCGGCCTTTGCTTCTCAAACTCTTAAAAACATTCTGAAGTTTTTCCGTTAAACTTTCAAATGCCATTATAAGCTCTCCATTATCTCCCTGCACAGCTTATGTATATCTTCTGCCATGCTGCCTTCCATTGTTTCGGCTTTACTGTCAATATCCTTTACAAAGGCTTTGATCCTGGTAAATCTCTCCACCATGTGAAGTTTATTCTCATATTCGTTCAATATTTTATCACAGCGTTTAATAAGATCATGAACCCCCTGTCTTGTAATACCGTATTCCTCCGATAATTCCTTCAGAGACAGGTCCTCAAATACTGCTCTTTCATATATTCGTTTTTGATGATCAGTGAGTAAATCTCCGTAAAAATCATATAAAAGATTCTGTTCAACAATACGTTCCATCGCTTAATTCCTCACAACATTTGATATGATACATAAAAAAACACAGGGTGTCAAGCTTTTTTTCTTTACACCCTGCGATATTGATTAAAAATATTATTAAACGCTCGTCCTGACTATCTTAGGTCTGTATCCCCCAACATTTAATGCATCCATTATCTCCTTCTTATGCTCGGTTCCGAAAGCTTCCAGTGTTATTCGAAGTTCTACTGCGGCATTACGGTTCGTAGATACAAACTGGTTATGTTCAAGCTTTATTACATTTCCGTTTTGTTTTGCTATAACCTCCGCAACTCTTGACAATTCACCGGGTTTATCCGGCAGCAGCACAGATACCGTAAATATTCTGTCTCTCATTATAAGGCCCTGCTGAACCACGGAAGACATGGTTATAACGTCCATATTTCCACCACTCAATATTGCAACCACCTTCTTACCTTTACAATCCAACTGTTTAAGGGCTGCAACCGTAAGCAATCCGGAATTTTCCACTATCATTTTGTGATTTTCAACCATATCCAGGAAGGATACTATAACATCCTCGTCGGGAACCGTGATAATGTCATCCAGGTTCTGCTGAATATAGGGGAATATCTCACTTCCGGGAGTCTTTACCGCCGTACCGTCAGCTATCGTATTAACACTGTCAAGGGTAACTACCTTACCCGCTTCCAAGGAAGCCTTCATACAAGCTGCGCCCTCAGGTTCAACTCCTATTACCCGTATCTTCGGATTCATCAATTTTGCAAGGGTCGAAACCCCTGCTGCCAATCCGCCTCCGCCTATGGGCACAAGAATATAGTCAACCAGCGGAAGTTCCTTAAATATCTCCATTGCTATGGATCCCTGACCGGTCGCAACCACCGGATCATCAAAAGGATGTATAAACGTATATCCGTTTTCCTCTGCAAGTCTTAAAGCTTCGGTGCAGGCTTCATCATAAACATCTCCGAACAAAACAACCTGTGCACCATAGCTCTTGGTTCTGTTTACTTTTATTAACGGTGTAGTTGTAGGCATCACTATAACCGCTTTACAGCCATATTCCTTAGCCGCGTATGCAACCCCCTGAGCATGATTGCCGGCAGAGGCGGTGATTATACCTCTCGACCTTTCTTCTTCCGAAAGGGTACTCATTTTATAATATGCTCCCCTTAGCTTATATGCTCCCGTCATCTGCATATTTTCGGGTTTCAGATACACTTTATTCCCCGTATTCTGACTTAAGTAACTGCTGTATACAAGTTTAGTTTCAAAGGTAACCTTTTTTACTATCTCACTGGCTTCCTCAAACTTTTCCAATGTTAACATTTTATCCTCCTTATATCATCACCTATTCAAACATTGCATCTACAAAGGAATCAGGATCAAATCTCTCAAAATCATCTATTCCTTCGCCCACGCCAATGTATTTTACAGGTATATTCAATTCACTTTGTACTGCGACGGCAATTCCTCCTTTGGCAGTCCCGTCAAGCTTGGTCATTATGATCCCCGTAGCTTCAGCAGCTTCATGAAATTCTCTGGCCTGTACCAGAGCATTTTGTCCTGTAGTCCCATCTATAACAACCAGGGTTTCCCTGGCCGCCTCCGGATATTCTTTATCAATTATCCTGTGTATCTTCTTAAGTTCTTCCATAAGATTTTTCTTATTATGCAAACGTCCTGCAGTATCACATATAAGTATATCCGCATTCTTGGCTCTGGCCGATCTTAAGGCATCAAAAACCACAGATGCCGGATCCTGTCCTTCCGTACCTTTTATTATATCCACTCCGGCACGATTGGCCCATTCCGAAAGCTGTTCACCTGCTGCCGCCCTGAAGGTATCGGCCGCTGCCATAACAACCTTTTTTCCTTCTTTTTTATATATAGCAGCCAGTTTACCTATGCTTGTTGTCTTACCGACACCATTTACTCCTATAACGAGGATCACCGCTTTACCTTTTTCAAAATCATAAGCCGTTTCTTCTACCCTCATCTGCTCCTTTATGGAATCCTTAAGCACATTTCTGCATTCTTCCGTAGTCTTTATATGCTGTGACCGTACTTTCGCTCTCAGATCATCAAGTATATTTTCCGTAGTGGAAACACCCATATCACTCATAATAAGTATTTCTTCAAGTTCATCATAGAAATCTTCATCCACTTCACTTTTGGTAAATACATTATCAAAGCTTTTTGCTATGTTTTCTCTCGTTTTAGTCAATCCGTTTTTTAACTTATCAAAAAAACCCATTCTAATCTCCTGTTTAAAACAACCTGTTGTATCAATCATCAAGATCCTTATCTATAAGATTAACCGATACAAGAGTAGATATACCCTTTTCCTGCATGGTAATCCCGTAAAGTCTGTCCGCCTGCTCCATTGTCCCCCTCCTGTGAGTGATAACAATAAACTGCGTATGTTTTGTCAGCTTATGAAGGTATCCGGCAAACCTGCCCACATTGGACTCATCCAAGGCCGCTTCTATTTCATCCAGCAGGCAGAATGGCGAAGGTTTAAGATTCTGGATGGCAAACAAAAGTGCAATAGCCGTAAGAGCCTTTTCTCCACCCGAAAGTTGCATCATATTCTGAAGTTTTTTCCCGGGTGGCTGAGCTATTATCCTGATCCCGGCTTCAAGAATGTCTTCCTCTTCCTGCAACTCCAGGCTTCCTTTACCACCCCCGAACATATCCTTAAACACTTTATCAAACTCTGACGCAATATCTTTGAATTTCTCGGCAAACTGTTTTCTCATTGCTTCATCAAGTTCTTCAACTATTCCGGTAAGGGTCTTCTCCGCCTCCACAAGATCATCATGCTGACCTTTAAGAAACTCATACTCTTCCATGAGATTCTTGTACTCTTCTATAGCATTAACATTTACATCTCCCAAAGCTTTGATGGAATCCCGCAGTTCCCTTATTGATCTTCGCAATGCGGAAGCGTCATTATATTTCTCGTCTTTTAACGAAACTGCATTTGAAAGGGTAAGCTCATATTCATTCCACATATAGCTCACCAGCTTTTCCTGTTCTTCCTCTATACGCTCTTTTTGATTAGTCAGACGCATAACCTCTTTATCAAGGGAATTAATATTTTTAGTAAGTTCATCGGTTGCTTCAAAGAAGGATTTTTGTTTATGTGTAAGTTCCTCTTTCCTGCTTATTGCATCTTTCATAAACTCTTCATCAATATCCTTGGTATCCGAAGATGCTGCCAGAGTCTTTTGAATTTCCGTTATATTGTCACGCCTTATCTGTATTTCTTCTTCTTCAGCCTTTATTTTACGATCAATTTCTTCAATTTCCGCATTTAAACGCTGTATTTCTTCATTGGTACGCAAAACATTGGAATCTGCATGCTCTGCATCTCTTTTAAGGGAAGTGATCTTAAGATCGATATCTGTAACCTTTATCACCTTTTCAGATTCTGTATTTCTCAGCCGGTCAAGTTCCTCACCATACTTAAGAATACTCTCCTGAAGATCCTTTTCTGTTTTTTCGGACTCACGTAACTTGATACCGGTCTCATCCTTTCCGGCATTTATATCAGCCACCTGCCTTTCAACTTCCTTATTGTCATTCTGCAGCTGCTCATAACCGTTCAAGGTATCTTTTTTTAATTTTTCGGCCCTGTCAACACTCATTTGGGCTGTATTCTGTTTAATATACTGTTCCTGAAGGCCTTCCTGTAATTCTTCTATTTTCTTACGTACAGATCTCCTCTTTTCTTTGGTATCTTCTATCTCATCCATTATATGATCAATGTTTTTCAAAGATTCCTTTACCTTTTTTTCAAGCTCATCTATCTCTCTCTTACGCCCCAGAAGATTACTGGAATTCTTAAATGCACCACCCGCAAGAGCTCCTCCGGGAGTCAGATATTCTCCTTCAAGGGTCACTATCCTGAGCAGATAATTATACTTCTTTGCCATGGCAAGTGCATTATCCACATGATCCGCTACAATTATAGCTCCCAATAACTGTCCGATCACATCACTGTACTTCTTATCTGTACGCACAAGTTCGGAAGCCATACCGATAAAACCTTTCTCCTCCCTGACCTCCGGCTTATTAAACTCACCTCTGTCTCTTACACTTGTCAACGGAAGAAAGGTTGCACGACCACCCTTAGTTTCTTTAAGAAAACGTATCATTTTTTTTGCTACATTTTCATCTTCGGTTACTATATTCTGGATATTTCCTCCCAGCGCTGTTTCTATAGCTGTTTCATACTCCCTGTCAACATCAATAATATCGGCAACAACTCCTATTATCCCCTTATTATCCTCTTTTTGTTCCATTACTTTTTTAATGCTTCCGCCATAACCGTCATAGCGCTCCGCAATATTTTTCATGGCATCCAGGCGGGATTTCTCCTTATGATAAGCTATCTGCGCCTGGGAAAGCTTACCATCACTCTCAAGAAGAAAATTTTTAAATTGCTGCAGCTGTTCTTCAAGGACCTCCCTTTCCTGATCCGTTTTCAAAATAACTGCATTAATATCATTGAGTTCGGTATATAATTTTTTAAGTTCATCATTCTGCTCTTTTTCTTCCGATTTGGCTCGCAAAAGCCGGCTCTGCACTTCTGCCCTATGTATCTTTGCCTGTTCAAGCATTGTGTCAAACCTGGTAAGATCGGCTTTTATTACGGCCCTTTCATTAAGCATTTTGATAATGACATTTTTATTGTCTTCTACAGCCTTGTTTAATTCCTCTATTCTTGACTGAATCTTTTCAAGCTCTCCCGCTGCCAGATTTCTGGATTCTATATACTCACTTAACTCGGTATCTATAGTTTCTTTTGCATGATCGTATTGAATCTTTTCTTCCGTTTGGATTTTCAAACGATTATTTAAAGATTCTTTTTGTTCATTATAGTGGGTCTTATTCATCCCGGCCGAATTAATCTTTTCTTTGTTCAATGTGATCTGATTTTCAAGTCTTTCCTTTTTAAGTGCCCCCTCCGAAAGTTCTTTTCTTTTCTCTTCAATCTTCTCGTCAAGCTCCTTTATCTGCTCTTCTACCTTACCGTATTCAAGCTTTATACTTTCATATTTTCCGTTATTCTCGGCCAGATCATCATTGGCAATATCAAGCTTTTTCGACAACTCATCAAGAGCTACCTCGGACCTTGATGAATCCAACAGGAAAAGATTCACATCCAAATTCTTTAACTCTTCTTTTTTGCTCAGATATTCCTTTGCGATCTTACTCTGCTTTCCAAGAGGTTCAACTCTCTTTTCTTTCTCGGCAAGAATATCATTTACCCTGACAAGATTGGCCTGCTCATCAGCCAGTTTTTTTAATGCGGTAACCTTACGTTTTTTAAACTTTACAATTCCTGCAGCCTCATCAAACAATTCCCTTCGCTCTTCAGGTTTACCGCTTAATATCTTATCGATCTGTCCCTGACCGATTATAGAATATCCTTCCTTACCTATTCCGGTATCGTAAAACATCTCATAAACATCTTTAAGTCTGCATACTGTTCCGTTAATAAGATACTCGCTTTCACCGGAACGGTATACTCTTCTTGATACGGTTACCTCTTCATAATCTATAGCCAGCTTATGATCGGAATTATCAAGAGTTATCGCAACATAAGCAAAACCCATTGGTTTCCTCATCTGCGTACCCGAAAAAATAACATCCTGCATATTCGCACCGCGCAACTGTTTTGCACTTTGTTCACCCAATACCCATCTTACAGCATCCGCTACATTACTTTTTCCGCTTCCGTTAGGGCCAACAATCCCCGTAATCCCATTATGAAAATTAAACACTATTTTATTGGCGAATGACTTAAAGCCATGTATCTCAACACTTTTTAAATACATTATTCACTCCGTTTTACGCTCTGTCATTATCATTAAACTTCTTTAATGCTTCATAGGCAGCCCTCTGTTCTGCCCTTTTTTTACTGCTTCCCTCACCTTTACCGTAAACAACATTTCCTATAATAACATTTACGGTATATCGTTTATTATGATCAGGTCCCTTTTCTTCAACCAGAACATATTCAATTTCCTTTCCTATCTCCTGAACCCGTTCCTGTAAGGTTGTCTTTGAATCGGTAAATTCTATTTTATTCCTGTAATCTGTTAAAACATATCTGTCCACAAATTCAAAGGCCTTTTCTTTACCGCCATCTATATAAATAGCTCCTATCAAAGCTTCAAAAACATCGGAAATAATGGATTCTCTTTTCCTGCCTCCGGTTTTTTCTTCACCTTTTCCAAGCAGTATAAAATTTTTAAGAGATATCTCCTTCGAACAGTAGGCAAGTGTAGGCTCACATACTATAGCTGCCCGCATTTTAGTCATATCTCCCTCCCTCATTTGGGGATTATCTTTATATATATGA
Organism: Lachnospiraceae bacterium; assembly: GCA_024693925.1. GTDB lineage: Bacteria > Bacillota > Clostridia > Lachnospirales > Lachnospiraceae > UBA2868. The sequence goes on along the minus strand of JAILKH010000063.1, from coordinate 28,571 downwards.
TCACTGACCGCAAGTTCAAGTACCGCATCCCCCAGGAATTCAAGTCTCTCATAATCCTTTATATATTGTTTTTCGTTCTTATAGGAGCTGTGCGTTAGTGCCTGCTTTAACAGTTTTTCATCTTTAAAATCATATCCTATGATTTCCTGCAGTTCCTTATATCCATCACCCTTGTTCATATTAACACCACCGTATTTGTCTCTATACAGACAAAAAAATGTGCTATAAGCACATTTTTTAATGCTTAACTCAATGCGTTCCTGATCTGCTCCACCGCATCCGCCACCGTTACTATCTTCTCTGCATCTTCATTTGCAATTTCAACATCAAAGGTTTCTTCTATCCCCATAATTATCTGGAATACATCCAGCGAATCGGCTCCCAGATCATCGGTAAATCTTGTATCCTCCGTTATTTCATTCTCATCCACATTCAAAACTTCCGCTATGATTTTTTTCAATTTGTTTAATTCCATAAAAATCACCTTCTTTTTCAATACTATGTAATGATTGAATTTCTTTTATTTATCAAGAATATTTATGGTTTCATTGATTTTCTTATTAATTTCCTGTTCCTTAAAGGTAACGCATTGTTTTATAGATGTAGATATTTCTTTATATGTAGCATTACCGTGGGTCTTAACCACCAATCCGTTCAGCCCCAGCAAGGGAGCGCCTCCGTATTCTGTGGCATCAAATCTTTTAAGGGTTTTCTTAAGGGACGGCTTGACCATTAAATATGCCAGTTTTGTTAATACAGACTGTGTAAAAATTTCCTTAAGAGCTCCCAGCATAGTCGATCCTACACCTTCATACATTTTTAAAGCCACATTACCGGCAAAGGCCTCACAAACAACAACATCCGCTGCCCCTTTAGGTATTTCCCGAGCTTCTATACTACCTATAAAATTTATATCCGGAGAATTCTTAAGCAGAGGAAAAGTCTCCTTAACAAGCATATTACCTTTTTCTTCCTCTGCACCGATATTAAGGATAGCCACTTTTGGATTGGCAACTCCCAATACATGCTCCATATATATTGATCCCATCTTGGCAAACTGCACAAGATGAGAAGCTCTCGCATCAACATTTGCTCCGCAATCTATAAGTAACGACATACCCTTATCTGTAGGAAATATGGGGGCAAGCGGTGGTCTCTCAACACCTTTTATTCTTCCTACTATCACCTGTCCGCCTACCAATACGGCTCCTGAACTTCCCGCAGAAACAAAGGCATCACAGATTCCCTCTTTAACTAAATTCAGTCCTCTCACTATAGACGAATCTTTCTTCTTACGAATGGCCATTACCGGCGGCTCCCCGGTATCTATAACCTCAGAAGCATCTACGATTTCCACTCTGTCTTTGGGATAAGAATATTTTTTCAGCTCAGCCTCTATAACATCCTTCTTCCCACAAAGAAAAACTTTAATACCGTCCTGCGATGTTACAGCAATAACCGCACCCTTTACCGGTTCAACAGGAGCATTGTCTCCACCCATTACATCTATTGCTACATTAACCATGATCTTCCACCTTTCAATAACCTCGTATCTTAATATACATAAGATTATAATAAAAATCAAGGTGACGTTTTTTAATATTTGGGCAAAAAAACAAATCCATCCACAACAACAAAAATAAGCTTCGGAAAATAATTTCCGAAGCTTTAAACCTTTACCGCTTAGATCAATCCTGAGGGATGATCTCTTTCTTATTATATGAACCGCAAGCCTTACATACTCTGTGAGGCATCATTAACGCACCGCACTTGCTGCATTTAACCAACGCAGGAGCACTCATCTTCCAGTTAGCTCTTCTCTGATCTCTGTGACCCTTTGAAGATTTATTCTTAGGACAAATAGACATCTCATTACACCTCCTTATCCAATAATTACATATACAATAACCATCCACGTGCTATAGTGAATAGTTCTTCAATTCACATACAGTTCACGTCACACTTGATTGATTATACATATATAGTAATTATTTGTCAACGAATTTATAAAAAATTCATTGATTTTTATGATATCTGGGCCTGTACAGCCGTCAATGCAACAACCCCCACTATATCATCAGCCGTACATCCTCTTGACAGATCATTAACAGGTCTTGCCAATCCCTGAAGCATTGGACCGTATGCCTCTGCCTTTGCCAGACGTTCAACAAGCTTATATCCGATATTACCTGCATCAAGATTAGGAAAGATCAGCACATTTGCATTCCCCGCAACTTCACTGCCGGGAGCTTTTGCCGCTGCAACAGCCGGAACTATGGCGGCATCCGTCTGCAACTCTCCGTCTATGGTAAGAGAAGGATATTTTTCCTTCGCAATTCTGGTTGCTTCAACTACCTTATCAACAAGCGCATGCTTTGCACTTCCCTTCGTTGAATGAGACAGCATTGCAATCACAGGCTTGGCACCGACCAGATTTGTAAAACTCTTAGACGAAGAATTGGCAATGGCTGCCAATTCCTCGGAATTGGGATCCTGATTCAAACCGCAATCGGCAAATAAAAAGGTGCCTTCCTCTCCGTATTTACAATCCGGGATATCCAAAATAAAGAAGCCGGAAACAAGCTCTACACCGGGAGCTGTTTTCAACACCTGCAACGAAGGTCTTAAGACATCGGCAGTAGCATGACAGGCACCTGCTACCATACCATCTGCATCCTGCATCTTAACCATCATTATACCAAACATAAGATAATCATTAAGAAGCAGATCTCTTGCCTTTTCAATTGTCATACCTTTGTTCTTACGAAGTTCATAAAGAGTATTGGCATACTCATCAAATTTATCGGTATTCTCCGGATCGACCACGGTTATCCTGGAAAGATCAAGTTCAAGCCAATTTGCTCCCTCCATGATCTTTTCTTCTTTACCGATCATAATTATATCTGCAATATGCTCCTTTAATATTTTATGCGCTGCTATCAAAGTTCGTCTGTCTTTACTTTCAGGCATAACAATTTTCTTAACATCCTGTCTTGCTCTGTCCTTGATTCTATCGATAAAATTCATATAAACACCTTCCTTTTGTAATTAAATATATAATTATATTAGTATAAAATAAACATGCATACAAGAACAAATGTCTTTTAAATTGTGCAAAATCCAATACAAAACCATAAATATTCTAACTTTCAAGCAATCTTGTCATACCTTCATAATCCCGAAGAGCGACAAGATTATCAATTTCATTTACAATCTTAAGATCCTGCGGCGACAACTCCCTCCTCTTCAATTCTCTTAAGGTGATCTCAATACCGTTAACATCCTGCTTTCTTGCAGCTTCGGCTATTTTTATATATCCTTCCAATATATGATCTTCATCCGTATAACCTTCCTTATTTATTGATCCCGTTACATCTGTTGTATTCTCCTTTTGGCCTTCCCCGTTACCCGTCTCCTTATTTATCATTTTTTCAATCTCACCATATATCCGGGTATATTCCTCCATCAACCCTCTATGTACAGCTTTAACGGTTTCATAATCCTTTTCCTTACCTGCATATTCTGATTTTTTTGCCATTTCCCCCAAAACATTGGCACCGATTATAAAGGCCGAACTTTTAAGTGCATGTACTTTTATTATGTAGTTTTCATAATCATTTTTGTCATATAAGGTTTCAAGCTCCTCAACTTTATCACTGTAACTTTCCCCAAAAATCTTCAGGATAGCAATATAATCATCTTTAGAACCGCAATTTTCAACTCCCTTAACCTGATCCAAACCGCTGACATCTGCATGATCAATTTTTTCCATAACGGCAATATCACCATTTTCTTCGGATGAAAGCTGTTTTTCATAAGGTATATACTCTTTAAGCATTTCTTCTATTTTATTTACCAGAATTGGCTTGGTTAAATAATCATTAAAACCTGCCTCCATATACTGCTCCCGCGCACCGGAAATAGCATTTGCCGTAAGACATATAACGGGAGTCTTTGAATTTATGCAGTTTGAGTAAGAACGAAGTTCTTTAAGTGTCTCGATACCATCCTTCTTTGGCATCATATGATCCATGAATATAACATCATATTTGTTAATAAATGATTTTTCCAGACATTCGTCACCACTAAGGGCAGAATCAATCTTCACCCTGGTTCTCTTAAGAAGATTTACAAACACCTTAATATTCATTTCCGTATCATCCACAACCAGTATCCTTGCCTCCGGCGCGATCAAAGAACCTTTCACTTCACGATTTGAGTTCAATGTTCTCTTATATGTTACGGAATAATCTCCCAATACTTCATTTGAGCGTTTTATCTGTTTTAACACAAAACAAAATTCAGAACCTTTTCCATAAGTACTTTCCACACACAACCTGCTTCCCATCATTTCAAGGAGTCTGCAGGTAATACTAAGTCCCAAACCCGTTCCTTCGATATTCCGGTTACGTTCTTCTTCCAAACGGTCAAATTCCGAAAACAGTTTGTCCATATCTTCCTTTTTTATACCTATTCCGGTATCTTTTACGGACACCTTTAGCAGTACCTCATTATCATTAGCCTTTATGTTTTCATAACCCACTTTAAAGGTAATCTCTCCGTTCTCAGTATACTTCACCGCATTTGTAAGCAAATTTGTTATGATCTGTTTAACCCTCACCTCATCTCCCTTAAGATACCTTGGGGTTTCACTGTCAAAATCCAGATTGAGCAATATTCCCTTTGCTCCCGCTCTGGTCTGTATCAGTCCGACAAGATCATTAAGCATTGACGATAATTCATAATCCCCATTGATTATCTCAAGCTTACCCGCTTCAATCTTGGACATATCAAGAATATCATTTATTATTCCCAGCAAAACGTGTCCTGAATTCTCTATGCTATAGGCATATTCAACCGCCTTTTCATCATTGGATTCCCTTATGATCATTTCATTCATACCCAAAATTGCATTAATGGGAGTTCTTATCTCATGGGACATATTGGAAACAAAGGTACTTTTAGCCTCGGATGCCGCAAGTGCCTTTTCTGATTTTAATTCAAGCTCGTTAATTTTAATCCTTTCATCATTAAGTGCTATAGTCTTATTTAACAGATCATAAAAAAACAAGATCATCAAGCCTATTCCTACTATTACAAGAAGCACCGTAACAACAAAAGTTATTCGAAGGATAAAAAAACTTCTTTGAGAATCCATCAAAGAAACCGAGTACCATATATCACCTATGGGAACAATATACACAATATACTCGACCCCCACAAACTCTATTTCAAAACATTCCCCATCAGTTTCAACCATTTTATTTGCGGCTATGGCTTCGGGGGTATCATCTCTGCCCAGGTAATTACTTCCAATCTCAAATTCATTGGAATGCGCAACCACATTTCCGTATTTATCAATGACAAATTCCGTATCATTATCAGAACCGGCATTTTTCTCATTTACCTCTTTAAGCATATCGAAACTTATATCCACGGCAACAACACTCTCGCCGTCCGAAAGCATCTGAGCCACAGTCATTGTAGTGGTTTTATATTGCCAGTCAACATAAGGTTCTATCATAACGACCTCACCATCTGCCGCAATAGCTTCCCGATACCAGGGCCTTGCTTTGGGATCGTAGTCTTCATCCGGAACCCAATCCGCGCCATCATAGTATTTCCCTTTAATAAACCCATATACACCTGTGATCTTATCCGAATAATTCGACTGAATATATACAGAAAAATCCATCATATACTGTTTTATTTCTTCAGCCTTACAACCTTCCCGAAGCATTTTTTCAACCATATACTTTTCCTGACCAACTATGAACTTCTCCGCATCCACATACCGGTTGAAAAGCTCTGCAGCCTTAAGAGCTCTTACTTCTCCCGTAATGATTATCCTTTCTTTAACTGCAGAATACATTTTACTGAAATAAAAACCAATGATAAAAACGAAAAAAAACATTACAAGCAAACTGCCTATAACATTTTTTGTCCCAAATTTTTTAAATGAATCTTTTATGGAATTAGAATCCTTTTTCATATTTATATCCTTGTGTTTTATTTCAAAACCATGTAAAAATACACAAAAACTACATAAGTATTATAGCACGTATGATAATCACATAACAGTTTTTATTTATCAAAACAATGCTTATATTCCTTTTTAAATATCACTTATATTCTTTTATTTATTTACAATTTAAGATATAATTAAATAAGTAACGTGTATTAAGCAGCATGAGGTAATTGAAAATGTATACCAAAATAATATATGTGATCATAGACTGCTTAGCTATCGCGTCTATACTAATCACTTTAAATTCAACAAATAAAATACGGGAAGAATACGGGACTTTTCTCAAAAAAGCCATGCTATTTGCAATTGTGTCCATTATCTCAAATATTATAGTTGCACTTTCTTTTTATGAGAAAATGGCCGAAATAGCCTACTGCATTTATTTTATATCCATCGACTGGATACTGTATTATCTTTTTATATTTATACTGTCTTATACCGAACATCATAATGCGGTTAAAAAATTAAAATTTCCCGCTTTTATCATAATGCTTTTGGATTCATCCTCTCTGTTACTGAACCCGGTCATAAAAGAACACTTTTATATCTATACCAACTCTTCTTTTGCGGGAACAATATTTTATCAAACCGGTTTTAAACCCCTATACTATCTGCATTTGGCAATTGACTATACTTTTTTACTGATCGCCATATGCTATATCATATCAAGAATAATTAAAAATCGCGGTATATACCAGATCAAATATATAATTCTGCTCTCCGTTATCCTTTTCATCGTTATCTTAAATATTTTCTATATGACACTGGGACTTGTTTTAGATATTTCCGTAATCTTTTATGCGGTTGCAGGTGCCCTTATATGCTTCGGTATTCGCACCTTTGTTCCGCATTATCTTATGACCACATCCATCGGGCGGGTAATAGATAACATGAAAGAAGGACTGATCCTTTTTGATATCAATGAAAAATGTATTTATGCCAACTCATTTTCTATCAATAATTTTAATATAAATATTCCGGAATATAACTTTAAATGCGAACCTATAGCTACAGTAATAAACAAGAACAATAATGCCGATACCGGAGTGGCAATTTTTACCCAGAACAACGCAGATGCCCTTACAACCGACAACCGGCATTTCAAAATAAAATACAACAGATTTAACGACAATAAAAATCGACCTATAGGCTCCTATTTTCTGATAGAAGATATTACGGAAGATGTTTTTTATTTAAACGAAATAAAATCGGCCCGTACATCCGCAGACAATGCCAACAATGCCAAGTCTGCCTTTCTTGCGAATATGTCGCATGAAATCCGCACCCCTCTTAACTCCATACTTGGAATGAACGAATTGATACAGCGCTCGGCAAATGATCCCCTGATCAAAGAATATTCTTACAATATCAGCACTGCCGGAGAGACTCTTCTGAGTATACTTAATGATGTTCTTGATTTCTCAAAAATTGAAGCCGGTAAGACCAATATCAATTCAAAGGACTATGATCCTTACATACTTTTAAGAAACAGTTATTACTTTTTTATACAGTCTGCCGAAAAGAAAGGCTTATATATTCATGTGATCTGTGATGACGAACTCCCTTCAAAGCTTTACGGAGATTCAAAGCTCATCGGGCAGATCCTCTCAAACCTCATATCCAATGCAATTAAATATACCGTAAATGGTGGCGTTACACTAAACATGACTTTTGATGAAACCGATAAAGATTCCATAGATCTGATAATAGATATTACGGATACCGGAATCGGGATCAACGAAAAAGATATTCCTTATCTCTTCGACTCCTTCAGCCGCTTTGAGCAAAATGATAATTATTCCGTTTCCGGAACGGGGCTGGGGCTTGCGATCACAAAAGAACTTACGTCTCTTCTAAACGGAAATATTATTGTTAAAAGTTCCCCGGGTGTGGGAAGTCGTTTTACGGTAATAATCCCGCAAAAAGTATCCGATCATTCCCCGATCGGACCACTTGTAAATCCCGATTCTTCCAAATCCCCCGAATATAAAGAACGTTTCACTGCCCCTTCGGCGAATATACTTATTGTAGATGATTCAAAAACCAATCTTATTGTAACGGAGGGATTGCTGAAGTCTACCATGGTAACGATCGACAAGGCTCTCAGCGGAGACGAAGCGATTGACAAGTGCATGCATATCAGATATGATTTAATATTACTTGATCACAGAATGCCTTTAAAAGATGGGATTGAAACCTTTAAGATCATTTCACAAAACGGTCTTAACACTAACACTCCCGTAGTAATGCTTACGGCAAATGTAGTAAGCGGAATGGATGATGAATATAAACGTATAGGATTCTGTGATTATATAACAAAACCCATTAATCCCAATGAACTGGAAAATACACTTTTAAAACATCTTCCAAAGGATAAGGTGATCATAAACCATTGAATGTAACAGCCATCATAGCCGAATATAATCCCATACATAACGGGCATGTCCAGCACATAATTAATGCCCGTAAAGAGACAAATGCAGACTATATGATCGGAATAATGTCTCCCGATCATGTTCAACGAGGCTGTCCTTCAATAATATCAAAATATGAACGGACCTTAAACGCCCTAACCGCCGGGCTGGACCTTATTGTTGAACTTCCCCATTATTATTCTACCGGTAGCCTTGATTATTTCTCTTCCGGTGCCGTATCCCTCATAAAAAATCTCGGGGTCGTAAATTGCATTTCTTTCGGATCCGAATGCGGAGATCTTAACCTTCTTAAAGATGCTGCCGAATATATTTCAGCTTCGCAAAAACACGAATCCCCTTTGTTATACAAAAATTTAATAAAGGGAATAAATTACGCAAAGGCAATAAATTCGGATAAAAATATACCCGAAAGTATTAGTAAAGTACTAAACACTCCAAATAATCTACTGGGTACTTCTTATATTATTTCGGCAAAAAAACTGTCATTTGAATGCAATTTTCACACTACAAAGCGCTATGTATCCGATTATCATGATACTTCTTCGGGTGCACTTTCATCAAAAGCCTTAAGAAATGATATTCTTTCAGCACCGGGTACTTCAACGGCGCCTGACTTAACCTCTTTAATAGGCCGTATACCGGAAGAAGTATATAACTCTCTTACCGATTACTTTATAGATCATCGCCCGATATCATTAGATGATTACAGTCTCTTATTGTTTTATAAATTAAACAGTATTGATTCTGCCGAAGCGCTTACCGATTATCTGGATGTTTCCGATAATCTGGCCCACAAGATATTAAAACAATATAAGCACGCCGGATCATTTTCTTCCCTTTGTTCAAAACTCAAATCAAAGGACCTGGTGTATTCAAGGATCAACCGGTCTCTTATGCATATATTGTTAGACATCACCCAAAAAAACAGTACAGAATATATTAACGATGGTTTTCATTATTATATAAAACCCCTGGGCTTCAAAAAAAATGCCATACCATTATTACGTACGCTAAAACAGCATTCTCGGCTTCCCATAATTTCCAAAAATGCCGATGCTGAAAATATATTAAAAAATTACTATTACAGTTCAGAAAAAAATAATGCTCTGTTATATAAGCGGGCTCTCAGAATGTTTTCCGAAGGTATTTCAGCCGCTGAACTCTATAACAAAACATTATCTGTCAGATCAAATATTAATTTTATATCGGAATATGAACATTCCCCGGTAATTCTGTAAATTATCCGGCTGCCCCCTTCTTTCCTTTAAGCAGGGGACGGGCGATCTTCTCATTAAAAAGTTCTATAAGCGGGCCCATAAAAAATGCAGTTATTATAGTTCCTATCCCGGCAATTGTAGGAATATCCCCAAAGGAATTACCTGCCACAATAAATAAAATACAACCTGCTATAACACACACAATATCTGTGCAAATACGAATATACTTAAATTTCCCAAGTTTCCATTTCTCGGATAAAACTATTGCAATCGCATCATAAGTAGATACCCCAAGATCAGCCGTCATATACAGAGCCGAGCCGAAACAGATCACTACGATCCCAATGATCAAAGAGACTGCTCTTATTATCATTGACGGATCCGGAAATATCTTCTGAAGAGAATCATAGGTAAACTGAGTTATATATCCCAGCAAAAAAAGATTAATAAATGTTGCGATACCGATCCGGGTACGGTCCGTTATGAGACTGAACAACAGTAACAAAGCATTCACAATTACATATAAGGTACCAAAACCTATGGGGATCAAAGCATCAAGACCACTCATAAAAGACTGAAAAGGGTCTACCCCAAGAGCTGCCAGCTTAAATATACCCACACTGATGGCACAGATTATAACTCCACCCAGAGACATTCCTATTCTTCTGCGATTCATAACAAGATATTGTTTTATTTTTTCCATATACTGTTTTCTTCCCTGAGCCGGTGAATCCACCATCAACAATATCACATATTCCTTAAGCTGTAATCAATATTTCATCCCTTTTATCTCTGAGCATTAAATCCTTTACAGCTTCTGCCGCAGGTTTATCCTCAAAAAGAATAAGATTTACCTGTTCAATGATCGGCAGGTCGACCTTATATTTCTCACCAAGAGCTTTAGCAGCCTTGGCGGAATAAACTCCTTCAACCACCATCTTAACCTCATCCATTGCCTCTTTCATGGTTTTTCCCTGGCCGATAAGAATTCCGGCTCTGCGATTTCTCGAATGCATACTGGCACAGGTAACGATTAGATCACCTATTCCCGTAAGTCCGGCAAAGGTAGCTGCTTTTCCACCCATTGCAACTCCAAGACGACTAATTTCGGCTATTCCTCTTGTAATAAGAGCTGCCTTTGTATTATCTCCGTATCCGAGCCCGTCAGCCATGCCCGCCGCCAATGCAACAACATTCTTAAGCGCCGCTCCAAGCTCCATTCCCAATACGTCGTTACTGGTATAAACCCTGAAGTTTTCATTCATGAACACGTTCTGCACATATTCCGCATCAGCCTTATTATCAGCTCCCGCAACACAGGTGGTCGGAATTTCCTTTCCAACTTCCTCTGCATGTGAAGGACCGCAAAGAACTGCAACCCTGCTTTGTTCTATTTCCTGCTTAATTATCTGAGAAAGAGTCATAAGAGTATCCTCTTCAACCCCTTTTGCAACACTCACTATAAGCTGGTTTGCTTTAACGTATTTGCTCATATTTGCCGCTGTGCTTCTTGTATAAGGTGAAGGTACAGCCAAAACCAGCATGTCCTTATCATCACAAGCCATCTTAAGATCAGTCGTGAATATGATATCTTCCGGCAGCTTCACCCCCGGAAGTTTATCAAAATGTTCATGTTTTTCTTTAAGCATCTTTATTTCCGATTCAATAACCGACCAGATTGTAACTTCATGCCCATTATTATGGAGAACTACCGATAATGCGGTCCCCCAACTTCCGGCACCTATAATAGCAACTTTAGCCATATTCAACCTCCACCTTTTATAATTTATTTATCACTTGTTCTTTCCTGCTTAGATACATCTATCTCAGGCTTACTCCTGAGATAAGTCTTCCTTTCCGTACCGGATATAAGACGCTTTATATTATCTTTATGTCTATATATAGCCATTACCGTCAAGGCTCCCATTATAATATAATACTCTGTAAGCAATACTCTGTTACTTTCCGGGGGGAAGTTATATTTCCCCAACTCCCCCATAACAATGATACTGATATAAAGACTGATATATCCTACAACAGAGCCTAAAGACACGTAATTTGTTGTAAAAAATATAATTAAAAAAAGGCCAAAACCCGCTACCGGTACTATCCATCCATCATCTATAAGAAACAAATAAGATAAGGCCATTCCCAGGGTCGCTGCAATACCTTTTCCTCCTTTAAATTTCATATAAAAGGGAAAATTATGCCCCAATATAACTCCTGCGGAAGCATAAAGCGTCAATAATATAATAATATCAGGATAGCTTTTTTGAAACAACAGCTTTACCAATAATACAGCCACAATACATTTCAATGCATCTCCCAGAAGGACCATTACTCCATACTTTTTTCCCATGGTTCTAAGTACATTTGTAGTACCTGCATTTTTACTGCCGTAATTTCGTATATCAATGCCCTTCACCTTTCCAACTATATATCCTGTTTGTACAAGTCCCAAAGCATATCCCAATACAAGACATATAATACGAGCCATTACTTTTCGCCTCTTTCCCTGATAATAAATTTCAACGGAGTTCCTCTAAAACCAAAAGCCTCACGAATTTTATTTTCTATATATCTCGTATACGAAAAATGCATCAACTCTTTATCATTTACAAATATGACAAAAGTAGGAGGTTTAACGGCAACCTGAGTCATATAGAAAAGCTTAAGTCTTTTTCCTTTATCTGCCGGCGGTTGCTGCATTGCCACCGCTTCAGTCATTATCTCATTAAGTACCCCGGTCTGAATTCGCATCGAATGATTCTCAACCACCATATCGATCATCTCAAACAGTTTATTCAAACGCTGCCCAGTTTTGGCCGAAATAAAAATCATTTCCGCATAAGGCATATATGATAAAGTGTTTCGAATCCTGTTTTCATACTCATAAACGGTCTTATCTGTCTTTTCAACAGCATCCCACTTATTGACGGCTATGATCACTCCTTTACCGCTGTCATGCGCAATTCCGGCAATTTTTGCCTCCTGTTCCGTCACACCCTCAACCGCATCTATTACAAGCACGACAACATCCGCTCTCTCAACAGCCCCCACCGTCCTTATAACCATATAATGTTCAAGCTCTTCTTTGATCTTATTCTTTCTTCTCAACCCGGCAGTATCTATGAATACGTATTCACGTCCGTTATTCACAACCGGCGTATCAATAGCATCCCTTGTTGTGCCCGCAACGTCGGAGACTATAACCCTGTCCTCTTTCAAAAGCTTATTTATTATCGAAGATTTACCTACATTAGGCTTACCGATAATCGCGATCCTGGGTCTGTCATCTTCTTCACTTTCACCGCTGTCCTTGGGAAAATACGAAACAACCACATCCAGCATATCTCCCAAACCCAACATGTTTGCAGACGATATACCATATGGTTCCCCGATACCAAGATTATAGAATTCATAAACATCATTTCCGTACTTCTTAAGATCATCAACCTTATTAACAGCCAATACCACCGGCTTATGAGATCTTCTGAGCATATCCGCAACTTTACTGTCCGCATCCTGCAGGCCTTGCTTAACATCCACCATAAAAATAATGACATCCGCGGTATCAATAGCGATCTGCGCCTGCTCTCTCATCTTTGATAAAATGATATCCTTACTGTCCGGTTCTATTCCACCGGTATCTATAAGTGTAAAATCCTTATCCAGCCAGGTTACATTTGCATATATTCTGTCTCTGGTCACTCCCGGAGTATCTTTAACGATACTAATCCTTTCCCCCGCCAATGCATTGAACAATGTCGACTTTCCGACATTGGGACGTCCTACAACTGCCACGATCGGCTTACTCATACTTCTTCTCTCCCAAATCTTATGTTTCTGAAGCCATCATCTTCAATTATAGCTTCAATAAAATCCCATCCGCTTGATTTTACAATATCTATAGGTACTTGTAAAGATTTTTCAAGGTCGCAAAGATGCAGGTCATCCAGAAAAACATCTTCGGCAGCTCTTAATACGCATTGAGGCAACAGAAGCCTCTCCCCCAGCTCTTTACCTTTAAGCTGAGCTTCTATATCCTGCCCGGTAAGCAAACCCGCAACCGTTATAAGTTCCCCGAAAAAATCATTACGGATTTCATACACATTTACCTTGATCGATGGAATGATTTTTTCAAACTTCCCGATCATATCCTTTATAAAAGGAGCCGCAAGCCTGCCTGTAGCCATAGATAATATTCTTTTTTTATTATACAAACCCGGGTTTTTGATCATGTAGGATTTTAGGTCTCTTAATGCTTCCTCAAATTCATCATTTAAAAGTCTTATCATTCCTACTCCGTTTTCCAATTGCAAATAACCATCATATCTTTCGGCTTCCGGCAAAGGTCTGTCCGCCAGAAGATAGAACTCATCGGATGCATGTATAAAATGAAAACCCGTTTTTTCATAAGCTAACTTCTGATACTTTTCTATAATATCGATGGTTTTCAGGGCATCTTCCTTTTCAAAAGGCTTTAACTCAAACAGCCCTTCACGATGTCTTGAAAGGCCTACCGGAACCACAGAAACACTCTCAATACAGGGGATATATTTCATAAGATCGCAAATAGATCTTTCAAGTTCAAGACCATCATTTATTCCCTTACATAAAACGATCTGTCCGTTCATTAATATACCGGCTTCATAAAGTTTATCGACTTTTTTTAATGCTTCACCGGCAAACCGGTTATTCAGCATCATACATCTTAATTCCGGATTCGTGGTGTGAAATGATATATTTATAGGTGATAAATGATATTTTATTATCCTATCCAGATCATGATCACTCATATTCGTAAGTGTAACATAATTCCCCTGAAGAAATGAAAGTCTTGAATCATCATCCTTAAAATACAAGGTTTCTCGCATTCCCTTTGGCATTTGATCGATAAAACAAAAAATACATTTATTATGACAAGACCTGTAACAGTCCATAAGACCGCTATCAAACTCAATTCCCAGATCCTCATCGGGATCTTTATCTATTTCAAGAAGCCACTGCTCTCCATTTGGTTTTTCAATAAGAACTTCCAGATAATCATCTTCTGACAAATATTGATAATCAAATATATCATCCATCGGCTGATCGTTGATCTTAAGCAAATGATCCCCTGCCTCAATATCCATCTCCTGTGCAATACTGTCTTTCTTAACTTTGACTATCTTATGCTTCTTCATAATTACGTTCTAATTAATCCCCGTCGAACCAAAGCCGCCCCTGGCTTCCCCGTCTTCACTTGGCATTGTCTCAATAAATTCTATAACCGGCTGATGCTTTATTATCCTAAACTGACATACCCTGTCATTAATTCCTATGTGCGTATCCCTGATGGCATATACAGGCATCATTAGAACATCCTTACTGCTGTTTTTTCCATAAGATTCATCCACAACACCAACACTGTTAGTCTGTATTATTCCGAAATTCTTAAAAGTTGAACTTCGGGGAGCTATGAGCATCTCATAACCATCCGGCAAACATATTGACACTCCGAGATTAATAAGGTGAAAATCCCCCTTCTTTAAAGTGATGTCCTCGGCAGAGCGCAAATCTATCCAATCACTTTTACCTTCTATATAGGTAAGTTTATCTATCTTGTCCGAAAGATAGGTTATCTTTATAATCTCTTTCATATTTACCTCATCATACATAATAATCGGGACAATGAATGACCGGATTCATACTTTCTCCGCTCTTAAGAGTCTTTTGTACATCTATAACTCTTTGATTGGAGCTTCCCTTCCATCTTAATTTAACATCCTTTAATTCTACCTTAAACTCACCATCCACCAAAACATCTATATATTTTGTGATCGGCAGATCATATATTTCTTCCCAGTCAGAACCGGTATACAGCCATATGGTTTTACCGGGATACTTCTCTTTGATCTCTTTTGCCAGTACCATAACATCCATCATATTAGCGGGGTGAAGCGGATCTCCTCCGCTAAAAGTGATTCCCGAAATATAATCCTTATCAAGTTCGTCAAAAATCTCTCTTTTTGCTTTATCATCAAACAGGATTCCTCTGTCGGGATCCCAGGTAATAGGATTTTGGCATTCCTTACAGCAATGGTTACAACCGGCCACCCAGAGAACCACCCTAAGGCCGTCTCCGTTTAGCATATCGTCCTTTGTTATATTGTGATACCTCATCCTACATACTCTTCCTTTCCGCTATCTCCGCCATTTTTGCATCATTCAGTCTGGTATCTCCATGAACCCTGCTATAAGACAGGTATCCGTTCATACGCTCTATTTTAGTAAGATTCTTACTTCCGCACTTAGGACATACATCCATTTCCAGTTCCTGATGACCGCAATCATCACAATATGCCAATGACATATTAACACCTTCGTAAAAGCCCATTTCCATTGCTCTGCGTATAAGTGTCTTAATTGCTTCAAGATTATAATCTATAGGATATTTTACATATTGTATCTTGCCGCCGTTACTAAGTTCCCAGAAACGATATTCAAGATTCTGTTTTTCTATCGGAGTAATATCCTCCGATACGTGGCAATGGAAGGAATTGGAAACATATTCCCGGTCGGAAACATTTTCCACAATCCCGTATTTCTTCCTGAATTGTTTCACCTGAAGTCCGCAAAGACTCTCTGCCGGTGTGCCATAAATCGCATAAAGATGCTGATCCTCTTCTTTAAACTCATTAACCTTTTTATTTATATATGACAATACCTCCAGAGCAAATTCCCCATCCTCCGCAAGGGACTTGCCGTTATATAACTCCTGAAGTTCATTAAAAGCAGTGATCCCGAAAGAGGCTGTGGCAGTCTTTAATAACGGTTTTATCTTATCCGTAAGCTGTAAATGTCCACCATAAAAACCTCCTTCACAATATGCCAAAGGATTTGTTGATGCACGCATTTCCCCCAAATAAGCATAAGTTCTTTTATGAAGTCCTCTTATCAGATTAAGATAATAATCCAAAACCTCATAAAAATCACGGCTTTCCTGTCTTGATTTTGCAAGTATCATCGGAAGATGAAGAGATACCGCTCCTATATTAAATCTTCCCACAAATACCGGAGAATCTTTATCATCTGCAGGATGCATTCCCCCTCTCTCATACCAGGGTGATAAAAAGGCTCTGCAACCCATTGGTGAAATGATCTTACCATACTGTTTATACATACTCGCAATATATCCTTTACCGGTAAGACTCAGCCAGTCGGGATACATGGTTTTACTCGAACATTCAACCCCTGCTTCGAAAACATCCTCAAGTTCCTTCCCCGGCCCATGAAGATTCTCATCATAAAGAAAAACGATCTTGGGAAAAAGCACAGGTTTTTTGCATTCTTCCTTTCCCTGTCCTTTACGTCTTACATTAAGCATAGTGATTGTACCAAGCTTCGCAAAACGTCCTGTTCCTGTTCCGGCCGTAACCGTTATAAACGGATAATCTCCCCTTGAACTTGCTACGGTATTAAACTTGTACTCCCATCCCTGGAAGCCCTGTTCAAAATCTCTTTCAACATCTTTATAAGCCACCTCAGCTGCTTTTTCTTCGTCTATACCAAGATCGATATATTTTTTAAAATATTTCGCATATGATTTTTCCGCATAAGGCTCAAGTATAAGATCCACACTTGGCACTGTAAAGCCACCGTATTGCTGCGAAGCCGCCGATAATACTATATCGCCGATCACATCAAAACAGGTATCCAGAGCTTTAGGCTCGTTATACCATATATTTCCCATTTCAAAGCCGCCCTTTAAAACAGCCGAAACATCAAACAAACAACAGTTCATGGTATCACGCCTTGCGGACATATCATGAACATATATATATCCATCCCGGCAAGCCTGTATTTCTTCGGTAGTCATAAAGAATTTCTGATATAATTCCTTATTCAGCTGATTAAATATCAAACTTCGCTTGGTAGATACAAGGGCAGAATCGGTATTTGCATTCTCCTTATCTCCGACATACATTATTGACTGGCTCTTTTTATAAACATCATCCAGCATTCTGACAAAATCCTGTTTATAGTTTCTGTAATCTCTGTAAGATTTAGCAACTATGGGCTTAACTTCTTCAAGAGCACTTTCAACAATATTATGCATAACGGGAATAGGGATTTCATCTACATCAAGTTCATCCACTCTTTCCACTACTTTTTCACAAATGAACTCTTTTTCACTCTCACTGAATTTAGTAAGAGCTCTGTATGCGGATTTACCGACGGCATCTATTACTTTCTGAACATTAAACTTTTCCCTTGTTCCATCCTTTTTTACCATTCTGACATCCCTTTTGGGCTTAAAAATCTCAGAATAATCCTTATTATCAGTATCCTTTACATCCTCTGCTCCCATAAAAGCCTCCAATCAATATATGGTGTTCTTATACCATTTAACATCTACATTTTGTGTACAGATACAAATATACCAACCCCGGATACATTAGTCAACCATAAACACTTAATAATTTTCAAGATTTTTTTTAAGGAATTCTCTCATCTCATCCACTGCCTCAACCGGACTTATAAGCCGTATAGCCGGCCCCACCGAAGCTATCCATCCGTAAAACTGCGGACTTAAAACCACTTCAGAATATACTTTTATCTCCGTATCATCCTTCTCAACTATCTTTATCTCACTTCCGAACCTGTCGATCAAAATACCGATCTTATCCTTGGGGCATCCCAACCCTACCGTTACCTTTTTACCTCCGAACATCCCAAACATCTTACCTGAATATGAACTCATATCCAGCTTATCAAGCGGTTTATCCCTCTTTTGCGAAACAATTACCACATCCTTGATCTTATCCACCCGGTAATGTTTAACGATCTCTGCTTCCGAATCATATGCCACCAGATAATAATACTCATCGTCCCATATAAGGGTTATGGGACTTACTTTATATAAACTGCCGTTCTTTTTTGGCTTAAGCTTAAGCTCGGTAGTCCACTCACAATACTTAAACTCTATTTTACAATTATTCCTTATCGCACGATTTATATCATCAACGGTATAAAAGATACTTTCATTTTGTCCCTTTATACGGTTAATACTGTATAATTGTCTCTTTAATTCATCAGCATCATATTCACTGGCAAAGGAAGACAACTTTTTAACCAGCTGATCCGATTTTCTCCTGGTGATAAATTTGGAAGACATAACCGCATCAATAAGAAGCTTAAGTTCAGCCAGCTCAAATTCCCTGCTCCCCATAAAGAAGCCGCCTTCACGACCGTTTAATTTCATAATATCAAGACCGTAAGTTGCAAGAAGCGTTATATCACTGTATATACTTTTTCGTTCGGCCTCTATATCATAATCTTTGAGAATATCACATATTAGAGAAGCACTCATAGGATGGTCTTCATCAGAAAATTTATAAAGTATATCCTTTAAATACATAATCTTCAGCTTCTGATTTATTGATTTTGGCATATTTCCCTCCTTAACCGGTATACAATGTAAACGTACTCAAAATTTAATAATTATAGAATATCACTATATTGAAAAAAAATCTACAACATACACAACATATAGTGTATACTATATGCATAAAAACAAATATCATATCCGGCAACATTAAATCCAAGGTTCAGACATATACTGTTCCCTCCCGGACAAAGGAATAAAAATGAACAAAGCAGGTGTATTTACTACTACTAAAAAAAACGGTGAAATATATTACAGAGCTTCTTTTACATACAAAAACAAGCATATAAGTCTCGGAAGCTATCCTACCGAAGACACTGCCTCAAAAGCTTATGATTATGCCCGGATTCTGACCAAAAGCGGCTTAAGCATCGAGGAATATCCCACCGATTGTCCTCTGCACTTTGAAAAATACGTTGTATTGGTAAACTTCCGGGACAACCATGTATATATAAAAAATCCCATATATCTTCAAAAAAGATTTTTTTATTATTATTTAGACAGGAACCGTATCTACAAATTTGATATTGAAGACCTTTTCTATTACTCGGAACATAAGATATCGAGTCGCGGAGGGCATCTTTTTGTTGCCGATTATGGAATGCAGATAAATCTTCACTCCAGATACGGTATTAAAAAAAATGCCGTATTGAATCGCGATTATCGCTTTATCAATAACGACATTTATGATTTCAGGTATGAAAATATAGAAATAATAAACAAATATCACGGAGTCAGAAAAAACACCTGCAAAAACGGCACCGTAAATTACAAAGCAGTAATCCTTATAAACGGAAATTATACCATAGGCGTATATCCTACCGAAGAAATGGCAGCAATTGCATATAACAAGGCCGTTGATATTGTCAAACGTATATCTCCCGAAAAAAAATATGAACTTAATTACATTGACACTTTGGCTCCGTCCGCATATGCTGATTTATATACCAAGATCAAAATATCCGAAAAATTACTGACTCTGCCCTCTTAACAGGCATTATTTTTCCTTTGTATTAAAAAATCTCAGATTAAGATCAACCTCTCCCTCTATGCCGTCCACCTTACCCTTCTTTGTATATTGCCACATAGAAAATCTGTACGGATAATCCGTACCATCTTCAGGTTGAAGATCATCACTCAGCCATACATCATAATTTTTTATTTTTTCGGGCAACAGCCCCGCTATCAGCATATCTCTGTCTGCATATATGACCGGCTGATATCCGAAGGCCTTTATCGTATCACAATATTTAATAACAAGTCCGGTACGTTCTTCCGGCGTAAGATCATCAGTTCTGGCCTTATCTCCGGAAATCCATTCCACATCCACGGCCACCGGATAAGTGACCCCGTAATTCATAAGTGCGCCCACCGTAAAGTTAGCTTCTTCAACCGCCTCTTCTTCCGTTATCGCCTGTGTGAAAAAATATACTCCCGTGTCCAGTCCCGCTGCCTTTGCACCCATAATATTAATTACAAAATTATCATCCAGCGTGATCTGCCCGCTTCCGTATCCTCTTGCCCCGACGCGTATCATTGCAAAATCAATTCCTGCGGCTTTAACCTTTCCCCAGTCAATAACCCCCTGATATTTGGATACATCCACACCTCTTTTTGTATATACATTATCACTCTTATATTCCAATGATTCTTCATCCATTGATAAATAGGTTTTAAGATCATAATCATGTTTTTCAACATCCTTAAGTATCTCGTACCAGGTAGCCTCCGAACCTTTGGCAGTAGCCTTTATGTGCTTTCCGTCATCTTCTTTTTCTTTTTTAAGGGCGCCTGTTGTTTCATTTTTTCTGTCGTCGACGGTATTATCCATGATACTGTCTTCATTTGCGTTGGAACTGACCGTTGGATCACGTTTAACAACATCATCATTATTCTTATCTCTGTCTTTTATATTTTCATAATCATCATCTTCGGATTCTTTTAATTCTTCTTCATTTCCCTTTTTTTCATCTTTTTGCTTATCTTTCTCATACATCTCCCAGAAATCAAGATCCTCGGAAGTAATATTATGCTCTCCTATCCCAAGTGCTTCATCTTCAAGCCTCTGCTCCGTAAGTTCCTCTTCCCTGGCCTGCTCTTCAGCCTGTTTTCTTAACGCCTCTGCCCTGGCCCTTTCCTGTTTATCTTTGGTATTCATATATATTATTACGAGAAAAAGGAGCATTACCAATGAAATGGCAGCAATAAAATATATCACCGTCTGTTTATATGCTTTTCTGTCTTCTCTTTCCTGATCATTAAAAAAACCTGCCATTTTTATACACCTTCAAATCACCAATATTTCGCTGTAACAAATATCTTTCATATGATAATATTATAGCATGAAAAACATTACAAGACCAAATATACCGATAAAACCGGTAGTTATATTTATATTGCTTAACTGTATCCTTTCATTATCAGGCTGTGCAAATTTACGGGATCAAAATACCTACATAACCCGGACCGGGTTTTATTTTGATACCGTAATAACAATAAATATCTACGATTCCAACAACGAGGATATTCTCGATAAATGCTTTGATATGTGTTCATATTATAATAATCTGTTCTCCAAAACAGTACCGGACAGTGATATTTCAAAAATAAACAAAGCTGCTGCCAATGAAGATATTCCTGTATCTGCGGAAACAATTGAAATACTCAAATATGCTCAAAAATATCATACTCTGACAACGGATTTTGATATTACAACCGAACCTCTATGCGAATTATGGAAATTATCCGGAGAAAACGAAACTCTTCCCCAGGATAAACAAATAAAAGAACTGCTTCCACATATCAATCTTATGAATTTGCATATCAATAGCGAAAACCTTACCGTTTCCAAAACCGACTCCGACTTAAAGGTTGATATCGGTGCTCTTGGAAAAGGATATATTGCTGACAGGCTCAAGGATTATATGATTTCAAAAGGAATTAAAAGCGCTTTAATATCTTTGGGCGGAAACATCCTTACCGTCGGTGTCAAACCCAACGGCGACAATTTTCTCATAGGGATCAAAAAACCATTTTCACAATCCAATGAAGTCGTAAAATCCCTTAGTATTTGCGATATGTCTGTTGTAACCTCCGGAATATATGAAAGATATTTTACATACGATAATAAAATATATCATCATATTATGGATCCGATAACGGGATATCCCAAAGATACGGACCTTTACAGTGCAACCATTATCAGCCAATCCTCTTTAGATGGGGATGCACTTTCAACCGTCTGTTTACTATCGGGACTTAAAGGATCAATAAACCTTATAAATAAAATCCCCGATACGGAGGCCGTTTTTATCACCGGGGACAATAAACTTTATTATACGGATAATGCCCAAAAATACTTTAAATGATATGGATCCGAAACTATGATATTTTACCTATAGCTCCCTTAGGACATTTTTTTGCACACTTACCGCAGCCTATACACTTCTCCTGATCTATATATGCAAGTGAATCCTTAACAGTTATAGCTCCTACAGGACATTCCTTTTCACATAATCCACAACCTATACAGCCTATTTTACATACTTTCATGACCAAAGGCCCCTTATCCTTATTCATACAATCAACCGCATATTTTGCCTTATAAGGAATAAGTTCTATTAAATTATTCGGACAAGCCTCTATACATTTTTTACAGGCCTTACATTTATCTTTATCGACAACAGCTACTCCGTTAATAATTTTTATCGCATCAAATTCACATACATCAACACAAGTCCCAAAACCTATACAACCATAGTCACAGCTTTTGGGGCCTGAAGAAGGAACAAATTTTGCCATTCTGCAGTCTTTTACACCTTCATAATTGTAATTATTAAAAGTAACATCACAATTACCTTTACACTTAACAAAGGCAACCATTTTATCCCCCGAATCAGCCTCTACTCCCATTATTTTCGCAATGGATTCAGATACCGGTTCTCCTCCTACGGGACAGCCGGAAACCGGAGCCGTTCCGGCGGCTATGGCCTGTGCCAGTGCATTACAACCCGCATAACCGCATCCCCCACAGTTATTTCCGGGAAGAGCCTCAATTATCGCATCCTCCAAAGGATTTGTATCTACCTTAAACAGATTTCCGAAAATACTCAAAAAAATACCAATTAGTATACCTGTTCCGCCAACCACCGATACGGCAATAATAATTCCGGTAACATTCATGATCCTTTCTCCTCTCTTCCCTACTTAAGTCCCGAAAAGCCAAAAAATGCAATGGCCATAAGTCCTGCGGTCACAAGAACAATAGGTGTCCCTCTGAATGCTTTTGGAATATCATTATATTTGATCTTCTCTCTGATTCCCGCCATTATTACTATGGCTACCAAAAATCCTACCGATACCGCAAACCCGTTTACAACACTTTCCAAAAAACCGTAATCATTCTGAACATTCTTAAGAGCAACACCAAGCACGGCACAGTTAGTGGTAATAAGAGGAAGATACACTCCCAAAGCATTATACAGACTCTTTACCTTTTTCTTTAAAAACATCTCGACAAATTGAACAAGCGCCGCAATGACCAATATAAATACTATCGTTTGCAAATAGGTTATGTTAAAGGGAACCAGCAGGAATTTATAAATCAATGAAGTAACCGCCGAAGCTAAGGTTATAACAAAAACCACTGCAGACCCCATTCCCGCAGCTGTCTTGATCTTTTTGGAAACTCCCAGGAAAGGACAAATTCCCAAAAACTGGCTTAACACAACATTATTAATAAAAGCGGAACCAATAGCAATCGTCAGCAATTTACCCATCTATATCACTCCCTTCAATGATCCTTCCCTTACAACCGGTATTTATACATCCTTTACACATTTCATCCGAACATTGAATTCCGGCACTATCATTTTGGGATCTGTCCTTAACTTTATTCATCACAGCGGTAAGAACAGCCAAAACAAAAAAGGCTCCGGGGGCCAAAATGAAAATTGTAAGCGGTTTTATACTTTCAGGCAAAAAACGGAATCCGAATATGGAGCCGGCCCCCAATATTTCCCGGATCATTCCAATAAGGGTAAGTCCAATTGTAAAACCAAGTCCCATACCCACCCCGTCAAATACGGAAGGGATCACAGGATTCTTTGATGCATAGGCTTCCGCTCTTCCGAGAATAATACAATTAACCACTATCAAAGGAATATATATTCCAAGGGCCGAATACAAGCCGGGAATATATGCCTGAAGCAATAACTGAACTATAGTAACAAAGGAAGCAATAATTACTATAAACGCCGGAATCCTTACGCTGTCCGGTATTAATTTTCTAAGCAAGGAGATCAGCAGGTTAGACATGACCAAAACAACAGTCGTAGTCAAACCCATACCCACCCCGTTTATGGCACTTGTAGTTACCGCTAGAGTAGGACACATTCCCAGCATCAATACCAGCGTAGGATTTTCTTTTACTATTCCGTTATATAATCTCTCTAATGATCTACCCATTTACAACCTCCTTATACCGATCCCGGTATTATATAACCCTTCGGCAAAACACAACTAATCTCCAAGATTCTGCATATAAGCCAGACCGGCATTTACAGCATTAACACAGGCATTAGTGGTTATGGTTGCTCCGCTTATGGCATCGATCTCATAATCTGCACCTGCACCTGTCTTGGTATAATTAAATTTGGCCACATTTTTATTTTTAAATTGATTTTTAAAATCATCGGTATCCGCTTTCATTCCAAGTCCCGCAGTTTCGGAAATATCAAGAATCTCAATACCGTTTAACGTACCATCACGATTTATTCCCACAGATATTGTTATATCACCCCCATAACCTTCTCCTGTAGTGATAGTCATAACATTCCCGATAACATCACCCTTCTCATTAACCGCTGCCAGACACTCATCTATTGTTTCCCCCGTTAAGCCGTTATCATCAAGGATATTTCTTGCACTTTGGGCATCAAAACCGGGAGCCGCCGTAAAATCCGATGCCTCCGGAAATACCGTTTTATACGCCGTCATTTTAGTTTCAAGAGTTTTTGCGGCTATAGGTTCCTTTGTGATTTCATATACATATCCCAGAAGGATTCCCGCAACGATCGTAATAATTGTCAGGGTAAGAACAGATCTTATATTTTCTTTCATCAGGCCTCACCCCCCTTTCCAAAACATTTGGGTAAAGTAAGTGTTTCGATGATCGGAACCAGTAAATTACAAAAAACTATAGCAAAACTAACACCTTCGGCACTGCTTGAAAAACACCTGAATATACCTGTCATAATCCCCAATGCTATACCGTATACGATCTTTCCTCCGGACGTTATGGGACTGGTCGCATAATCCGTAGCCATAAAAAATGCCCCCAGCATAAGACCTCCTCCCGCAACCTGTGCCAAAAGATAATCAACATTCCATCCTCTTCCTGCAAAAAGTCCCATAAATATAACAAAACTGATTATATATGTTAAAGGTATCTTAAGATCAATAACTCCAAATGCAAGCATTATGCAGGCACCGAGAACTATAGCTACCAAGGAGGTTTCACCTATGGTTCCCGGGATATTGCCCAGGATCATATCCTTAACACTGACAGCTTCATTATTTCTTATCATTGCAAGAGGAGTAGCTCCTGTAATCCCATCATAGCCAAAATCCGTCATTTCAGCCGTGAAACATATTACAAGAAAACATCGGCCCGCAAGCGCGGGATTCATAAAATTCTGTCCCAGCCCGCCAAAAAGCATCTTCACAAATACTATGGCAAATATCCCACCTATGACAGGCATCCACCAGCCGGCATTCGGAGGCATATTCAACGCCAATAACAAACCCGTAACCACAGCACTTAAATCTCCCACAGTTATGGGTTTTTTCATTATTAGATCATATATAAGCTCCGTTATCACACAGGTGACTATCCCCGACACCACCAAAACCGCCGCTTTTATCCCAAAATGAACAATACCGTAAATGGTTGTCGGTAATAATGCCAAAATAACGATTCCCATTATTTTTTGTGTAGTATACTTACTTCTTATATGCGGTCCCGAGGATACATTAAAAAGGTCACTCATCACATTTATCTCCGTTCTTTCGTAATAATTTATTTTTTCTTTTTCGCAAGAACAAGCTTACGCATAGTCTTAATACTTTGGGTTAATTGGCGTTTTGCGGGGCAAACATAGGAACAGCATCCGCACTCACAGCATTCAAGACCGTTATATCGAAGGAACATATCCTCATCATGATTATTTGCAAAATCAGCCAGTCGCGACGGAATAACCCTGCCCGGACATACTTCTGCACATCTTCCGCAATTTATACACGCCGAGGGCTCATAAGCGGCTACCTCATCCTTAGTAAAGCAGGTTATGGCAGAGGATGTTTTTATGACAGGAACATCGATATCATACATAGCAAAGCCCATCATTGGACCTCCGCAGATCAATTTCCCGGGTGCTACTTTAAATCCTCCCGAAGCCTCTATTAACTGTTTCATACTTGTCCCCACCGGAACCAAATAATTTGCCGGTTCATTTACGGCATCTCCCGTTACCGTAACGATCCTTTCCGTCAGAGGTCTCTTTTCGATAATCGCCTGATATATTGCCACAACAGTATCAACATTATTTACCACACATCCGGCATCTGCAGGTAGCATGGATGCATTTATGGCTCTTTTAGTTGTTGCATATATCAACTGTCTTTCCGCACCCTGGGGATATTTTGTTTTTAATGCTTTCACGCTTATACGATCATCATCAAAGGTCAGTTCCCGTAATTTTCTGATACAATCAGGTTTATTATCTTCAACTGCAAGAATTCCTTCCGCGCGATCAAATAAACACAGGATTATTTTCAAACCTGCCACCAGTTTTTCCGGTTCTTCAAGCATACGTCTGTAATCAGACGTAAGGTACGGTTCGCACTCTGAACAATTCACTATACAATAATATATCTTATCAGGATCCTTGGGAGATAATTTAACATGTGTAGGAAAACCGGCTCCTCCCATACCGACAATACCCGCCAGTTTAATGGCATCTACAACATCCTGTTTTGTCATATCTTCAATATTGCCAATCGGAAGCGGTCCGGCCGACTCATAAAGATCATCATTTTCAATTATCACGGATTCCACCATGTCTCCGGTGGCAACTCTGTGCTTTGCTATTGATTTTACCGTTCCGGAAACCGATGAATAGATATGAGCACTGACAAAACCACCGGCTTGTGCTATAAGCTGGTTCGCCAGAACCCTATCTCCTTTTTTTACTACAGGTTTTGCAGGCGCACCAATATGCTGAGATAACGGAAATACCATTTCCCCCGAGGGTATAAACCGTTTTATCGGTTTATCTTTGGTAAATTCCTTGCCTTCATATGGATGGATGCCTCCTTTAAATGTAAAACCAGCCATTTGTTCACCTCTGTTCATATTCCTATATTTTATTAATTCTGTGATCCCTGATCCTCTTCATTATATCCTACGTCCTTAACAGATTCATCTACGCGTTCTCTAAAATGCCGCCTGGATGTAAGCTTAGGATAAGCCCTGAGTATTCTGCCCTGAAATATACTATTCCAAGTCCGGCCTATCATAGCTTTTGAATACAATTCTTTAATACGACTTAATCTGCCAAGCGTTTCATTGGTATACTTTTGACCCGAACTGATAACCTTTTCCTTCCATACAGCCTGAGCAACCTCAAGACGTTTTGAATAACGTTTAATATAATTGATTTCCGTTATCCTTACCCTGATAGCTCCCAGTCTGTTCTTCAGTTCTTCTCCTTCCGTATACAATTTAGAGGATTTAAAATATGACTCAAATTCATCCAAAAGCATATCCAGCTTTTCAATCCGCTTAGCCACATCCATTGCTGCTATAGTGGAGGTTGTAAAGTCAACCACATATACTATTCCGATTACAATGATCATTATCCTTCCGTTTTTTTCACTGTACAAAGAAATAATATGATCTGCGATGGGAAGCAGGACATTAAATAACAATAAAGACGCAAATCCCCAGGCCAATGAACTCTTTAAACATATTCTTCCCTTATAATTAAACCTTTCTGCAGTATAATCCCACCAGCTGGTATGAAAAAGCGTTTCCATTACTACCGCAGTTATATATTCCAGGGTTGTTGTAAATACTATGGCAAATAAAAACGTTATTATATAATTACTTTTAAAAGGTTGCAGGATTACCGTCATAAAAACCCCACCTACCCCATATATGGTACAAACCGGTCCGCTAACGTATCCGCGATTAATCACCCGGTGTTCGGTGATCGAAACATAAAAACTTTCCCAGATCCATCCTAAAACACTGAAAAAGATCATATAACTTATCAGATAATAAAATGTTATACCTGCTATTTTTACTTCCCACATGCTATAATCCTTAATAATCCGTCTGCAATATAAATCATTGTATAGAGTATATCATATTTATTCCCACAAATAACATTATATTTCCA
>JAILKH010000031.1 GCA_024693925.1 Lachnospiraceae bacterium | reverse complement strand
GTTATGATACTTTGAACACTGTCCAACAATTGAGGGACTATCATAAGAATCAAACCTGCAATTATCCATAAAAATATGATCAATGTGATCGTAATACTTATACCACGAATACGTTTTGAATTTTTATGATCACATTTTAATTTTAATTTCAAAAAAACAGGTGTGACGATTTTTTTTTCGATTTTCACCATTAACGGATTTAAAAAATATGCCAAACCGCATCCGTCAATTATGGGAAGAAGTATTTTCCCAATTTCAAGATTTGCACCATCGGGAAGTGACAGATTATCCAGGAAATGATCAAATCCCAAACTGATACATATAACAAATAATGCAATTAAACCCAGTTGAATATATTTTTTATTGATTTTCTTCATTATTGTGTTCTTTACCGTATATATGTTATTTAATATCGGTTTTCTATATCTTATCTTTATTTCGGTATATTATCTTTAATTATCTGTTAAATCTATCTATAAAATCCGATATAAGCTCAACGCTTCCGTCAATTCCGAGAATACTGCTGTTTATACACAGATCATAAGTATCTGCCCTTCCCCATTTCTTTATCGAATAATAATTATAATAGTTAGCTCTTGATTTATCGGTTTTAACGATCATATCTTTAATTTTCGAAACGTCTTTTTCGGCAGGGAATTTCAGCTTAATACGTTCTATCCGGTCTTCAATGGGAGCATTAATAAATAAATTCAGACAATCCTTCCTTTCTGATAATGCATAATCCGCACAACGTCCGACAATAACGCAGGGCCCTTCTTCGGCGATTTTCTTGATGGTATCAAATTGCGCCAGAAAAACCTTATGGCTCAGTGGCAGCTCCACATAAGGAGACGTATATCCAAAAGAATATGTATCGGTTACCAGATTATACAAAAAGCTACCGTTGTTTTTTTCATCGTTGTTTTCAAAAATTTCATGACACAACCCGCTTTCCTTCGCAGCTCTTTTTAAAA
Source organism: Lachnospiraceae bacterium (assembly GCA_024693925.1). Lineage (GTDB taxonomy): Bacteria > Bacillota > Clostridia > Lachnospirales > Lachnospiraceae > UBA2868. The sequence goes on along the minus strand of JAILKH010000031.1, from coordinate 1,279 downwards.
GATCTTTATCATAAAATTTAACATTGTATTTTGCGGCAATCTTCTCACCTATTTCTCTACCGCCGCTTCCGAATTGTCTTCCAATAGTAATAATTGAATTCATTATCCTCCCCCATTATTTCTCAATGACCTGTTTACTTATATAATAGTATACACCTAAATACCAAGGATTTAAAGACCATCGGATCCATCAAAATTATTAATCAGATCATTAAAATACTTCGGTAATGGAGCATTGATCTCAATATATTCTTTTGTGGACGGATGAACAAACCCTATAACTCCGGCATGTAAAGTCTGTCCCTGCAGCTTATAAGGAGTTTTTATTTTGCAATACACATCATCTCCCAAAATAGGATGATTTACAGAGCTTAAATGAACCCTTATCTGGTGGGTTCTTCCTGTCTGTAACCTGCATTCAATGAGCGTATATTTATCAAATCGTTTTAATACTTTGTAATTTGTTACCGCTGTTTTACCGTTTTTATAATTGATCGTCATCTTTTTACGATCTTTTTCACTTCTCCCTATGGGCGCATCGATCATACCCTCATCTTCCATGATCACACCGTGAACCAGGGCTGTATATACTCTTTTTATACTGTGAACCTTTAATTGTTCCGCAATACTCAAATGAGCTTTATCATTTTTACAAACAAGGATGGATCCCGTTGTATTCATATCAATCCTGTGAACTATTCCCGGACGCATAACTCCGTTAATTCCGGAGAGATCATTTTTGCAATGATACATTACTGCATTAACCAAGGTCCCGCTATAATGCCCCGGTGCCGGATGAACTACCATTCCTTTGGGTTTATTTACAACCAGGATATCCTTATCTTCATATAATATATCCAACGGGATATTCTCCGGCAAAATATCCGGCAGTACATTATCCGGTGAAGTAAAACTCACCTTATCGTCACAGGATACTTTATAGCTTGCCTTGACCGGTTTATCATTCACAAATACTTTCCTATCCTTAATAAGCTTTTGAATAAACGATCTTGACAAATCCTCATACATATCGGATATACACTTATCAATACGCATATCACTCAGTTCTTCATAACAGGTAAAACTATAATCGATCATCGCTGTTCTCCTGATTTTTATCTGCTTTAAAAACCATTTCCAGCTCTTTGAGATCAGACTCTTTATATTTAAATAAAATCAATAATGCAAGGATTATTGTTGCCACGGTCACATAACAGTCCGCAACATTAAAAATGGGGAAATTAATAAGATAAAAATATATAAAATCTATTACATAACT
>JAILKH010000015.1 GCA_024693925.1 Lachnospiraceae bacterium | reverse complement strand
ATCGGTCATATGAGTGAGGTCTGGTATTTTTCTACGTATCTGTCAACTCTGTTCGGACATATGCTTACCGGATTTCCCTGCGGGGATATATTTGCAGGTATAAATATCTATACGGGACTTGTTATTTCCGCAGGTGTGATAATATCGTATTTCTTTTTGACGAGAGGCTTTAATGCGGACCGTAAGCTTGTTTTTGCAGGGGAATTGCTTATGATGAGTCTGTGTTACAGTCCTACGGTTATCGTTTATAATCATTTATCTAATTTTCTTGTTTTACTTTCCGTAATATGTATTTATTATGCTATGACCGGGGAGAATAAATTCCTGTTTATTGCAGCCGGGAGCATACTTGGAATTAATGTTTTTGTGCGATTTTCAAATCTTACGCAGGCAGCATTTATTTTATCCGTATGGTCATATATTTATTTTAACCGAGAAAAATATAAGGGAAAAGTATTTAAGAAGATAGTAGGGGACACCCTGTATTGTCTTGCGGGTTATTTGGGAAGTATAACCGTTATGCTGATATATATGGGGGTTAAATACGGTGTGGACCGGTATATAAACGGGATATTGGGTTTGTTTTCAATGTCCTCCGATGCGGAGTATTACACCTTTTCTTATATGCTGAAAGATATGGTGATATCATATCTTAAAGGAATGCACAGGATATTATACCCGGTATTTTTCGGTATTGCGGCTTGTGGTATTTCCTGTCTTATATCCCATAGAATAAAGGATGAGCGGAAAAATAAAAGGTTCCGGACAGTAGTTCTTTCATTATGTATATTGATAATGATCGGTATAATGATATGGAGAAAATTACTTCAGTTTGATTTTTATCATTATGCCGTAGTTTATTTTACGGCGGCCGCCCTGTTGGATATAGTTATTGTAATATCAATATATAATATAATCTCGAAAGACAGAGCTGTTGATGAAAAAATGCTTTCTGTTTTTGTTTTATTACAGATATTACTTACTTCAGTAGGCAGTAATACCGGCATATCGGTTACCATGAACAGTATGTATCTGTCGGCCCCGTATTTGTTGCTGGAGATGAGTCGATTGATACATAAGTCAAAGGAAAGGGCTGCAAACGATGTAAAAGCCGAAAATACTTTGATAATGATGACGGTATTGAGTGCATTTGTTGCGGTGCTATGGTTTCAAAGCTTTTTCTTCGGAATCTCATATGTATATGAAGAAGGAAATAATACCGGGCGCAGGGATTATTATGTAGACGGGAACAGAGTTCTTAATAATATAAAACTTTCTGAGGAAAGGGCGGATTGTATTCAGAACATATCGGATTATGTCAATGAAAACGGTCTTAATAAAAACGAGGTTATAGTATATGGATTTGCACCTGCGATAGGATATTATCTTGATATGATCCCGGTAATGACGACCTGGCCGGATCTTGCCTCCTACAGTGTTGAAGAAATGAAGGGCGATATGACAAGGATAAAAAATTCCCTTGATAAAGGGGAAATGAATTATCCCGTTATAATAATAGGTGATCTGCTGAAAACCAGCGGAATAGCCGAGGAACCTGCAAAAACACGTATGATCACGGATTTTATGGAAGAATATGATTACTCGCAGGTTTATGAATATGATGTTTTTGAAATTTGGAGGAGGGTGGAATGAAGCAGTTTTTTTACAGGCATCCCGGAATGGCAAGCGGATTTTTTTTGGCGCTTACGGTGCTTGTTTGTTTTATCTTTACATTTCCGGCCGAAGGTATAACCTTAAAGGATCTGCAGATTTCTTCGGCGGAAAATGATGAGCTAATATATTATTATGAGACAGCGGGGGTTGTAGATTACGGAATACCGCAGGGCTTTTTCGGCTATACGGAAATCACGGCCAGGACGGGTACCTTTGGGGCCTGGTCTCCGGTTTTGCTGATTAATTTTTGCGTTTTCGGTAAACTCTTTGGCTGGTCATTGACAAAAGCGGTTTTCTATAATTTGATCTCATTTATGATTGCTGTTTTTGGCTTTGGGATATTAGCTCGTCCTAACAGAACACAGACTCTTTTATTGTCGTTATATCTGGCATCCTATACCTTTTTGATGTATGGTGTTTTGTCGGTTGTTCCGGAGATAACCTGCTATTCATATGCTGTTTTGTTTATGGGATTTGCATATTCGGCTTATAAAGACAACAAGATTTATAAGGTTATTATGATGCTTGTAATAGCTTCTTTACTGACTTTAATGAGGCCTTATTATGCCGGTCTTTTGGTGGTGGCAATATACTTTGCATATAAAAGATCAGGAAAGAAAAGTCTTATATATTCCCTGCCGGTTTCGTTTGCCGCTTTTTACGGTTTTTTTCTTTATAGGAGTGAATTTCTGTGCGGGCAACCCTATGAGCGGGAGTGTTTCGCGGTATATAGTTAAATTCATAAAGAATACTGATAATTATTATTTGTCAAGTGCGATAACAGAGGCTCTGCTTTACGGAGCGGGAGGTTTTGTTAAACGGCTGTTGTCAGGTTTGTACTCTATGGCACTTCAGCTTAAGGTATTTTTTGTCGACCGTATATGGGGACGTAATTATTTTATGTTCTTTTTTATTTTTGTTGTGCTGATAATTATGTTTACGGGCATTAAAAAAAAGAAAACAGACAACAGAGCATTAAGAACAGGTTTTATGATAATTTATTTCGGACTTATGATAATAGCGGTGGCATTGTTTTTTACCGGATGGGCAGCAGATCGTCATCTGGCGGAATTCGTGGTAATGGGAATTGTATTTATTGCAATGGAGGCCGGAGAAAACCCGGAAGAAAAGAATGTTCGTGCAGTGGCGATATTATTGGAGGCAGCTCTTATATTTTCCGTAATAATGGTACCAAACAGGGACAGAGAGTATGTGACGGATGAATTTGCGGCGGAAGTCTCCGAGGCGAAAGTTATCCTTGAAGAGAAAATGCCGCTTAATCTTACGGATAAACCCTCCTGGGATAATACGGTGCTTTGGGTTTATACGGATACGGTGGACTCAGAAGAAGTCATAGTCCCCTGGAGAGCGTTATATGCTCTCCCTTCCGGATATGGTTTAAATCTTGTGTTTAAGGATACCTGGTTTGATGAATATGATGACCTTAATTCCAAATATTTAGCGGCCGCATCCGGATCTGATACCGAAAAAAGATGTATTGAGTGGGGAGCGGATAAGATCATAGAGTACTGCGGAGTTGTAATATACAGGCTGTATAAATAGAAGCGCAGTGTTTTGGTTTTGGTTAAGATGTGCTATAATGTGTAATTATGTTTGATATGGTTATTTATTAAATGGGATATAGGTGGAATATATGAAGAAGATCAGTATACTGGTTCCGTGTTTTAATGAAGTGGAAAATGCTGAATTGATGGCTGAATCCTTGATAAATGTTTTGAATGAGGCTTTAAGCGAATATGATTATGAAATCGTCTTTATCGATAATTGTTCCAATGACGGAACACGAAATGTGATCGAGAAATTATGTGCTGAAAATTCTAAGATCAAGGCAATATTTAATGTGACTAATTTTGGACAGTTCAATTCTCCTTTTTACGGAATGTGTCAATGTTCGGGGGATTGTGTTATACCCATATGCTGCGATTTTCAGGATCCGGTGGAAATGATCCCGGTATTTGTTAAGAAATGGGAAGAGGGACATAAGGTTGTAAGCGGGATCAAAACTTCCAGTAAGGAGAATGGTTTTATATATTTTCTCAGGACAATATACTATAAGCTTATAAAAAACATGTCTGATGTAAAGATGATAGAGCATTTTACCGGTTTCGGACTGTATGATAAAACCTTTATTGAATTGTTAAAAAAGCTGGACGATCCCATACCGTTTATGAGAGGCATTGTTGCTGAGTATGGTGAAGGATTTAATATGGTTGAAGTTGAATATGAACAGGCTAAGCGAAGAGCCGGAAAGACCCATAACAATTTTTACAGTCTTTATGATGCCGCGATGCTCAGCTTTACTTCCTATACGAAGATAGGATTAAGGCTTGCTACCTTTATAGGCCTTGCTTGTTCCGGTATCAGTTTTATAATCGCGATATTTTATCTTGTGTTAAAGCTTGTGCGCTGGAACAGTTTCTATGCCGGAACGGCGCCTATGACGATCGGTGTGTTTTTTCTCGGGGGCATGCAATTGCTTTTTATAGGACTCATAGGAGAATACATTTTGAATATCAATACAAGAGTTATCCACAGACCTGTGGTTGTGGAAGAAAAAAGGATTAATTTTGACAAAACCCCATAAGCTTACTTTGAACTTATGGGCAGGTATTTAATTGCACGGGTCAGTATCCGTGTTATGTTGTATAGTGTCGGATCTATGATCCGGTTAAGAACGGGTACGATTTCTTTGTAAAGGGTAGTGTCATCGATGATGCTGCCCTTGTGCTTTATCTGCAACTCATCAAGAAGTATTTTGGGTGCAGTGAGTACATATGGGTAACATATGGGACGGATTGTTTTACTGTGTTTGTTGCTGTTCATGGCGAAACGCTTAATATTAAGTTCCTTCACATATTCATTTTGGCGGATATCATTTTCATGATAAGCCGGATAAAAATAATATAAGTTATCTGTATGGCTGCTGATCGTTTCTTTTATTGAAAAATAACGGTTAAGGTCAGGATCTTTGGAGGAAAGATCCAGGAAGGGTTCATTTCCCAGAGTTTTAGTAAGATCAAATTGTCCAGAACTGTCGATTATTCTTTCGGCATTAAGCAAGGACCCCATTAAGGCGGCCATGTATCCGCCGGAAGAACTTCCGCAGGTTGTTATATCATACCCCTCAAGTTCCCGGCATAAAAAATCATATAATTTGTCCTGAGTATTGATGGTATTATTGATTCCGGTTATATACCATTGTTTGTAAATGTCTCTTAAATAAATGATTTTGGAAAAATATTTTTTTATGATCCGGTGTTTGCCGATATTTAACCAGTCATAGTAGTCTATGGTTAGTATTTTTTTTGAAAATTCTTCTTCATTATTAGGATAATAAATGCCGTTGCTGGAAAAGAAGACCAGAGCCTTTCTGCTTTTTGATCCGGTATAGGTTATTTTATGATTATTTTTTTTGTATTGTTCCCGAAGAATTTCCGGTTTATTCCAGGGAAAGTCGTTTATTGTATTCATATTAACTCCGTATTTCGGTAAAATTTTAAAGATAAAGAGAATTAAACAGGAATATTATTTACTCCCGGTACAATATTTTATAGCCCGGATAGGACTGATCACACTTAAATCCTATATCCATAAGATAGGCGGAAATATGTTCCCAATCGGTTCCGAGGATATATACCGCATTTTCATTTTCATCAAAAGTTTCCGGAAATGCAAACTGTATATGAGTAAGCCACAGATCCTTATTAATTTCGGAATCGGAAATACCCTTTTGAGACATTTCTGTTTTGGCAAAATCATAAGCGTTGAATTCTTCCGGGGTAAGTTCCAGATATAAAGCAAGCATCCATTCGCTGAAATCACGATCTTCATAATTCAGCTCCATATAAACTTTTTTGTTTTTTGAAGGGTTGTAAACCTTCTCCTCATATTTGACCATATCTCCCGGTTCGGTACTTTTAAATAACGACAGAAACCCGTAATTACTGTTCATCCGCCGGAAATAAAATTCGGTATAGAAAAGAAAGGACAGGGCTATAGTTGCCAGAGTTAAAAAAACGAGAAGGATATTAACAGTATTTTTAAAGCCCGGAGTATCGGTATGATTTTTTGAAGCACAAAGACATTCGGGAGCAGAGTATCCTGATAAATACCTCAGGCCGGCTATTGCCAGTACAATAAAATTAATATATATGGCGTTTGCCTTATATGCATTACAGCCTATAACAATTATGAAACCCAGGTATATACTTAGTCCGTAGAGAATGATGGGTGCAAACAGGCTTAGCTCTTTATTTTTTAAGGATATGTAAAGATCTTTAAAACCGAGGAGCAGGCCTATGAACATAAGAGGGATCATCGCCCAATATATCGTACCGAATTCTTTAACGGAGTTATAGGTGTAATTATTGTCTCCAAAAACCAAAGTGATAATATTGCCGATGTTATTCAGTAAATTTACCGGTGCTATTTCTCCGACTCTGTAGGAGGTAAGTCGTGGATAATCAGATCCGAGAAAAGAGAAGGGCTGTATAAGTCCCAGATTTACAAGCTGTTCGAGAAATGTAGGTAATCCTATTAAAGCAAAGGGTATGAACGAAGCAAGAGCATTTTTAAATCTGAATTGTTTCACCGGGATAAGATATACAAAGATAAGAACGAAAAAAAGAGGCATCATTATGTAGGACAGATGATAGGTGAGCAGGCTTATACCAAAGAATACGCCCATTAAAATATAATCTCTTATTTTACCGTATTTTAATGCTCTTATCAGAAAATAAAGGATAATACTGCATACATAGAGCATTTGATTTGCATTAAGTCCCCAGCGGTTTGCGGCAAAAATGTAGGGAGTCGCTGTGACAAGAACAGGACCGAGTAAAGCCCAGCGCCGGCTTTCAAACAGCTGATATATTATACCGAAAGCGGCAAAAAAACAGGGGATTGCACTGATACCCATTACCGCACGCATGAGTTTGACGGAAAACGGAAAAAATTTAAGCATAAACATACACATATAACAGTAGCAGGGATTGTGACCGTCTCCGTAGGAAGCGGGAAGGACAGGATATCTTGATCCCATTCGGTCGGTACCGTATCGGGCAAGATTTTGTGCATCATACCAATATCCGATCTCATCCAGATGAACTCCGGCGGGAACCGTATCCAAAGCATAAAATCGTGTGAAGCAGAAAATCAGAAAAATAAGAATAAGAGGTGCTAGCCAGTATTTATCAATTAGCCTGATAAAAAAATCATAAATTTTGAAAATCCGATCATTATAAGAAAATATTTTTGGACCGTCAGCAATCGCAGCGGTTTTTCTTCCGTAGAGAAAACTGTATAAACAAAATATTGCAACAATTATAAAAGTAAAATATTTAAAGGTCAGATACATTATTGAAGGCCTCCGTTTTTTCTTCTGTCAGATTCTTGTTATTTGTTTTGTCTTCAATTATGTAGGGTGGACGGTTTCTGCTTGCATCAAAGGTTCTCCATAAGTACTCACCTAAGATACCGAGAGTCAGCATGGTGATGCCGAAACTTCCGAGATTAAAGATAAATAAAGTGGTCCAGCCTTCAACATTGATTATATTCATAAGTTTTAGAACTACTTCAATAACAGCCCATATAAGAGCACCTATAAAAGAGATAATGCCCACTGTTGAAACTATGGTTATGGGTACGGAGGAAAAACTGAAGAGGGTATCCATGACAAGTCTTATTTTTTTGTGGAGCGTCCAACGGCTTTTCCCTGCCGTTCTTGCCTGGCGCAGGTAGCCTATTTCTTTGGTTTTGAAGCCGCTCCATAAGATCTGACAGGTAAGTGCACTGTTACGCTCATCGAGTTTATCCAATACATCTATAACTTTTTTGTCAACCAGATATACATCAAAGCCGGATTTTGGCATTGACGGAAGTGCAAATTTTTTGACTATGCTGTAATATAAATTGGCAAAAAGGGTAGTTGAGAGGTTTTCGTCACGACCGTCTCTTGTGGCAAGAACCACATTGTTACCATATTCCCACTCATTTACCATTTGGAGGATAAGTTCCGTAGGTTCCTGCAGATCGGCCGCTTTTACCACTGCACAGTCTCCGGAACTGTTTGACAGACCGCAAAGGATAGCGGCATGTGATCCAAAGTTTCTGGATAGATTGATTCCTCTTATATGCGGATCTTTAACTGAAAGGTCCTCTATTATTTCCCAGCTTTTGTCTTTTGAACCGTCATTTATCAGGAGAACTTCATAGTCGTAGGTAATATGTTGAAAAACAACCTCATTCAAACTATCATAAAGCGGATACAGGTTTTCTTCGTTGTAATAAACCGGAATTATAATTGACAATTTGTTTATCTTACGTATTTGTTTCATTTGTTTGTCACCCTGGTCCCTTTTGCTCCCTGCATTATATAATAATCGTTTCTGTTTATCTCAAATCTTAACCGTTTGACCTTTTTGCCGTTGATAGTATCGATATCATCTTTAAGCGGATTTTCCGTAAAACCACATTTTTTATACATTTTTATTGCTGCTTCGTTTTCGGGAAGAACATAAAGATAGATCTGTTCAAGCTTGATCTTTTCAAAAGCGATCCGGATTATTTCGGTGGTAGCGAATTGGCCGTAACCCCGATGTTTTGCTATGGATCTGGTGCTTATTGCATATTCTGCGGTTCTGTTCTTTTGGTCAATGTTTTTAAGACTCACTGTACCAAAGTATTCATCTGCCCCGTCGGCAACGGCGTAGTGAAGATTTAAGGGCAGTTGATCTTCGTAATCGTTTTGGGCTTTTCTGATAAAATTTAATACGGATTCAATATTAAGACTTTCGGATGAAAATTTGAAAAAGCGGTTAATGGAAGGATCCGACATCCATTCGAGCATAAATGGGGCATCGGATTCTTCAAGTCTGCGAAGATGCCGGTTGGAATCTTCTTTTACCCTTTTGATAAACAGCTGATAATCTCTTATATATTCGGATGGATCATAGTGCTCGCTGGCCAGGACCAGCATTATACAGTCATCCGAAAAATCATACATATCTTTCCATACCATGGAAGGTATATATACCCCCTGATTACGCTTGTTAAGATTATAGGTAATTACATTTCCATGCCCGTTATCGGTTTTGACTTTACAGCTTCCCTGAACATTAACAAGTATAAACTCCGTAGTGTAATTGGCATGACATCCGCGAATGGTATCCTGTCCCGAACCGTATATATAAAAAGCACGTTTAATAAGAAAGGGTATACCTTCGGACTCACTTTCCATGGCAACAAGATATCCTCTTTCATCACCATTTTGATTAAATTCAATTAATTTTGAGTTTGTCAAGACAGACCTCCGATACGGATGTAATAATTCGGGTTTTCCCATGCCGCATATCTGTATTTTACCAGATATAAAATTATACACTAACCAATAAATTTTATCATATTTTAGGGATATAATAAATAACTATATATTATTTTATGATTGGGATTGGTACATTTTTTAGTATATGGTATAATATTTGAATAGTAATTTATTAATGTCAGAAGGCTGACGGCAGTGATCAGTTAAAGAAGGATGATGTATGAAAGTTATTATTTTGGCCGGCGGATACGGAACAAGAATAAGTGAAGAGAGTCATCTTAAACCCAAACCTATGGTAGAAATAGGGGAGAAACCGATTTTATGGCATATAATGAAGGGATATTCGACATATGGATATAATGATTTTATTATTTGCTGCGGTTATAAACAGCATATGATAAAGGAATGGTTCGCTGATTATTATTTGTATAACAGTGATGTGACATTCGATTTTACAAAGGATAACAGGATGACGGTACATAATAATGTATCCGAGCCCTGGAAGGTTACACTTGTAGATACCGGTTTGGATACAATGACCGGAGGAAGGATAAAACGCGTTCAGAAATATGTCGGTGACGAACGTTTTATGCTTACCTATGGTGATGCTGTCTCCGATATCGATATAAATAAACTCCTTGAATTTCATGTAAACCACGGAAAGCTTGCGACGGTTACCGCCATAAGCGTGAATGAACGGTTTGGAGTTCTTGACATGGATGATGAAGATACTATTTCCGCGTTTAGAGAGAAGTCTGATGAAGACAGGAGCAGGATAAGCGGTGGGTTTATGGTTCTGGAGCCTGAGATCTTTGATTATATATACGGAGATGAAACCGTTTTTGAACAGGGTCCGTTAAAAAAACTTGCACAGGAGGGAGAGCTTAAAGCATACAGGCATGATGGTTTCTGGCAATGTATGGATACGAAAAGAGAGCATGATAAGCTTGAAAATTTATGGAGTAAAAATAATGCTCCGTGGAAGATATGGGATTGATCTATAAATATAAAATAAACAGGCAGGGAAAGTATATGTTTGAAAATATGAATGAAACAGAGGCAAGAGAGGAGATACTTAAACTTGTCGGAGAATATTGTGATAAGTATCATAAACGTGATACGGTCTTTAAAGCCGGGCAGAGGATACCTTATGCATCGAGAGTATATGACAGAGAGGAAATGATGAATCTTGTGGATTCGTCTTTGGAGTTCTGGCTTACTTCGGGAAGATATACCGAAGAATTTGAAAGGTCATTCTCGGAGTTTCTTAAAGTAAAATACTGTTCGCTTGTTAATTCGGGTTCGTCGGCAAATCTTATTGCGTTCATGGCACTCACTTCAGGGCTGCTGGGAGAAAAACGTATAAAACGGGGAGATGAAGTTATTACCGTGGCAGCAGGTTTCCCTACTACCGTTACGCCTGTTATACAGTATGGGGCAGTTCCGGTCTTCGTTGATGTGACATTGGGTCAGTATAATATAGATGTCAGTAAGCTGGAGGAAGCATACTCCCCATTGACCAAAGCGGTCATGATAGCTCATACTCTTGGAAATCCTTTTGATCTTAAGGCTGTCAAAGAGTTTTGCGACAGACATGATCTGTGGCTGATAGAGGATAATTGTGATGCCCTTGGATCTAAGTATATATTGGAGGGAGTTGAATATTATACCGGTACTGTCGGTGATATAGGAACCTCAAGCTTTTATCCTCCTCATCATATGACAATGGGGGAGGGCGGCGCCGTTTACACAAATAATGCGCTGCTCAATAAATGCATTCGTTCTTTCCGTGACTGGGGACGTGATTGTGTATGTGTATCGGGACATGATAATATGTGCGGTCACAGGTTTGACGGACAATACGGAGAATTGCCCAAAGGGTATGATCATAAATATGTATATTCCCACTTCGGGTATAATCTTAAGGCAACCGATATGCAGGCGGCAATAGGATGTGCACAGCTTAAAAAATTCCCATCCTTTATTTTGAAAAGACGTCATAATTTTGAGGTTATAGATTCGAAATTAAGGTCTGAGGGCGTCGGGGAGAAGCTTATTTTACCCCAGGCGGCACCGGATTCCGTGCCCAGCTGGTTCGGTTATCTTATTACCTGTAAAAAAGGTGTATCAAGGAATGAACTTGTAAAAAAACTTGAGGCTTCGGGGATTCAAACAAGAATGTTGTTTTCCGGTAATCTTATAAAACACCCCTGCTTTGATGAATTACGTAAATCCCAAAAGGGTTTCAGGGTTGTGGGAAAACTTGAGAATACCGATATAATAATGAAGGATACTTTCTGGATAGGTGTCTATCCCGGAATGAGCGATGAGATGCTTGAATATATGGCAGAAAAAATATGTGAAAATGTATAGTTTTTATATAATCCGGCGGAGATAAGGCAAATATGGACTTAAAGGAATTTTATAAAAATAAAAGAGTGTTTATAACGGGACATACAGGATTTAAAGGGGCCTGGATGACGTATTTACTGACGCAGGCGGGGGCCAAGGTTACCGGATATTCTCTGGAACCTCCCACATATCCCAATATTTTTGATCACTGCAGGCTTTATGAAAAAATAGACCGGCATGTTATAGGCGACATACGGGATGCGGATAATCTTCAAAAGATATTTGATATGGCCAAACCGGAAATAGTCATACATATGGCTGCGCAGCCGATTGTAAGAACTTCGTATGAAGAACCCCGTTACACTTATGATGTTAATGTCATGGGTACGGTTAATATTCTGGAGTGCTGCCGAAAGAGTGAAAATGTCAAGTCGGTGGTTAATGTGACAACGGATAAGGTTTATAAGAATAATGAGTGGGAATGGGGCTACAGGGAGAATGAAGAATTAAACGGATTTGATCCTTATTCAAATTCCAAATCCTGTTCCGAACTTGTAACCTCCTGTTATAATAATTCGTTTCTTAAGGAAAAGGGGATTGCGGTATCGACCGCAAGGGCCGGAAATGTTATAGGAGGCGGAGACTTTGCAAAAGACAGGATAATTCCCGATTGTATAAGGGCCGTTGAGAATAAGGAAGATATAATTGTTAGGAATCCGTATTCCACAAGACCTTTTCAGCATGTGCTGGAACCGGTATGCGTTTACCTTATGATGGCTATGAAACAGTATGAGAATATGGAGTATGCCGGATGTTATAATGTGGGTCCTGATGAAGGCGATTGCTTAAATACAGGAAAGCTTGTGGAATTGTTTTGTTCCGAATGGAACAAGAGAAACGGTTATCTGCCAAGGTGGGTTAATGTTTCTGACGGTGGTCCGCATGAAGCAGGTTATCTTAAACTGGATTGTTCAAAGTTAAAAAGAAATTATGGCTGGAGTCCTGTGTGGGATATATATGAAACTATGGAAAGGCTTGTTGAATGGTATTCGGTTTATTTGTATAAGAAGCAGGACATAGATAAATGCATGAAGGATCAGGTTGAGGAATTTCTTTCATTGTTTGATTTTTAATGCAAGAGGGTTATATATTGGGAAGTAAAAGATATGTAAGGAGTCTGTCTGTTTTTACAGCTTCAATAATATTAAGTCTGTCGTTTTTTGAATCTGTTTCGGCAGCTGATATCTCGGAGGGTATCAATTTTGAAACCATCATCGAAGAAGGGATATTGATAGGAGATGAGGGTGTATCGGAGAATGAAATTCTGTCCGTCGGGGTTATATCCGATAACGAAATCCGGGAAGAGGATATATTGGTTACGGAAGAAGGTTCTGCGGAGCATGATCCGTTGGAACACGATATAATTGACGAAGGACCGGCAGAAGAAATAGTATCCTCTGAAGAAAATATGATGGGTGATATGCCTGTTGTGGATCCTATAGAGGTTGAGAATCCTTCGTATGATAAAGATGAATTATTTATTTGTTCCGATGCAAAGGGGCTTCCGTCTAAGTATGTTCCTACAGATCTTCCTAAATTAAGATGTCAGAATCCATATAATACCTGCTGGGCTTTTTCCAGTATGTCCATGGCCGAAATGAGTCTTATACGAAAAGGCAGGGTAAGTGAACCGGATCTTTCGGAATTACATCTTTCATATTTTACTTATAATACGGTGGCAGATCCGCTGGGGGGGACAGATGGTGATATAAATAAGAATATAGGTTATAACTTCTTAAGCCGTGGAGGGAGTGTTGAGTTCACCAAAAATATCCTGGCAAACTGGACCGGTGCCGCGGATGAAGTTAAAGCACCGTATAATTCCGAAAGTATTGCTTCGGCGCTGGATGAAGGCATTGACTCTTCTCTTGCATATTGTGATGTTGCACATCTTACAGATTATTATGAGGTGAATTTAAGCAATACCGTAAAAGATGAAAATACCGGTGAATATACAAAAAGCATTGATGAGGACGGGATACGTGCCATAAAAGAACTTATATATTCAAACGGCGCCGCCGGGATAAGCTTTTATAGTAAGAGTAATAAGTCGTCCTATTACAGTTCGGAAAATAATTGCTATTATGATCCGGAAGTGAATACCAACACAAATCATGCGGTCACCATAGTCGGCTGGGATGATGAATTCAGCAAGGATAAGTTTGTAACTGCGCCGGAGGGAGACGGAGCCTGGCTTATAAGAAACAGCTGGACGGATGGTGGTAATTATGAGGATGATCAGAATTATTCCGGATATTTCTGGTTATCATATTATAATAAAAATACAAGAGATAAGGCCTTGGCCTGTGTTTTTGATACAGAGGATAATTATGATAATAATTATCAATATGACGGGGGAATGTATACATCATATACCAAGGCAACAAAAGCGGCTAATGTATTTACGGCACATGCTTTGGGCGAAACCGAAGGATATGAGAATGTAAAGGCCGCAGCTTTTTATACAAATTCGGCGCAGGTGGATTACAGAATAGATATATATACTTCTCTTGAGGATGAGGCGGATCCTCAAAGCGGTATTCTGGAATCTACAACTGAGGGAACTACCGTGTATGCCGGATATCATACGATACCCTTATCAGATATTGTGAAGGTAGAGGAGGATGAACTGTTTTCCGTTGTTGTTACTCTCAGTAATGATTCAGATGATGCATATATAGGAGTTGAGAAATCTCAGGATGCTTCGTGGTATAAGATAACAACATCCGCGCTCGAAGGTCAGAGCTTTGTGGATACCGGAAGCGGATGGAAAGATTACGGAAAAGCACAATCTCAAAATGTGAAAATAAAGGCTTTTACCGATAGTGTAGTAAATACCGAGGTCTATAAAAGTGTTTATATAGAGTTTGAGGATGGAGAACAGGGAGAAAAATTCAGAGAATATGATTATACCGGTTCTCCCATAAAGCCGCAGATCAAGGTGTATTACAGAAATAAAAAACTTTCGGAAGGAAAGGATTATACATTATCATATAAAAACAACATTAATGCATATACACAGGAATCTGCGGATATAATAGGTAAAAGTGATCCGGTCATAATTGTTAAGGGTCGTGGTGATTACAGCATGACGGTATCCGTTAATTTTTCTATAAGAAAAGTAAATATATACGATTATTACAGTTCCGGAAAGATAACGGCCAATTTACAGACAGCGCCGGTAAAGAAAAATAAAAAGGGCATTTACAGTCTTCAAAAGCTTAAGCCTGATATTTATCTGGGTAACAAAAAGCTGACCGCAGGAAGAGATTATGCATTATCATATGAGGACGAAAGGGAAAATGCTTACGCAGGACCGAGTACCGTGTCAGATCCCTGGAATATAACGGTAAATGCAAAAGGGAATAATCTTGAGGGTTCGTTTGTAGTTGGGGAGATATTATGTGAGAGTGAAAAATGCATATCTTTAAAAGACCGTTCGGTTTCGGTTCTGTTATCGGAAAATAAGATTGCATATGGGAATGAAAATCCCGGATATAAATTAATCTATACGGATCGCGAGTCTAAGAAAAAAACCGAACTTGTTGAAAACAGAGATTATACGGTAAGTGTAATAAATTCCGGTAAGATCGGTACCGCAAAATATATTTTTACTTCCACAGGCGGAGATAATGATCTGAATATCCGTTTTACCGGGAACGTGAGTAAAAATTTTACGATAAATAAAGCAAATCTTTTAAAGGATGGCAAATGCAGTATTGAATTATCCGGAGCGGATGAGGAAAATGCCTTTGATTATATAAAGGAGGGTGTGAAACCGGAAGTAAAAGTCACTTATAACGGAAAAGATCTTGTTTTGGGAAGGGATTATAAGCTTACATACGGTAATTATAATGTTATAAGAAAGAAAGATGCGAAGAAGGCTCCCTATGTCAAGGTAACGGGGATTGGTTCATATTCGGGAAGCGTATTCGAAAAGTATACTGTAAATATGCAGGATATATCTGAACTTGAGGAACCTGTAGTTGCCGATGTTTTTTATTCGAAGAAAAAAAATGCATATAAGAAGACAACGATAGTATTGATCGATGTTAACGGTAAAAGGCTGATCCAGGGAAAGGATTTTATTATCAGTGAATACAGTGCACAAAGTGATGTGCCTGATGCGGGAACTGTAGTCAGGGCAAAAATTGAAGGAAAGAATTGTTATAAGGGAAGCCAAGATGTGGAGTATAGTGTCTTGTCTGCAAAGTTGAATGCTTCCTCCATTACCTATTATGCAGATTCGGAATTGAAGGATAAGGTTACTTATTTTGAATATACAGGTAATGCGATCAAACCCCAAAATATAAAAATAAAGGTTGGAAGAACAGAACTTGTTAAGGGAAAGGATTATGAAATAGCAGGGTATTATAATAATATAAATAAAGGTACGGGAAATATAGTAATAAAGGGCTTGGGAAATTATGCCGGAGTAAAGATATTTAACTTTAGGATCAAGTCAAGGGAAATAAGTTTATGGCATCTTTGGAATTTATTTAAGCTATAGAGTGGGAGTGTAATAATATATGTGCGGAATAGCAGGCTGTGTAGATCATAAAGGAGAAGTCTCCAGAGAAAAATTTGAACAAATGGTGGATATAATTGATTACAGAGGACCGGACGACAGGGGGACTTTTTATGAAGGTAATCTGGCTTTGGGACATAGAAGACTATCTATTATAGACCTTAGTGATGCAGGACATCAGCCCTTTGCGTATAAGGAAAGATATGTTCTTGTTTATAACGGGGAGATCTATAACTATAAAGAAATAAAGGAAGAACTGATCGCTTTACAATATGAATTTAAAACCGAAACCGATACGGAAGTTCTTATAGCCGCTTTTGATAATTGGGGACCGGATTGCGTAAGCCATTTTAACGGAATGTGGGCATTTGCGATTTTTGATCGTAAAAGTAATAAGTTGTTTTTATCCAGAGACAGATTTGGAGTAAAACCACTGTATTATTATAAAAAAGATGGGATGTTTATATTTTCATCGGAAGAAAAACAGATAATAAAGATGGCCGGCCATCGATTTAAGGTAAATCGCCCAAGACTTATGGAATACATGATGCGTGGCGTTCATGATCATACAGATGAGACAATGTTTGAGGATATTCTGCAGCTTAGAGGCGGCTGCAGTATGTTATATGATATAAATACGGGTGAAAAACAAATAAAAAGATATTTTGATCTTTCTAAGGTTTATTCGGAAGAGATTTCTTTTGAAGAAGCTGCCGCCGGCTTTAGAAAATGTTTCGAAGATTCGATCAGATTAAGGTTACGGGCAGATGTGCCTGTAGGGTATTGCCTTTCGGGAGGCTTGGACAGTTCTGCCATAGTATGCATGGCGGATTCGATCATAGAAAAAGACAGCCTGAATATAGAACAGAGATCCATATCCTCCTGTTTTGAAGACCGGCGATATGATGAGCGGGAGTATATAGACGAGGTGCTTAAACATACAAAGGTAGAAGGATATAAAATCTTTCCCCAGGGGGGAAATGTACTTGAGGATCTTGATGATGTATTATGGCACATGGATGAGCCCTTTGGTTCCACTTCCATGTATGCTCAGTGGAATGTATTTAAAGCAGCCAAAGAACATGGCCTTACTGTTATGCTTGACGGTCAGGGAGCAGATGAGCAACTTGCCGGATATACAGGATTTTACAGTGTGATCTTTGCTGAATATTTGAAAAAATTCAAGTTTAAAGAATTTAAACATGAGCTTGATTGTTATAAAAAATTGAGAGCATCCACTGAAAAGTATGTAAATTCAAATAAA
The DNA here is from genome assembly GCA_024693925.1 of Lachnospiraceae bacterium. Lineage (GTDB taxonomy): Bacteria > Bacillota > Clostridia > Lachnospirales > Lachnospiraceae > UBA2868. The sequence goes on along the minus strand of JAILKH010000015.1, from coordinate 83,557 downwards.
ATAATAATAGAAGCCCTGATTTCGGCTTATTTCCCCAGAAAATTACAAAAATTCGGTAAAATTCACGCGTTTTATTTGAGGCAGGGCCTGCCTTTTGAAATACAGGATATTAAAAGGACCATTTATGGGATTGATTTATATCCGGCAAACGACTCCCGAAAATATATACTGGATAATCTTAAATGTAATCTTTCCATGCTGCTTCATTATGAGGACAGAAATTCAATGGCTCATTCCATTGAATCAAGGGTTCCTTTTATGGATCCCGTTTTGGCAGAGAGTTCATTTAAGCTGCCCATAGGATATAAGCTTAAAAACGGTATTACCAAGTATGTAATGCGGGAAGGTCTTAAGGATATCCTGCCCGGAAAGATAAGAGAACGGTATTCCAAGCTTGGGTTTGTGACTCCTGAAGATCAGTGGATAAATAATTCGCCTGAGGTATTCAGGAAAGAGATTGAGGCAGCTGCTCAAAACTTAAGTCCTTTGTTAAAAAAAGAAACGGTAATGGCCTGGTATGACCGTATAGAAGGGAATGTTCAAAGAATGGATTTTATGCCCTGGAGGATAATATGTGCAAGTCATTGGGTTAAGTTGTTTGATCTGGAGGTATAATATAAAAATTAATTTACGGAGAAAATAGTATGCCGGTTAAAAGCTTATATTTATTACTTGATGAATGGGATAATGACAGGAACTTTGTCGGGAAAGAACTTGAACTTATCTCACAAAAATATGATGTTACGGTAATTGCCAATTCTGCTTCGACATCACTTAATCCAAATGTAAAATATTCCATATATAAAAGACCGGGGAAGCTTAAGGCTATAATAAGTTTATTAAAAATGTTATTTGATAAGGATGCCCTGGCGGAAGTGGGGAGAGTTTTTAAAGAGGACAGAAATAGGACGGCAAGGCTGTCTGAAACGGTTCGTTTCTATGTTAATGCCGATCTGTTTGGCGGTTATCTTAAAGATAACGGTTTTTTAAAGGATGATGCAATTTATTATTCCTATTGGTTTTTCTGGAAATGTTATGCAGTTACCAGGGTTATAGAAAAATATAAGGGTTCAAAGGTGATCACAAGGACTCACGAATATGATCTGTACGACTATACATCTCCTTCCGGATATCAGCCATTTAAAACGGCGATGGATGAGAAGCTTGACAGTATTATATTTATTGCGGAGCATGGAAGAGATTATTATCTGGATAAATACAATAAAGAGCCGGGAGAAAAATATAAATTATACAGACTGGGAACCAGAAGGGAAAAGAAGCCGGAGCAATTTGACGGGGACAATGATCTGACCGACGGGAACCCCGTAAATGAGGTAACAAAGTCTTCTTACGTTTTTAATCTTGTCAGTTGTTCAAGTATAATCCCGAGAAAAAGGGTTGGAAAAATAGCTGAGGCCTTATCGTGTATAGATGATATACGGATCAAATGGATACATTTCGGAACGGGAGAACTTGAAGAGGAGGTAAAGTATTTATCCGGCAGGCTTCTTAATAAAACCAATATAGATTATGAATTTAAGGGTTATGTAACGAATGAGGAACTTCATAAATTTTATATTAATAATCCTGTGGATGTTTTTATAAATGCTTCTTCGTCCGAAGGTAATCCGGTATCTGTAATGGAAGCAATGTCTTATGGTATTCCCGTGATCGCACCGGATATATGTAATTTTCCCAATATGATAAGGGATTGCGGTATATTGATAAATGAAAAATGTGAGGCAGAAGATATTGCGGAGGCAATAAGTAAATTCTGTAATATGCCATATGAACAAAGGCGGCTTCTTGGGAGAAAAGCCTATGAGTGTTGGGATGAAAAATTTAATGCCGATAAGAATGATCGAAGATTTGTTGAAGAGGTTCTTGATAGCTTATGATCATATTGCAGTTTTGTTTATATAATATAAAGATAATCCGTAGGTTTACGGATTATCTTTTTTTGAGATCCTTTTCAGTATATTTGATACATAATCATGATATTGCAGATGTTCTTTTGCGTGTTCATACATTTCTTTTCGGTATTCCGGGTATTCCGTGCGGATATTTTCATACCATTTGATTATTTTATCAAGGTCAATAGGCGCGTCCGTGTTCTTTAGAAAAAAGTAAAAAGGATAATTCTCCGGAAAAGAAGTGTCGCTGCAGGTTGAGAACATAGGAAGTCCCAGTCCGCAGTAATCCTTATGTTTAATAGCGTGAGTTTCCATTATACCGTATTCGGAGCCGGAGAGCTGTCCTACCGCTATGTGGCAGTCTTTTGCAATTTTATTTATTTGGGATAAGGGAAGAAATCCGTTAAATTCTATCATTTTGGAGATTCCCATTTCATCCGCCAGTCTTTGCATATCCGTATATTCTTTTGATTCGGGAGAGGCAACGATAAGATGCAGCTTATGAGGACCATTATAAGATCTTATGGCTTCAAGGATACGTTCGCTTCTGTGCCAGCTTTGCATATTGGCGATCATCAGCAGGTTGACGGTTGCTCCTTCATCAAGCAGAGGCGGCATTTTATGTTCGGTGTAATTTGATATATCTATTCCGTTTTCAAATAACAGCCAGTCGGCGTCCGGTTTTCCGTGTTGGTACAAACAGCAGGAAGTAACGGATATGTATTTTTTACATAAGCGATATATAAACATTTCCAGTTTATCCCGAAGCGCGTATAGTCTGCCTGAAGGGACATCAAAGGGAAAAGTGGGAAATTCGTAAACGATCGCACAATGTTTGGAGAGGTTTTTAAAATGCGGACCGGCATAGCATATTTTGGACATAAGCCGACGCATATAAACAATATCAAAATCATTATCGGTACAATAATCGAACAGATATCTAAAGGCGCTGAAATAAGCCGCTCCGAAAGCTTCCTTTGAAAAGGATCCGGATGCTACGGTTTCGACGGAATCGGAAACTTTATAAATTTCGCATCTTAATCCGTCTTTTTCGTTTAAAATAGTTGCGGCGTAGGTATCATAACCATAGTGAGCGAAGCTCTTGAGCTGAGCCAGTGTTTTATGACCGTATTTGTCAAACCATAGATTTACAGATAGAATTTTCACTTTATATTTCCCCGTTTTTTTGTTTTAGGCAGGTCTGCGCTTTGAGTAAAAATATCAGCATTTACGTAAAAACCGCTGACTTTAACGAAAAAAGTATATCATTTGATAAGGGGGTCTTCAAGGATTATTTAAGTAAGGATTATTTGCCGGTAATTGCTTAAGGAGTATAAAAGTGGTAGAATTAACGGACGAAATTATAATGTGCAGGCTATGAGATGGCATTTATATGAACAAATTTAAATTATTTATGGAAAATTTCATAATATACGGGCTGGGCGGGATTATAAATAAGCTGATCCCTCTTGTTATGATACCTGTGATCACTCGGCTTATGCCGGATACGACTTATTATGGTATAAGTGATATGGCCAATATTATGGTATCCTTTGGAACGGCTATAGCGGTTCTGGGTATGTATGATGCCATGTACAGGCTGTTTTTTGAAAAAGATGAATCGGAATACAGAATAAAAGTGTGTTCAACTACTTTGGCTTTTGTTGGATGTACATCGATATTAATAAGTTTTTTACTTATTGTATTTAAAAAGCGTTTATCATATTTCTTTCTTGGCTCATCCAAGGTTTCTTTTATTATTTATTTAATTGCAGTTGCCGTTTTTTTCGAAGGAGTTAATACGATAATCGCATCTCCAACAAGAATGCAGAATAAAAGAAAAATATATTTGATAACAAATACTGTCGGTCCGGCAATTTCATATACGATGTCAATATTGCTGCTTATTAAAGGACATTATCTTATTGCCATGCCACTTGGTCTCTTAATATCTTCGTTGTTTATTCATATAACATATATAATTATAAATAAAAGCTGGTTTTCTTATAAGTTTATTGATCTTAAAATGCTCAGGGTTATGCTGCCTATTGGTATACCCATGGCAGTAAATACCTTGACATATTGGGTATATAATTCCTGTGACAGACTGATGATAACAAATCTTATAAATGTAGGTGAATCCGGAGTTTATGCCAATGGCGCAAAACTTGGTCATGCCAGTCAGCTTGTATATACGGCTTTTGCTGCCGGATGGCAGTATTTTGCCTTTTCAACCATGAAGGAAGAGGATCAGGTTAAGTCAAATTCATTGGTATTTGAATATTTGGGAGCCGTTTCCTTTGCTGTTTCCATGTTTGTATGTACTTTCAGTAAATCCATTTTCAAAGTATTGTTTACATCCGAGTATCAAAGAGGATATATTATAGCGCCCTATTTGTTTTTGGCTCCTCTGCTTTTGATGCTGTTTCAGGTTATTTCAAATCAGTTTTTGGTAATTAAGAAAACCTGGCCTAATATGTTGATCCTTATACTTGGTGCCGTTGTAAATATAGGGCTTAATTATATTTTGATACCCCGGATCGGAATTGAAGGAGCAGCAGTTGCCACACTTTCCGGTTATATTGTCGCACTTATAATTGCAGCTGCAGTTCTTTCCCGAATGAAATTATTTAAAGTATCTGTCCGTTTCCCGGCAGCATCGGTAGTAATGCTTTTGGTAATGCTGCTCTGGAGACTTTTGCTTTCGGATAATATGCCTGCCATGCTGGTACTTTCGGTTGCGGGAGTAATAATAATAATGCTATTATATATTAAGGATTTAAGATTTCTGGTCAATAGGATAAAAGTACGAAAAGAGGAAAATAATGAGTGAAAAAATAATGGTGACAAGATCCTCTCTGCCGCCGCTTGATGAGTATATAGATGAGATAAAGTCAATGTGGGAATCCCATTGGCTGACTAATATGGGGCCTAAGCATAACCGGCTGCAAAAGGAGCTTTGCGATTATCTTGGTGTTTCAAATATAGAACTGGTGGTTAATGGACATATGGCGCTGGAAATGACTCTTCAGGCGATGGCTTTAAAAGGAGAGGTGATCACCACTCCGTTTACTTTTGTTTCCACGACCCATGCTATAGTAAGAAACGGTCTTAAGCCGGTATTTTGTGATATAAATCCTGAGGATTATACAATAGATGTTTCGAAGCTGGCGTCATTATTAAGTGCGGATACCTGCGCTATTCTTCCGGTACATGTATATGGGAATGTGTGTAATGTTGATGAAATAGCCGATTTTGCAAAAAAACATGGACTTAAGGTGATCTATGATGCCGCACATACTTTTGGTGAAACTTATAAGGGGAAGGGGATTGGCAGTTACGGAGATGCCTCCTGCTTTTCTTTTCATGCCACAAAGGTATTCAATACCATAGAGGGTGGATGTGTGTGTTATAAAGAGGACCATATTGGTGAAAAAATTTACGATCTTAAGGATTTCGGCATTCACGGACCGGAGGAAGTAAGTGCCGTTGGAGCGAATGCAAAGATGAATGAGTTCTGTGCGGCCATGGGGTTATGTAATCTTAAGCATGTGGATGAATGTATTAAAATGCGCGGCAGAGTATATGAGCGTTATAATGAGAATCTTGATGGAATTAAGGGGATAAAGCTTAATAAGATACAGAAAAATGTTAAGAGTAATTATGCTTATTATCCGGTTGTTTTTGAACCGGATAAATTCGGAGCAGACAGAGATTTTGTTTTTGAAAGACTTTACGAAAACGGTATCATGGCCAGAAAGTATTTTTATCCGGCAACAAATGCTATGACTTGTTATGAGGGAAGATTTAATTCCTATGACACTCCTGTGGCCGGAAAAATAAGTGAGAGAGTGCTGACACTTCCTATATATCCCGAACTGGAGCCTGCGGAAGTTGACAGAATATGTAAAGTAATACGGGAATGCGGAAATTGATCTGAAAGCAAATTTAATGAGTTAATGATACGGAGGAAATGATCGTGGTCAAATTGGCGATAGTTGTTCCATGTTATAATGAACAGGAGGTTTTACCTGAAACAACAAGACAGTTAACCGAGCTTATGGAGAAGCTTGTTGCGGTAAAAAAAATATCCGCAGATAGCTATATATTATATGTAAATGATGGAAGCAGTGATTCTACCTGGGAAATAATTGAAAAATATGCCGGGGATAACAAATATGTTCAGGGGCTAAAGCTTGCTGCCAATGTTGGGCATCAGAATGCTCTTTTGGCGGGGCTTATGACAGTAAAGGAAGAAGTTGATGCGGCAATTTCCATAGATGCGGATCTACAGGATGATATTTCCGTTGCGGAGGAAATGATAAGTAAATATGAAGAAGGTTGTGATGTTGTATACGGTGTCAGGAGCGCAAGGAAAAAGGATACCTTCTTTAAAAGATTTACGGCGGAAAGCTTTTATAAACTGATGAAACTGATGGGGGCTAAGAGTGTATATAATCATGCGGATTATCGTTTGATGAGTAACAGGGCTTTGCAGGGGCTTGCACAGTTTAAAGAGAGAAATCTTTTTCTCAGGGGGATAGTCCCCACTATAGGTTATAAGTCGGATTGTGTATATTATGAGAGAAAAGAAAGAACGGCAGGGGAATCCAAGTATCCGGTCAGTAAAATGTTATCCTTTGCTTTTGATGGGATCACTTCCTTTAGTATTAAACCAATGTCATATATTATGGGAATAGGGGTATTTCTTATTATATTCGCGATTGTTTTTGCCATATATGCTTTCTATTCCTATGCTACGGGAAATGTTGTCAGTGGATGGACTTCTATCGTGTTATCTTTGTGGTTTATTGGTGGTTTGGTCTTATTTTCAATAGGGATGGTTGGACAGTACATAGGTAAGATATATATAGAAGTAAAGGAAAGACCCAGATATATAATAGAATGCAGAGTAGACGGAAGCGGCCGGGTCAGGTAAGACTTAAAAACGGGAATAAACTTGAGTAAGGATAAAAGGTAAAAGAAAATGAAAATGGTTGCCATATCCGGATGTACCGGAGCTATAGGAATTGCGTTAATTAACAAATGTATAGAAAAAGGGATAAAAGTTATTGCTTACGTAAGACCGGGATCAAAAAGAAGAGACAGGATTCCAAAGAGTGATCTTGTAAAGATATCGGATTATGATATGGCTGATTTTGCTAAGCTTTCCAGATTATCATCAATGGTAAAGCTGCCGCAGGTGGATGTTTTTTATCATCTGGCGTGGGCGGGAACTATAGGAGAAGAGAGAAACGACGCAAGGCTTCAGAGCCTGAATATACAGTATACTTTGGATGCGGTTGAGCTCGCTGCGGCAATGGGAGCGAAGGTATTTGTAGGTGCCGGATCACAGGCGGAGTATGGCAGGGTAGAAGGAATTCTTAAGCCTGATACGCCGGTAAATCCGGAGAATGGTTATGGTCAGGCAAAGTTATGCGCGGGACAGCTTAGCAGACTTATGTGCGAGCAATATGGTATGAAGCATATATGGGCGCGGGTGTTAAGTGTTTACGGACCTTATGACGGGGAAAAGACAATGATCATTTCTACTATAAAGAAACTCATAACCGGTGAAAGACCTCCTCTTACTGCGGGGAAACAGGAATGGGATTATCTTTACAGTGGTGATGGGGCCGAGGCCTTTTACTTAATGGGTGAAAAATCATATTTAACCCCTTATTCCGGGAAAGGAGAAAACAGTAAAGTATACTGTTTGGGTTCAGGACAGGCTTATCCGCTCAGAAGTTATATTAAAATTCTCAGAGATACGATAAATCCGGACCTTTCACTGGGTTTTGGTGAGATACCGTATTCGGATAAACAGGTAATGTATCTTTGTGCGGACATTTCAGCGTTAAGGAATGATACCGGTTTTGTGCCGAAGACCTCTTTTGAAAAGGGTATAAAAGAAACTATAGCTTATGTAAGAAGTATGAGATGATCATATATCACATATACTGTCGAGTACATTGAAATAATTTTCAAAGGTTTTTTTGCAGCAAAGCGGATTCAGAATGTTAACCCCGGGTATTCTAAGGCCTATAAGTGAAAAAGCCATTGCAATACGATGATCGTTATAAGTTTCGATATCGGAGCCGTGCATTGGTGTGGGTTCAATTAATAAACCGGTATCATTATCTATGGCCCGGCATTTGCAACCCAGATTGTTCAGGTTATTGATCGTGGCAAGCAGTCGGTCGGATTCCTGAAAACGAATATGTTCTATATTGCGAATATGAGTATTTGAAGAGGCAAATGAGGCAACCACGGCCATGGTCATGGTTTGATCGGAAAAATCTTTCATATCTATGTCAATCCCGTTGTAAATATTGGTTTTGGGAGGATGTACAAGGATTCCGGTTTCGGTATCCTCTAACGTACATCCGAATTTTTCCAGAGCTTTTATAAAGCGGATATCCCCTTGCATTGAAGAAAAACGGACATTTTTAATAAGCACTGTTTTGCCGGCAACCGGAGACATTGCATAAAAATAGCAGGCTGCGGAAACATCCGGTTCCACAGAATAATCGGTTGGAGATACATGGGTATTATTTGCCGGGAATACTTTTACAGTATTTTTTTCTCTTACAAATCCATAGTTGAATTGCTGCATCATTTTCAGCGTTATATTAATATATGCTCCGTTTGTTCGTGAACCCCCAAGCCGGATTAAAAGACCGTTTTTAAGTAGTGGTGCAGCCATGATAAGGGCACTGGCAAATTGTGAACTTATGTCGGTATCGGAAGATATTTCATCGGTATTGATCCCCTTTGAGATTAATCGGAAAGGAAAATGTCCTTTTTCTTTTTTGCATATTATTTCAACTCCGCAATTTTCAAGATCGGTAAGAAGGGGTTCCATGGGACGACGGCACATTTGCTCGGAGGCATTCATGTCATAGTCGCCGCCTGCAAAGGCAAGAAATACCGTTAAAAAACGGGCAGCTGTTCCGGCACTTCCCACATTTAATACAGCTTTTCTTTTTGGTATGACTCCATTGGTTCCGGTTATGGTAACTTTTTTTCCGGGTTCATCAATTGCAAGTTCGAAGCCCAGGGAAACGAGGCAGGATAAAAAAGCTCGGGAATCATCACTGAATAATATCCCGTTTAATGTACATTTTGTATTTCCCATTGCTGCCAGCAGCAAAGCTCTGTTGGTTATGCTTTTTGAGCCGGGAACATCCAAAAATATTTCCGGATTGTTTTTTAAGGGTTTTACCGTATATTTGTCCATAAAATTCTCCGTATAGAATATATATTTAATATCTATCTTAATGGCAAACAGGGAATCTTTCAAGCCGGAAATTATATAAGCCTGTCGATTTAGAAATAACTTTTAATTGACGATGGTGCATGTTAAAATTATTACAATTAATTTTATGAGAAAAGGGATAGGGCAACGCTGGATATGGATAATAAAGATAATAAAAAAATATGGACGATCAGGTATACTCTTTTAAATGTGGCGTATTTTGCGGCTTTTTGTACAATTCATGCATATGCTGCTGTTTATCTTCTTGCGAATGGGTTTACAAATACACAGGTGGGAGTATTGCTGGCGTTGGCAAATGTGGTTTCGGCATTAAGTCAGCCGGTGGTGGCAGGTTTCATAGATAAGCCGGGTCCTCTTACCAATAAAAATTTTATATTTATTTCGATAATGGTAATTATGGCAGGCTCTGTTTTGCTGATGGTGATACGGGACAATAAGATTATTATATTTATTGTCTATGCCATTATTTATATGGTTCAATTTACCTATCAGCCGGTAATGACCGCTTTGTGTTTTGAATATCAGAAGGCAGGCTGCAATATTATGTACGGCTTATCCAGAGGCCTTGGTTCGGCCGGTTTTGCGGTAATGTCTGCGATCATAGGTGGTATGGTTGAAAAGAGAGGGGTTTTTATCCTTCTTGTGGTTAATGTGATAATGATGGTTATATCTGCGGTTGTAATTCTTTCCTTCAGGAAACCGAGGGAAACAGGTAAAAAGCAGGAAGCGGCAAAAGCTATCGAGAGAGTGAAGGATGGTGAAGAGGCTGCTCATAATAATATCCGGGAATTTATGAGTATTTATCCCGCTTTTTCATTGTTTTTGGTTGCGGCCGTATGTTTTTATTTTGCCCATAATATGATAAATGATTTTATGATACAGATAATAAGAGAACTGGGAGGAGCCGAAAAAGAGTTGGGATATGCCAATTTCTTGCAGGCTATTTTGGAATTGCCTGTTATGGCACTTATTCCGTCGGTGCTTAAAAAGGTATCGGCAAAAAAACTGCTTTTACTTTCGGGAGTATCATTTCTTGTAAAGATAATAATATTGATATTTGCAAGGAATATGGTGGGAATGTATGTGAGTCAGAGCTTTCAATTGCTGGCATATGCCGTATTTATTCCGGCGGCAGCTTATTATGTAAATGAGATGCTGGGTTCTTTTGATCAGGTAAAAGGGCAGGCTTTTATTACAACATCGATAACTATCGGCGGAGTTTTTTCTAATCTGATAAGCGGAAGGATACTGGATAAACTCGGTGTAAGACCAATGATAGTAACGGGGACTGTTATCTGTGCAATAGGGGTTATAATATCTTTTATTGCAATGACCAAATTATCGGATAATACTTTACGGGAAAAAGCTTTAAAGGATTGATCTTGGTTTATTGTATTGTATGAACGCCTATTATTTTATCGAGAACGGTGTCATAGATGCAAAAACTTACTCTGTCTGCAGGCATTTCAAAGGTTTCGTAATCGGTTACGCACTGATACCCGGATGAACCATTGGTACGTACCTGTATATTTGAATTTCCGTTTTCGTCGGTTTTCTTTATAAACATCAGGCGTCGGTTCCCATCTTCAAAGCCAATCTTAAAATCATTTGAAGATGATGTAAAAAGTGTTTTTTTGTTATTTAAAACATAAGAATTGTTGGCGGAAATTTTATCGGGATCAAGTCCCAAGGGGAGCAGGTATTCGGTTATCGAAGGATCATTAAGGCCTTCATATGCTGAGGGTATATTGCAAAAGATCACAAGGCTGCCATTGTTTATGAGATCAAGGAACTTTCCGTTGGCTCCCTGCTGGGCAGCGTTTATGATATTATAGCGAAGTGTATCCTGTCTCTGGTATTTGGCATCGGCCTCCCAAGAAGCGTAGCGGGGATCGTTTCTATGGTCGGTCAGGGCATAATTGTCTACCAGGTATTGTCCCAGGTATCTGGTGAATTTTTCGTTGCCGCTTCTGTTTAAATGCAGGATTTCGGCCATATCTGTGTTGAAATCCAGGCCCATCTCATCATAGAGTTTATTGAAATCAATATAAGGAACTTCATATTCGTCAGCTATGTCAAATATAGTGTTATATTTTTCCTGCTCCTCATCTGTAGTGATAACATACGGAGAGGAGATAAAAAGCAAAGGTATATTTTTATTTTGAACATATTCTATGATCATTCGAAGATATTTTTCTTCTTTTTCGGTTAATTCGTGCCGTCCCGTGATATTTGTTATATCAGGTTTCTCAAAAGGAATTGTTGTTTCACGGGCATCAAACCCTTTGAAATTAACGGATGAAGAATAGTTCATAAAATCTTCTTCACTTAGAGATGTATATTTTCCGTGAGTTGAATTAAGACCGATAAGGAGTCGTTTGAAGGAATTACTAAGTGAGCTTATTTTGATCGCTTCATATCGGTTCCGGTTGTGTTTTATGCCGTAGGTATTTGTTATCAGCCAGTTTTCCGGCTGATAATCCGTGGGACGTATGCCGGGAGTGGATATATCAAGGACCAGTACATCGGGAGTCTGATATTTAAGACCTTCTTTAATATAATATAAGCTGTTCCAAAAGGGTTGTTCGGCAGCTGCAAGATCGAACCCCGAGATTCCGAAATCATCCCATAATACACCGGTATTGACGTGACAAAATATATGGGAACTACCGACGAAAAGCGCGTCCACAGTTCCGGAAGGCTGTTTGTAATAGGCCTGGATCTGTGATATTCCGTCTTTGGATTTTAATAATAATATCCTGTCCATCATAATGACAGTAAATGAGAATGCACCTATTATTATCATAAGCTTTATTATATTTTTGATTTTTTGATCGGAAATAATTTTTTTAATCATTTATGGACCCTTTTTCTAAGAGGATGATCTTGAATAAACATCCCATGTTTTCGTTTTTGTTTTCCACATTAAAAACGACCGTAAATAAAATCGGAGGCATTAAATTCGGAACCGTAATATCCAAAGCATATTATCATTACAAATAATGCAATAAACAATATCAGTCTGTATAGAAAGTTTTGCTGTTTTATAAGTATACGTACAGCATTCATTTGCGGGCAGGGTTCAGGGACGGTTACCTGGGGAATTCCGCCGTTTGCGTGTTGCAGAATGGATACAACAAGTAATATTAGCATGGAGAAGACCAATATATGAAATTCAGATTCATTAAGTCCCAGACGGTATATTGAACGATCGAAGAATATCCAGGGATTAAATATGGAGAAGGCATTTTTCCACATGGATAATCCTTTGGTCAGAGATTCAGCTCTGAAGAAGGAAAGTCCGAAAATAAATAGAAAAAAGGTTCTGATCCTCTTAAATAAGGTATAGCTGAAGGTGTTTGTGTTTATGTGCAGCAGTTCTGTTATTTTCCTGAAAAGAGGTTGACATAATTCGGATATAATGATCACGGCTCCCATATAGATTCCGACACCGAATATATAATTAAATCCTCCGCCATGCCACAGGCCTATAAGAAACCAGGAAATCATAAGCCCAAGAAACTGGGGAATGTTATATTTTCTTTCATAGCCTTTTCCCAGATGTTTTTTGCAGAATTTTCTGAGTTTGCGAAAGGTTTCGGTTTGTTGTACAGCATAAAATACGTAGGATTTTAACCAGCCTCCGAGGGTGATATGCCATCTTCTCCAGAATTCCGCAAGTGATTCGGAGTAGAAAGGAGTATTGAAATTTTCGGGGAGATTTATTCCGAAGATCTGTGAAAACCCCAAAACTATATCCATTAAACCTGAAAAGTCGGTATATAGCTGGAATGCAAAAAAGCCCCCTGCCCAGAATATATAGAATCCGGGATACAGTTCGTAATGATCGTAAATTTCATTTACCATAACCGACAGGCGTTCTGATATTACCAGCTTCTTGAAAATGCCCCAAAGGATCCGTTGACTGCCGCTTATGAATTCATAGTAGGAAAAATAATGTTTTTTACCCCATAATTTGTTTTCCATCTGTTCATACTGGATGATGGGTCCGGAGGTCATCAAAGGAAAATACGATGCAAAAAGGGCAAATTTGCCGGGATTTTTCTGGATCGTTATATTTCCCCAATAGGCATCGGTAATGTATCCTATCACTATGAGGGAAAAATAAGAAATCCGAGGAGGACAAAGCCTTTCGGAAAATGAAAGGATAAGGTTTTTTATATCGCCATTGACTGAGTGGTTGAAAATATTTGCGCACCGGGAAAAAATATCAAAAAAGAAGCCCGTATATTTTAGTGTCATTAACATAAGTATATCGAAAATAAGAATACTCCTAAAAATGATTTTTTTATGTTTGGAGCCGGAAGAAAGTTTAAGGCTTGAAATATAGTTAAGTAAAAGAAAAACAATAAAGACGGAATATTGAAGCGCTGTTGAATTGAAATAATAGAAAACAGCGCTTGCAATGAGTAACCATACCCATTGAAGTTTTCCCGGTAACAGATAATAAACTGTTAGTATGATCAAAAAAAAGATTATAAATTCCAACGAAATCAGTGACATTTATTTATCTCCACCTCTGTTTTTGAGTAGGTTTAAGCGGGACAATTTAAATCCCCGTTATCATTTTAAGGAGTTCAAGGGCATGTTCTGTTCTTGAGGAACCGGAGGTTATAGTAAAGACGGGGCGTTTACCGGCATCTTTCTGGGTTTTGTAGGCACCGATAGTACTAAGGTTATTTAAGTATTCCGAATTATCAAGATATACACCGGCAGGATATGTTTCGATCGCCTGTTGGTTTCCGTTCTCATCTTCTTCGTATACTGTTGTGTAATATATTTCGTAGCCTTTATCGGTCAGAGTCTTTTTAAGATCATTGTCCAATACACTTGTAAGATCCATATGTGCCCCGACTGCCCCGTATCCGTTGATTATTGAGTCGGGGCCTATAACGACATCCAGATCACCTGCGGCATACATGGCCATAACTTTCTGTATATTTGCAATTGTCATTTGGTCATTTTGAGTTTCTGAGATGACCGGTGTAGGGTCGATGGTAAGATTGTAGGTTTCAATATCTATATCCGAGTATTTTATAAAATCATCTTTAATATAATTTGTGTCTTCGTAAGCAATATCCGAATTTATCAGTATGACATCCAGGTAAAGAGGGCGTTTATTTTCTTTGTATTCCTGAACAAAAACGCATATAAATATTATCGCCGCAGTTATTGAGATTATGTGTACTTTATAGTATTCCCAGATATATTCGATTTTTTTCTTGAAAGACATATCTTTTATTTTGATATTCTCCCTTTTGATTTCATCTCTCAGAGCCATTTTTTTTCCTTTATTTGAAGGGATTCCCGAGATTTTATCGGTGATATCTCTTGTATTTATCATTTATATAAGCAATATCTTGAACAATAAACGGATTAACATACAGTAGTGTAAAAGAAATAGCAATTTCTGTCAATGTGTGCTAAACTACATATCAGTACATAAATATGAGAATCTGAGAAATTTGTATATTTGGGAGGCTGAAATGAACGAGTCATATGTGGAATGTATGGTTGCCAGGAAAAATTCGCCGGTGCTTAGTATAGTTAAATATATAATATATATTCTTACAGGTGTTTCCTTAATAGGATTTATAGCCGGTAATATTTTTTTTCTGGTAACATTGGTTATATTTGGCCTGCTTGTTTTTTTTGTGGTTCCGGGTTTTGAACTTGAATATGAATATCTGTATGTTGATAAGGAAATTCAGATTGATAAGATAATGAGTAAGGAAAAGAGGAAAAAGGTCAGGAATATAGAGTTGTCTAAAATGGATTTTATGTGCCCCATAAATTCCCATCAATTAGACAGGTATAAAGCCAGAAATATAAAGAAGAGTGATTATTCTTCGGGAGAGCAGAATGCTCCGGTCTGGGTTATAGTATATAAGGATCAGATGGCGGAGGAACTGGTAGCCTTTGAACCAAATGAGGAAATGATAAAGGTTATAAAGAGTGTATTTCCAAGAAAAGTTATAGAGTATTAAAGGCATTGGTTGACAATGGTTATTTATATAATATATATTAGTCAAATATAAAAAAATCAGTCAGGAGGTAAAATAAATGGGTCAGATTGTTTCGGAAGGAATTACTTTTGATGATGTGTTGCTGGTCCCGGGTTATTCAAATGTGATCGGTAACCAAGTGGATGTATCAACATATCTTACGAAAAATATCAAATTAAATATTCCTATGATGAGTGCGGGAATGGATACCGTGACAGAACATCGCATGGCAATCGCAATGGCAAGGCAGGGTGGTATAGGCATTATACATAAGAATATGTCTATTGAAGAGCAGGCTGATGAGGTCGATAAGGTTAAACGTTCGGAAAACGGAGTTATTACCGATCCTTTTTCGCTGTCACCCGAGCATACTCTTAAAGATGCCGATGACCTTATGGCTAAATTCAGAATATCCGGGGTCCCTATTACAAAGGGAAAAAAGCTGGTTGGTATTATAACAAACAGGGACCTTAAGTTTGAGACCGATTTTACAAAAAAAATTAAAGAATGCATGACGTCTGAGGGGCTTATTACCGCACCTGAAGGTATCACCCTTGATGAAGCAAAGAATATTCTTGCAAAAGCACGTAAAGAAAAATTGCCATTGGTAGACAAGGATTTTAATCTTAAAGGACTTATTACCATTAAAGATATAGAAAAGCAGATAAAGTACCCATTATCCGCAAAGGATTCTCAGGGAAGGCTGCTATGCGGAGCGGGGGTTGGAATAACCGCAAACGTGCTCGACAGAGTGGAAGCATTGGTAAAGGCAAAAGTTGATGTAGTTGTTTTGGATTCGGCCCACGGTCATTCCGAAAATGTTTTAAGATGTGCCAGAATGATAAAGGATGCATATCCCGAGCTTCAGCTGATCGGTGGCAATGTGGCAACCGGTGAAGGAACCAAAGCTCTTATTGATGCCGGTGTGGATGCTGTAAAAGTCGGAATCGGTCCGGGTTCTATTTGTACCACAAGAATAGTTGCAGGTATAGGTGTTCCGCAGATAAGTGCAGTTATGAATTGCTATGAAGTGGCAAAAGAAGCCGGAATCCCTATCATTGCCGATGGTGGTATTAAATATTCGGGAGATATGACAAAGGCAATTGCCGCAGGTGCAAATGTATGTATGATGGGATCTATTTTTGCGGGATGTGATGAAAGTCCGGGAACTTTTGAATTGTTCCAGGGAAGAAAATATAAGGTATATCGGGGTATGGGTTCAATATCTGCAATGGAAAACGGCAGTAAAGATCGATATTTTCAAACAGATGCCAAAAAACTTGTTCCCGAGGGAGTTGAGGGCCGGGTCGCATATAAAGGATTGGTTGAAGATACCGTATTCCAGCTTATCGGGGGACTCCGTTCCGGTATGGGCTATTGCGGGTGTCCCACAATTGAGGAGCTTAAAGAAAAAGGAAGATTTGTTAAGATCAGTGCTGCTTCGTTGAAGGAGAGTCATCCTCATGATATCCATATTACCAAGGAAGCTCCAAATTATTCGGTTGAAGAATAATAAGTACATTATTTTAGGGTTACGGGCGGCATGCCCGGAACTCTGATGGGAGGCATAATATAATTTATGGTTAAATATATTATGAGGGAATTGGATGCGGCGTTATGTCGAAAATCCGCATATATATATTTTGTGTGTATTTTTGCCCTTTGTATAATAGGAAATATAGCAGTAGTTGCATTTAGGACTATTTATGGAACAAATGAGGGTACTTATGCATATAATACAATGGAATATGCAGCATGGTCCTTTATTATTCCGTATTTGAGCTGTATATTTATTGCTCATATGGTATTTGGAAAGGAATATCCAAATCCTTTTATTAAGGATGGTGTTACTAATTCCCTTGACAGGACCCGGATTTATTTGAGTAAACTTATTGCAAGTGTATTGCTTGCTTTTGTTTTTTTGGTAATAACATACGTTGTTCTGATCGCCTCCACAGCGATTTTTCATGTCGGGGACAGTACACTTACAAAGGAATCTATCAGGGTGTTTACGGAGAAAATGATCCTTGCATTACCTTTATTTCTTGCCGCTGTTTCTTTTGGGGTGTTGTTTTTATTTGCCTTTGAAGATAAAAGAAAGGCTTATGCGGGATATTATATTCTGACTTTTTTAATACCGAGAGGAATTATTCTTTTGGCAAGT
The DNA here is from genome assembly GCA_024693925.1 of Lachnospiraceae bacterium. Classification (GTDB taxonomy): domain Bacteria; phylum Bacillota; class Clostridia; order Lachnospirales; family Lachnospiraceae; genus UBA2868. The sequence goes on along the minus strand of JAILKH010000015.1, from coordinate 66,175 downwards.
GATCCTCCGGGTATTGAGGTGTTTAAGGTAATTAGGAAATATACTATTTCCCAATGCTTTACCCTTATTCCGTATCCGTCAAGTCCGGATAGAAATGTAATGTTTATAGTTGTTTTGGGATTGGTATATACGGTTGCTTCAACCTTGATCGGAGTAGTGATATACAATAAGAAAAATATAAGAGCTTAGATATCGTAAGGAAGGATAGAAGTATAATTATGGAAACAGTGAACGTTTCTGGGTCTGCACTGGCACATAAAGTTGATATAGATGCTAAATGGTTACAGAATCTTCAGGATTATTATGCGAGGATGTCTAATCTGTTTTTGTTTTTACTTAATGATGAAGGGCAGCAAGTGACCGCATTATCCGGGGACAGAGTGTTAGTGGACAGGCTTGTCCCGGCTATTTCTGATAGACAGATAAAACATGTTTATGAGCGTTTGATGAATTCTTCTACGGAGGATCAGATAGTAGAAGATACTGATTATTCCAATGTTAAGATAGCAGGTATTGCGATCAAAGTTGATGGAATAGCGGCAATCTGTTGGATAGTTTGTGCGGTTTTGGAGGAAATAAATGATGATGATTCCCTGTTGAATTTTTCGGTAAAGATCAAAGAGGCTGATTTTATTGCGTCTCTTGATTTTTTGCGCCTTATTTCAACAAAAGTGTATAAAACCACTTATTCAAGAGCGGATGCGCTGGCGGAGTCGGTTAAGAGTAAATCTGCCGAACTTCAGATGATGCATGATCTTAGAAAATCGGAGTTTATGACGGATATAGTTTCTCTTCTTGACAGTGATGAGTCCTTTGAGGAGATATGCTCTCAGATGGTAACTTATGTGGGACGTTTTTCCGATATTGCACATGCGTATGTTCTTCGAATAAATATTAATGGTACCGGTATCGATCTTTTGGGTGAGTATTTAAAAGAGGGCAGGGATTCGCTTCATGGTATAGTGAAGGTGGATGATGTAATTAAACATATTAAGATTGCCGGAGATAAACCTATGGTGATCTCTTATAAGACTGTCCTTGAAAAAGAGACAAGAGAATGGTTTTCTTCGCTGGGAATTACATCCTGTGTGATAATACCTGTGTTTACCAGCAAGCCTAATCGTCAGGTTGCCATGTATGTTGTTTTTGCCGATGATGCACCGGGACGTATGTGGAATAGTGAGGAGATCAAGTTTTTCGGAGATGCCGGCAGGATAATACAGAGCATTCTTGAAAAAAGGGTTCAGAAGAATTCACTTGCAAGTTCCTATAAATCACTGGAATCGATTCTTGATAATGTGGGAACCGCAATATATGTAAGAGATATTGAGTCCGGACAGATATTGTTTGCAAACAGATTATTCAGAAATTCTTTTAAGGATGAGCTGGAAAACGGAATGATAGAGCGTTTGTTTGAGAAAAAAGCCGAAAACAGTAACCGCTCTGTCAGCAGTGAGGTAGAGTATGCTGACAGGAGAAGGTGGTATGATCTTAACAATACTTATATAAGGTGGGTAGATGGACGAAGAGTATTATTATGTTCGATTTTTGATATTACAGATAAAAAGCTTTATCAGCAAAAGATAGAACAGCAGGCCAATAATGATTTCCTGACCGGTTTATATAATCGTATGAGTTGTGAGAGAGATCTTGCAAAGTTTATTGATGGGGCAAAACAATCAAACAGTAAGGGTGCATTATTGTATCTTGATCTGGATGATTTTAAACACATAAATGATGGATTGGGACATCAGTATGGGGATGTTTTATTAAAAGCAATTTCCCATTGCCTGTCCAGAATAGATGGCGTCGAGAACAGTTGTTACCGGATGGGAGGCGATGAATTTATTATAATCATCCCTCATACAAGTATGGGTAAATTTGATGCGATTATAGAGGAGATCAGGGTTGTATTTAATAAGCCCTGGTTTTTAAAGGGAGCAGATTATTATTGTACCACCAGTATGGGTATAGTTACATTTCCGGATGAGGGTGATACCGTTCAGGATGTAATAAAAAAAGCTGATATTGCCATGTATGAGGCAAAACGCGGGGGTAAGAACCGGACTGCTTATTATAGTGACAGCAGGGACTCAGATTCAAATAAACGTCTTGATATGGAAAAAAGCATGCGTGAGGCTACTACATCTGACTATAAGGAATTTGAGGTTTATTATCAGCCTATTATTGATACTCAGGGTGGAGGAATATGTACAGGTGCCGAAGCGCTGATAAGATGGAACAGTTCGGAGTTGGGTTTTGTTTCACCCGGGGATTTTATTCCTCTTGCAGAATATTTGGGACTTATTAATCCCATCGGTAATTATGTATTAAGAGAAGCCTGTCTGGCATGTAAGCATTGGAATGAAAGCGGGCATCCGTACTATAAAGTTAATGTTAATCTGTCGGTTGTTCAGCTTTTGCAGAATGATGTTGTGGAAACAATTGAAAACATAATTAAGGAAACAGGTATAAATCCCAGAAATCTCACACTTGAGGTAACCGAAAGTCTTGCGATCAATGATATGGAGCGTATGAAACGGATTTTGAGCAGTATAAAAAAACTTGGGGTCCGTATAGCTTTGGATGATTTTGGCACGGGGTATTCGTCATTAAGCCACATAAGAGAAATCCCTTTGGATGTTATAAAGGTTGACCAGAGTTTTGTTAAGGATCTGGCGGTAGATCAATATGCTCAGGCCTTTGTAAGAATGGTGGGAGAGTTGGCGGAAGCGTTGGAGGTTAAAATATGTGTTGAGGGAATAGAAACGGAGGAGCAGCTTCGTGTGTTGGATGATATGAATATTCGGCTTATCCAGGGTTTCTATTTTGATAAACCTATGAGAAGATATGTATTTGAAGAAAAGTATGTGGTAAATTGTCCTGATCAAATGAATATTCCCGAAGGTTTTTTTGATCCGCTCCAGCAATTGACAAATGAAGACAGAAGTATATTGTATTAAGGAAAATATATTAAAATATTTTGACTGAAAAAAATAAACGGGTTGCATAATTCGATATATTGTGCTAACTTAATTATGGGGTTGACTTTTATAGTCAAAAATTAAGAAAGGTATTGTATGGGATGAATCCGAAATTTTTTGATGTAAAAAAACAGAAACAGGACGCTATTATAAATGCCGCTTTAATGGTGTTCTCCGAAAATGGATACAGAAAGTCCAGTACTGATGTTATTGTGAAAGCCGCAGGTATCAGTAAGGGACTTTTGTTTCATTATTTTATCAGTAAACAGGGAGTTTATGAGTTCATATATGATTACAGTCTTAAATATATGATGATCGAATTTACCCAGATAGTTGATAAAAATGAAACTGATTTTTTTGTTATTCAAAGAATGATCGAAATCGCAAAGCTTCGTATCATGAAAAATTATCCTTATATGCTGCAATTTATAAACAGTGTTAAATATGAAACTCATCCGGATGCCCTTGAGGTTATTGAGGAATCCGGTAATACTGTGGATGACATGTTTGAAGATCTGTATTCAAGGGTTGATATGTCTAAGTTTAATCGGCCTGTGGATGTGCATAAGGTCATAAAAATGATAAGCTGGATGTCTGATGGGTTTGTTAAGGATAAATTCAGAGAAGGTACTCCCAATCTGGATGAGATGAATGAGGAGTTTATTAAATACCTTGATATGATGCGGGACCACTTCTACAGGCAGGATATTGAAAAGACCGATATTTTGGTGGAAGATTTAGTGTCGGAGCGTGATGAAACGGTTATGGATATTATGCGTGATGAACCATTTACCATATTTCCGGTTCAAAGTCCCGAACCGAAGATTGAACTCAGTTTTGAAGAAAGACTGGCAAGAGGAAAGAAATCTGCTTATGCACAAGAACCCGATAAGGCAGCGGGAGATGATGAAGAAAACATCAAAGAGGAAGATAATATCTTAAGAGCCGATGAAGAGGAAATGATGATCAAAGAGATTCTTAATGAAGCGGCTGATACGGGAGAGATCGATAAAGAGGAAGAGGATGTTATAGAAAGTTCTGAAGAGACGATAGAAACGGAAGAGGTTCATAAAGAGGAAGAGGATGTTATAGAAAGTTCTGAAGAGACGGCAGAAACGGAAGAGGTTCATAAAGAGGAAGAGGATGTTATAGAAAGTTCTGAAGAGACGGCAGACAAAGGAAAAGTCTATAAAGAGGAAGAAAATATTATTAACAGTCCTGAGAAGACGGCAGAAACAGAAGAGGTTAATAAGGAAGAGGATATTATAGAAAGCTCTGAGGGGACATCAGAAGGGGAAGAAGTCAATAAAGAAGAAGATAATATTATAGAAAACCCTATAGAGACGGCAGATACGGAAGCGGCAGATAATGAAACGTTAATTAGTACTATGGCGGAGGATAGTGAAGCAGGGAGCGAAGAGAAAACTGCCGAAATTAAAGGAGATCGTAAGGATTCCGGTGTTTTGAAGGAAGAAGAGGCTGATAAGGATGCCGAGAGTGAAAATATCCTGAGTTTTGTAACTGGTGAAGGAAATAAAGAGGAAAATGAAGTTGTAATATCGGTAGATATGTATGAAACCGGTTATATGTCGTACAGAAATACCGTAGAGCCTGATTCTGCGCTTTATTCTGTAAAGGTATCTGAAGAAAAGGTATTATCCGAAGAAGATATAAAGGTTTATGAAAAATCAAGGCTGGGTGATTTTTCATATGGAGCTGATGAAAGGGGAGGCAGAGGTATACCTTCTGACAGCAGCGAGAATATTCAGATATTTGTTGCGGAAGATGAAGAAGTGGAAGAAGCGGCAGAAGAATCGAAGGAACCTTCCTCTTTGTTGGCGGATTCCAAAAATGATGAGGATAATGAATCCGGGGAAGATTTTTTGGAAGTATCAAAGGAATCAAAGGAACCTGAGGATGAAAAGGATATTAAAGATAAACAGGAAAAAATCCGAGGGGATGAAATTGATGTTGATTCCCTGGGAGAAAAGATAGTTCTTAATACAAATAAGGAATCGGAAGAGAGAGAAAGAGTTAAAGAGTTGGAAAGTATGGGACCTGCTCCGGTACTTCCGGATTTTCTTCCTGAAAACATGGCCAGTAGTCCGACAATTGAAGAATCAGAGGATGAAGATGTTCATATATACAGGCCACTTGTATTTTGATATAATTAAAACTGTTTGAAGTAGCATTTGTTATTGGAAAATTGTATAGTATGTTCATTGAAAGGGGTTATGTATGGCTAAATTTGCGGTTGCGGGTATAGTTCAGGTTGAAACGATAGTCAAAGTGGAAAACATACCGGTAGATTACAGACCGGTGGTGAATAAGTCTGATACAATATTTACCAATGTAGGTGGAGATGCATATAATGAGAGAGTTGCACTTCGTGCTTTGGGTGATGAAGTTGAATTCTTTTCAATGGTGGGAAAGCATGACATGAAGAGCTTTTTCTGGGATGATGAGTTTATGGGAGAACAGGATTATGTTTTGCCGGTTTTGGATGCAACTCCCACAGCAGTTATTTTATATGATAATGACAGGCAGCAGCAGATATTTGAAGATATCAAGGATATGCGTGATGTTGAGTTTAATCTTGAATTATTTGAAGAAAGAATTCAGGATGTGGATTGTGTTATTCTGGCGAATGCAAATTTCTGTCGTCCTCTTGCACAGGCTGCAAAGGAAGCAGGTAAGCTTTTGGCGATAAATTTCAGAGGTTTCACAGAAGAGAAAATGCAGTATAACGAGGATTATTTCCGTATGGCGGATATTATCTATGTTTCGGATGATAATATTGTGGGAAGAGCGGATGAATTTGTAAGAAAACTCGCTGATTCATATGATGCAAAAATAATAGTTTTGGGACAGGGAGCCCATGGACTTACAATATTTTCAAGAGCGGATGATTTGTTAGCTCATTATAATCCTGTGAAGACAAATGAAATAGTTAATACCTCCGGAGCCGGTAACTCATTGTTTTCGTGTTTCCTGCATTGCTATGTTACAACGGGAGATGCGGTTCACGCGATTAAAAATGCATTGTTGTTTGCTTCATATAAGATAGGATATATGGGAACTTCTAACGGCTTCCTTACAGAGGAGGAATTGGAACATTGGTATAGGCTTATATGGGGAGCAGGGAAGTAGGAATGAAAGATTTATTTCCTAAAGAATATGAATTAAGAATGAAGGAACTTCTTAAGGATGAATATGAGGACTATTTAAATAGTTTTATATCAGATTCATATAAGGCGCTGCGTTTTAATCCGCTAAAAGCGGATAGAGCGCAGCTTCTTGCGTTAATTGATAAATATAAGGATATATTTTTGCTTGGAGGGGAGGTGCCCTGGGAATCTCTGGGTTTTTATTATGGGGGAACTCCCGGAAAACATCCTTTTCATGAGGCGGGAGCGTATTATATTCAGGAACCGAGTGCGATGTTGCCGGTTACAATGATGGAAATAAATAAAGATATGAATATTCTTGATCTCTGCGCGGCTCCGGGGGGGAAAACAACACAGATAGCAGCTTACTTAAAAGGAGAAGGTCTTATCATATGTAATGAACCTGTTAACTCAAGGGCTGCGATATTATCTGAAAATATAGAGAGAATGGGTATCAGAAATGCGATTGTTCTAAGTGAAAAGCCGGATAAACTGGTAGGTATGTTTACGGATTATTTTGATCGTGTACTGGTGGATGCGCCATGCTCCGGAGAGGGAATGTTTCGAAAGAATGAATCGGCTATAAAGGAATGGAGTATTGATAATGTATATATGTGCGCAAAAAGACAGGATGATATATTGGAGTCGGCCTCTAAAATGTTAAGACCGGGAGGGATTCTTATATATTCAACCTGTACATTTTCCAAGGAAGAGGATGAGGATTGTGCTGACCGTTTTCTAAAGGCTCATCCGGATTATGAGCTTATTTCTCAACAGAAATTGTTTCCTCACAGGATAAAAGGAGAAGGACATTTTTGTGCTAAGTTTAAAAGGCAAGGTAACGAAATGATAGGTTATAGTATAAATGATGAGGCGGAGGGAATAAATGTAGAGTCCGTGATAGAGGGCAGACTTGGGGAAAAATCTTATAAACATTTAAATAAGGATGTAAAAGCCCGTTTGGAAATGTTCAAAAAGTTTTACAAAGATGTTTTGAGGGAACCGCACTTTAAAGGCAAGCTTATTTTTTTTGGTGATAATCTTTATTTAATTCCGCCGGGAACTCCAAAATTGGAAGGATATAAGGTAATGCGTCCGGGGCTTCATCTCGGAATTTATAAGAAAGACAGATTTGAACCTTCGCAGGCCCTGGCACAAACTCTAAAGAAGAGTGAGGTTAAAGTATCTGTTGATATATCGGTGGAAGAAGCAAAGGCATATATTTCGGGTTTGACTATATTGTGGGAGGGTAAAGAAAGAGATTCTTCAATGTCCGGATTTTGCCTCTTATGTTGCGAGGGATTAAGCTTAGGATGGGGAAAGATAGTAGGTAATATAATAAAAAATCATTATCCTAAGGGATTGAGGAAAGATTTGAAGTAATGTAAAGAGTTTTATCTTTATTGAAAGGAAGAAGGATAAATGACGGATATCACTAAAACGGAGGGAAATAAAGAGGAGATATTTAATGAAAATAAGGACAAGAACGGAATGGATAGCGATAGGATGTGTGATTGTAATAGAATCCATTCTTCGCAGGATTTGGTGAAAATGCTGGCAGATATGCCTCCGGAGGAAGAATTATATGATCTTGCCGATTTCTTTAAGATTTTCGCTGATTGTACAAGGATCCGTATCCTTTGTAGTTTGCTGTATGGGGAAATGTGTGTGAGTGAGATCGGGGAAGCCCTGGATATGACCCAATCGGCAATCTCGCATCAGTTACGGGTTTTAAAACAGGCTAAGCTTGTAAAGAATCGAAGAGAAGGAAAGACTATTTATTATTCTTTATCGGATGGGCATATTATAAGTATATTAAGTCAGGGATTGGAGCATATTGAGGAATAGAACAGTCAGAGTGTTTTATTGACACATAAGGCTTCAAATGTTATGCTTAAATTGTCTGATTATATAAATAAACTATGGTAATTTACCAAATATTTAGACTGAACAGTGTACCAGATACGGAGGGAATGGTATGGTTTCTTGGGAGGATTTTAAAGATAAGGTTACCGAAACCGGTAATACCGCAGTGGTTAAAATAAGGACTGCGGCGCAGACGGTAACCGTAAAAGGTAAAATACACGATGTGGAAAAAGAATTAAATGAAAATCTTAGAGTGCTTGGCAGGGCGGTTTTGTGTCGTGACTATAATAATATTTCGGTTGAAGAGCTGCAACAGAAATTAGCAATTGCCAAAGATGATGAGAAGGATCTGCTTCGGGCAGTATTAAAAGTTAAGGATAATGAATCAATTATAGAAGAATACTATTCGGAGATTAAGAAGCTGGAAGGTATTACTGCCTGCAAAGTGTGTGGTGCCGAAGTTACGCCGGATTCGGATTACTGTATAAAATGTGGTACAAGAGTGGAAAGAGAAGAGTATACAGAGAAGGTTATTGAAGATATAAAGGTCGTGGAAAACAACATAAGTGAAAACATTGATAATGAAAAAGACGAGCTTTCAAACGGAAATGAAGAAGATGTCTTTGATATGATAGCAGATTAGGCAGACAAAAGGAGGGATTAGGATTATGGTATGCAGTAATTGTGGAGCAAAATTAAGAAAGGATTCCTTGTTTTGTCATAAATGTGGAACAAGAATAGAGGATATAACAGTGGATACAAAGGATGAGTCGCTGGGGGTTAATAGTGAGATCGTTAAGGAGGAAGCAGAAGGAGATATCACAGAAGAAAGCTTGGATAAAACTTCCGGGGAGGAAATAGTTAAAGCTGCAGAGGCCCCCTCCATAATTGATACCGATGGTGAGAAAGATACCAAAACTGATATCAACACTGATACCGACACTGATATCAATACTGACACCGACACGGTTATTTCTTATGACGAATATTTCGAAGTTGATGAAGAGGAGGAAAAAAAGAAGAAAAAAAATATCGTAATAGGTATTCTTTCTGTTGCCGCGCTGGTTGTATTGATTTGTTTTTGCAATAGCAATACTTTTAAAAGGACATTTTATAAACCTTCGGATTATTATAAATATATAGAAAAAAAGAATTCGGCCAAGGCTATTAAATTGGTCAGTAATTGGTATGATGTGGGGAGCATGATTGTTCCGGGTGACGGTAGCATAGGTAATGAGGAATCCATGACCATTGATATGTCTCAGAGTTTTCTTGAAGATATTTCTGATGCGCTTGATCTTAATGGCGCCGGGGAAGGAAACCTTAACTGGTTAAGCAGAATAAGTGTTTCCGGTAAATCCACGGTATATGATGATAAGTACAGTCGTAATACTTCTGTAGTATTGGGAGATACTACCATACTTACTTTTAATACCATAACCGATCTGATTACAGGTTATGAGTATATAAGAGTTCCGGAATTAAACGATAAATATGTCGGGATAGATAAAGCTTTGGTAAACGGAATCTTAAATAAGGCGGATGATTATACAGAAAATGAGATAATAGATCCATTGTTCGTAAACGGGCGTCATATAAATGTGAAATATCTTCCCGAAGCATATAAAGTGAGTCGGCTTTTGGACAGATATTCTGATATTGTTATTGATAATATGGAGGATGTTAAGCTGTCAAAAAAACAAAAACTTGAAATTGGCGGAGTCGATCAAAAATGTTATTGTCTCACAGTGGATATGGATTATAAGACAACTAAGGCATTGGCGGATGATATAATAACCGCTCTGACCAATGATAAAGATGTTAAGGATATATATGTTGAATATAAGAAAAATGAAGGATTAAACGGTGAGGAAGAATGGAGAGATTTCCTTGACAGTCTTGATGTTTTAGAAGAGATATTAACGGAAAGCGCCGGTTCTAAGATGAATGTTTTCGTCGATACCAGAGGAAATATAATAGCAAGGGAAATTGTGGGGCCGGACTCGGATATGAATATAAGAATCGGCAGAACCATAAATGGACGTACCTTTGGCATGCAATTTGTTATAATAAACGGAGAGGATGAAATAGTTGCATTAAGAGGAAACGGTAAAAAGGCAGGTTCAAAGTATAATGGTGATTTCGATTTGAGTATCGGGAATGTTTCAATCCTGGATTTTACCTTGGACTCTTTTGACTATAAGGCGTTTGCAAATCAGAAATTAAACGGTCAGATAACTTTTGATATTTCACAGATGACAAAGGCATTAAATATAGGAGATGATAATTTTTTGCCGGATGATTATAAAGCGATCGTTAGCGTTGAATCGGTTGGTAATGCTTCTTATAAAACCAAAGTCAGTCTAAGCGATGGTGTAACCGAACCTGTAAATATAGATTACAGGTATAGTAAAACAGGCGGCTCCAGGATAAGTGTTCCTGAGGATACGTACAGAATTGAATCGTTGAGTGATTTTAAGGAATATTTTAAGGATGCGGATTTTGGAAAAATAAAAAATAATCTTGAAAGTGCAGGGGTACCGGAAAGCGTATCCAATAGAATAAATTATTTGGAAAAGGCAGTGGATTATATTGATTATATTGATGTGTTTTTTTGATCCGGGCAGTATAAAGTTATGAAAATCAAACTTGAACATATTTCAAAAAATTACGGGAAGAGAAATGTGCTTAAGGACGTATCGATGGTTACGGAGAGTGGATCCTGCGTAGGTGTATTGGGCGGTAACGGATGTGGGAAATCCACTCTCCTTGCTATTCTCTCCGGTACAAGAAGAGCTACGTCCGGCAGATTTATGTATGAAGACAGAGATATTTTTAAAGATAAGAGATTACGTACTTCTTTGGTGGGTTACGTTCCTCAAGGTACCCCCCTTATTGAGGAATTAAGTGCCAGGGATAATCTGCTTATTTTTTATGAGAAAAAAAAGCTTGAAAAAGAGTTAAAAAATGGGTCTTTGGAATTATTGGGAATTAATGAATTTATTAATGTTCCCGTAAAAAAAATGTCCGGTGGCATGAAGAAGAGGCTGATGATAGGCTGTGCGGTGGCTAATCATCCCAAGATCCTGCTTCTGGACGAACCGTCTGCAGCGCTTGATCTTATTTGTAAAAGGAGGATAGCAGGGTATCTTGAGGCATATAAAAGAATCGGAGGAACCATTTTTCTTGCGACTCATGATGAGGAAGAAATAAGATTATGTGATAACTGTTTCATATTAAAAGATGGTGGAATAACGGAATATATGTTTGATGGCGATGTGGATAAACTGGTCAGCAGATTTTAATGATGAAAAATGAGAAGCTTATATGTATTTTTTTGGTTACAATTGAAAAGAGCGTTTAAGGTATTTCCGGTAGTATTGATTACAGCCCTTATATTTACGGGCTGTATATTATTATTGCTTTGTTTTGGGTATCGAAATAATGATAAGCCTAAAGAAGATGAGCCTGTTATTATAGGTATTGTTGGAGAAACTGATGATAAGTATTTAGCGGCAGGGTTATCGGCTGTTAGATATTTTGATTCTTCAAGGTTTGCTCTAAAATTGGTAGAGATGAGTGAAGAAGAAGCAAAAATACAAACCGGTAATGGGGAAATATCGGGTTATGCTATTATTCCGGAAGGTTTTGCGGCATCGATCAAGACCGGAGAAAATAAGCCTGTTATTTTGGTAACTTCCAAAGCTGTGGATAATATAGTGTCTCTGTTGGTAAGAGATTTTGCGGATAGTATTTCGAAATATCTAAATGAAACCCAGAGTTCAATATATGGTGTGGAGGCATATCTTAAAAGCCTGGGAGGATACGAAGATGTTTGGAAAGAGATAAATGATATAAATAAATATTATGTAAACCTGGTGCTTCATAGGGATGAATTGTATGAACCGGTTGTTATTGTAAAAAACAAGGCTAAGCTTTCGGCCAACGCCGGTTTTATGTGCGGATTTATGATCTTTATGATTGCCATGTTTGGGATCGCATATACATCAATATATGTAAGACGAAGTGTTGCTCTTAATTCTGTGTTGGCTTCCGGGGGATTAAGTATAATCTTTCAGGTGATGGCGGAATATATTGCATATTTATGTGCTATGTTTTTTTGCCTTATGCCTATGATCGTTATGATAGTGCTTGGTGTTTACGGATCCGGTATTTCAATATATGAATGGGAAAGGTGGTTTCTTGAGGATTACAGTTATTTTATTAGGGGTTTTATACCTTTAATAATAATGTTTTCGGCAGCTCAATATCTCTTGTTTCTGGTGGCGGATAATTATATTTTTGGAATATTTCTGCAATTTGTTTTTGCCGTATTCTTTTCTTATATGGGAGGCTGTCTTTATCCGATTTCTTTCTTTCCCGAAGTTGTAAGAAGGATTGCAGGCTATCAGCCGTGTGGGTTGGCCTATGGCTATCTGGCGGATATAATTCTTTTGAATAATGGGTCCGGCCGATTTGTGGGAATGCTCTTATATTCGTTGGTTTTCATTGTTGCCTCGGTTTGTGTTATGAGTAGGAGGATAAGGAATGAAAACTGATTATATAAAACTGTTTCGTATATTTAATAAGAGATTATTAAGAAAACCCGGTTTTATAATTATGCTGCTTCTGATCCCGATGGTTGTATTGTTACTTTTTGTTGTTTCAAATAATGAAAGCGGAATAGCCAGGATTGCATTGGTTTGTGAGGGAAAGAGTGATATAATACCAAAGCTTATGGCGAAGGATTCTGTCTTTTTGTATGTGGGATACAATAATAAAGATGATGCTTTAAAGGAATTAAATGATAATAAGGTGGACGCGGTATGGATTTTTTCCGGGGAGTTTGAAAAAGGCATAGCCGATTATACAAACCATATAGTGGAAGAAAAAGCAAGGGAGAATGATCTTTCAAAAAATGCTTTAAAAGGTGATAAAGGAAAAGTTGTTACTGTGATCGAGAATGAAGATACCGTTTTATTGAAACTGGCCCGATTGCAATTATTTGGAGCAATGTATTCGGAACTTTCATATTCGTTATTTAAAGATTATATATATTTAAAAACTAAGGAAGACAGGGAAGAGATTCTTGAGAAATATTATAGAATTTATCAAAAAAATAATTCTTTATTTAAATATAGGGAAAATACCGCTGCTAATGTTGAGGAAAAAGAAGAAACGCAGTATCTTTTTGCGCCTGTAAAAGGACTCTTATTGATGATGGTATTACTGTGCGGGTTTTCGTCAACCATGTTTTATACCGAGGATCGTGAAAAAGGGATAATTGACCGGATACCTGTAGGCAATAAATGGGTTTTTGAACATATTTACATACTGACGGCTTTAGTTGATGCGTCAATTGTAGTTTTTTTTGTTTTTTTATTGTACGGACAGACAGAAAATGTATTTGGTGAAGTGATACTTATGCTGATGTATGTTATATCCTGTTGTTGCTTTTGCAGTATTATCAGAAAAATTTTCCCCGGATTGAGGAGTCTTGGTGCTTTTATACCGGTTATAATGATAGTGATGCTGGTGGTATGTCCGGTATTTGTTTATGTAAAAGAATTTAGAAGTCTTCAAGTGATCTTTCCTCCTTTTTACTATCTTATGGCCGAAAATGATCGGAGATATTTTATGTATTTTGGCATATATTTGGTCGTGACCATAGTAGTTGATGTTTTGGTGGGATTAGGTAGCAGATGTAGTAGTTGAAAAAAATCTTTTCTTCAATTATATTTATTTTAGAGGGAAAATGACACACTAGGGGAATTGACCGTATGAGTCAAAGTGCGTTTTCATTATTCATATCTGTTGACAGCATTTTAATAATGCAGGGGATGTAATATATAAGGGGATATATAGGGATGATTTATCAAACACTTAATGGTACATGGTTAATTAATGAGAAGGGTTCGGAAGCATATGTGGAGGGAAAGGTTCCGGGCTCTGTTTTATCTGCTTTATTGATGCAACACAGGCTTCAGGATCCGTTCTATGGACTAAATGAGTATTCTGCGAAGGAAATTTTCAGGAGTGATTTTTATTTCACCCGGGAATTTGAAGTGATGCCGGAATTAATGTCTCAGGAACGGATTTATTTATGCTGTAAAGGTATCGATACCCTGGCTAAGATATATATAAATGAGATGCCTATAGGACGTACTGAAAATATGCACAGGACATATTATTTTAATATAACAGGATATCTTCGTCCTGTGGGAAACAGAATTACCATTGAAATTGATTCTCCCCTGGAATATATAGAGAATATCAGGCCGGGATTGAATAAATCCGTACATTTCACACCAAATGGATGTATAGAAGGAAACCAGAGGCTCAGAAAGTCACACTCTATGCTGGGCTGGAGTCATGCGGCACAATTACCGGATTGTGGAATCTGGAGAAGTATAGATCTTGTAGGATGCAGCTATATAAAACTTGATGAAATAGAAATAATACAGCATCATGAGAAAAAAAGTGTTACTCTGGAAATCAATGTAAATGCTGAAATGTTTGTTAATGAACCTTTTATAATACAGGCAGAGCTTATAAGTCCGGAAGGAAGGATATCAGCTATAACCGAAACCATGATAGACGGACATTGTACCATGAGTATGGAGGTTGAAAGTCCCAAGATATGGTGGCCTAACGGCTTTGGTGAACATCCTTTATATACTGTCAGTGTATATGCACTGGATATGAATGGAAACCAGTGGGATAGTAAAACTTATAGGATCGGACTAAGGACCATATCCATAAGCCGCGAAACCGATGAGTGGGGCTCGGAGTTTTGCCTGAAGGTTAACGGTGTTAAGATTTTTGCGATGGGTGCCGATTATGTTCCGGAGGATTCGATATATTCTTTTATTACAAAAGAGAAGATAGATTATTTGCTTAAAGCCTGTGTAAGAAGTAATTTTAATATGATACGTGTCTGGGGAGGAGGCTATTATCCTTCGGATACTTTTTATGATCTGTGTGATGAATACGGAATAATAGTATGGCAGGATCTGATGTTTGCGGACAATATATATGAACTAAATGAAGAATTTCGAAAAAATATAGAAAGCGAGATCATAGATAATATTAAGAGAATTCGGAGTCATGCGAGCCTGGGGCTAATATGCGGTAACAGTGGGATTGAGTCGGACTGGGTTTATGATGAAAACTTTGGGGATCATTCCGGAACACTTAAGGATGATTACAGAAGCATATTTGAAGAATTGATCCCGGATATTATGGAGAAATATGCGCCTTCTGTATTTTATTGGCCTTCAACTCCTTCATCAGGCGGGAATTTTTCGAATCCTGCTAATGAAGATTATGGGGATAGTCATTATTGGGGAGTATGGAAAAACGGAGAACCTATTGATAATTATTACGATCATAAAATGAGATTTTGCTCGGAGTATGGATGCTTGTCATATCCGTCGATAAAGACTGTTAAATCATATACAAAGGAAAGTGATAGAAATTTGTTTTCCGAGGTTATGGAAAGTCATGTCAAAGAAGAAAACGCCGGTGGCAGGATTATGCAGTATATATCCCGTGAGTTTTTGTATCCTAAAGATTTTGAGAGCCTTTTATATATTACACAGATAGTGCAGGGGCTTGCGGTAAAAAAAGCGGTTGAACATATGAGGAGAAACAGAGGAAGGTGTATGGGTTCCTTGTTTTGGCAGCTTAATGACAGCTGGCCGGTAGCATCCTGTTCGAGTATTGATTACTATGGAAGATTTAAGGCACTTCAATATATGGCTAAAGGTTTTTATGCTTCGGTTGCCGGTTCTATATATCGTGAAGGTAATACGGTATCTGTATATGTACAGAATGAAACCAGGGATATAGAAATAAGACGTGTCAGAGTAAGTCTTCAGACTTTTGAATTCAGGCTTTTGCATGAAGTGGAATACGAAGTGGAAATTAAACCCTTTGAAGCTGTGAAGGTATGTGAAATGAATTACACACCGTTTATAGAAGGGCTTGAAAACAGGGTATTTATGGAAGCTGTTTTTATTGATGAGGATGGAAATGTGGTTTCTACAGAGACTGAAGTCTTTGTACCCTATAAACGTCTGATGCTTGATCTTTCGTCCATTTCCTATTCGGTAATAGAACTTGTTGATGAGTATGTGATAAGAATGATGTCAGGTGGTTTTGCGGCTTTTGTAGAATTGGACCTTAAGCAGGCAGATGCTATTTTTTCGGATAATTTCTTTCACCTCACAAGTAAGCGTGAAAAGGCAGTCAGACTAAAGAAATCAGATATACGTTATTTGCAGTATGGAGCCCCTGAAATACAAAATGGTTATGAGTTGGAACAGCAATTGGTAATACGTTCTCTTAAGGATACATTTTAAGGGGATAAGGAGATAAATTCCGGGTTATGGATCTTTTTTCGTATATGAGTGAAATGAATAAAGATAAAGAGTCACCCCTTGCGGCACGTTTACGACCTGTGATGCTGGATGAGGTGGTAGGGCAACGACATATAATAGGAAAAGACAAGCTGTTATATCGTGCTATTAAAGCAGATAAGTTAAGCTCTATAATTTTTTACGGGCCACCGGGTACGGGGAAGACTACAATAGCGAGAGTGATAGCCAATACAACGAGCGCGGAATTTGTACAATTGAATGCAACGATATCCGGAAAAAAGGATATGGAAGAGGTAATTGCCGGGGCAAAAGATTCTCTGGGAATGTATAATAAAAAGACTATATTGTTTATAGATGAAATACATCGTTTTAATAAAGGGCAGCAGGACTATCTTCTCCCTTATGTGGAAGATGGGACAGTTATTCTTATTGGTGCCACTACGGAAAATCCGTATTTTGAGGTTAACGGAGCTTTGATCTCTCGTTCGGTAATATTTGAACTTAAACCTTTGTCGCAGGAAGATATTAAAGAACTTATAAACCGGGCGGTATATGATAAGGTCAAAGGAATGGGGAGTTATGATGCGGTTATTGATGAGGACGCTGCGGATTTTCTTGCAAATATGGCAGATGGCGATGCAAGGACTGCGCTTAATGCTGTAGAACTCGGAATACTTACAACCGGCAGAGAAACAGATGGTAAGATACATTATACTCTGGAAGTAGCACGTGAGTGTATACAGAAAAGAGTGGTTAAATATGATAAAAACGGTGATAATCATTATGATACGATATCGGCATTTATTAAATCCATGAGAGGTTCCGACCCGGATGCGGCAGTATTTTATCTTGCAAGGATGTTGAATGCAGGAGAAAGTGTTACTTTTATTGCGAGAAGAATGATGATATGTGCATCTGAGGATGTGGGTAATGCAGACCCGCAGGCCCTTGTAGTTGCTACGGCGGCGGCTCAGGCGGTTGAAAGGGTTGGGATGCCGGAAGCACAGATAATACTGTCGCAGGCAGTATTATATATTGCTACCGCACCTAAAAGTAATGCAAGTGTTGTGGCAATAGAACAGGCTATGCAGGCTGTTAGAGATACACCTAATGTGACTGTACCGGTTCATCTTCAGGATGCTCATTATAAAGGAGCTTCCAAGCTTGGACATGGTGAAGGGTATCTGTATGCGCATGATTATCCAAATAATTATGTGCATCAGCAATATCTACCGTATGAACTGAACGGAAGGGAATTCTATAACCCATCGGGAAACGGATATGAGGTTCGGATACGTGAGCATATGAAGAAGTTAAAGGATAATTTATAAATATATTATGTGGTCGTTGGATATAGGATCAGAGCAGATTTTCTATAAGATAGGCATATACATCCTGATTTCTTTTTTGCCAATTGTTGCATATTTCGTTGGCAGCCTCCTCTGTCGGCATAGTGATTTTAATGGTCAACAGATCAATATTCCTTTCACGGGCACTAAGCTCTGCAACATATTCTCCGAAGGTGGTTTTATAATAGTCCGCAGAGATGGACACTTCATTTCTTAACTGAACATCATTATCTTCCAAATAGGTATCTATTTCTCCGCGGATAGATTCGTTAATATCATTTTTCAGCAGATCAAAAGTCTCACGTCCTTTTTCTGTGATCAGCAGATGAGAAGCGTTTCTGGCAGATTTGCTTTCAATGAGTTTGTTGTCGATAAGTTCTGACATTACATCCTGTAATGTGAAGAAATCCGTGTATTCCTTATCAAGAATAAAACCGAATAATTGAGTTCTGGTCAATGAGTAATCGACCTTTGACAGCATATACAAAATTATCAGTTTGTATAAAGTGCGCATTTCTGTATTGTCCATATTGACTCCTTATTTGTCGTATATAATATCAATGTAAACGTATGAATCATAAAAATGTAAAATAATATGATTTCTCTCCTCTCACACTAATTTACATAATAACATTTAAACAAAATAATTACAATCGTAAGGAAAATATAAAAATTGGAATTAATATCTTGACAGGCCTTTTGTGATTATAGTACAATAACATCGTTATATAACAAGGATGCATAACCGTGATACATATCAATAGAATGCATAACGGGGGAACAGGGAGTATGTATCGGCTTAGGGAACCGGTACAGTAGTTAAGAAGGGGAAATCAGATGCCTCCAAAAGAGAAAGTATCCAGGGTCATGGTACTAGAGGCTGCTTTTGAAATGACCAGGGAAAATGGGTTTGAGAATGTTACCGCACGTAAGCTTGCTCAAAAATTAGGCAGCTCTACTCAACCGATATTTCGTGCATACGAAAATATGGAGATGTTGAAAGAGGAGTTGTTCTATAAAAGTGCGGAAATGTTTTCCGATTATATGTTAAGCAGCCGTGAAAAGGGGAAGCCGGTATATTTGTCTATGGGAATGGCATATATTGATATGGCTTGTAAGGAAAAACATTTATTTAAATTGATCGCTGATATTGAAGAATACGAAACCGAGGACCTTCATGAGTTTCTTCAACAGGGAGATTGCAAAGAATTACTTGAAAAACTCCCTAAAACCGAGAAGTTAAGTCCGGATAAGAAGAAGGAGGTATTTCGCATGGTTTGGATGTTTACACATGGGGTGGCAACGCTTGTTACCAGCAAAAGGGTAAATATGCAGACAGAGGAGATAGAGGATATGCTTAAGAAAGCATATGAGGGTTTTGTGAGTGCCGTTATACAATAACGGATTTTGTTTAAGTATGAGAGTGTTCGCGTTTTCAGTTATTATTATACAACTGCAGGTGTATCGTAATAATATTGGGAATGGCGGATTTATGATTCATTAACTTCTAAGGGTGAGGGGATCCTTTTGAAGTGAAGTGATGATTTATACTAGGATGATGGGAAGCAGATGTTAAGGGCATCTGCTTCTGCTGTTTACAGGTAATATATGAAAGGGAAATATGGTATTCGGTGATAAGAAAATTAACGAAGAGAAGAAAGAAGAGCTTATACGGAAAAAGGCAGCTGAACTGGTGAGACTTGCGGCGGATACGGTTATAATCAATATGAGATTTATGGATGTTGCCATAAGCCGTTTTAATTGTAAGGATAAATTGAATCTTCATAATGTGGCAACAGATGGTGAAAATTTCTTTTATGATAGCGGTTATGTATTAAATTGTTATTTGTCTGATGAAAATTCCGTAACAAGAATGTTTTTGCATTCATTATTGCATTGTATTTTCAGGCATTATTATGTGGGAGAAAGAAAGGATATTGACGAAGAGTATTGGGATCTTGCCTGTGATATAGCAGTTGAAAATATAATAATGGAATTAGATGTAAGGGATTTTACACTTGACGATGATAGTGACAGAATGCAGCTTATGAGAGGGATTTTAAAGGAAGTGAATCCTCTGACTGCGGAAAAACTATATAGATATTTTCTTGTAAATCCCTTATCGAAAGCAGATAAGCTTAAATTTGAAAAATTGTTTTGCCGGGATGCTCATTTTTATTGGAGAAAACCGGAAACTTATGAATTGTCTTTTCAGGCCTGGAAAAAAATAAGTGAAAGGATAAAGACGGATCTGGGTACTTTTTCAAGGGCATCTTCAAAATCGGAAAGTCTGCTGAAAAATCTGGTGGATACTACCGCAAAAAAGTATGATTATAAAAGAATACTTGAGCGTTTTGTGGTTATGGGTGAGGAACTGAAGGTTAATGATGAGGAGTTTGATTATATTTATTATACCTATGGGCTGGATCATTACGGAAATATGCCCCTGATAGAACCTCTGGAATTTAAGGATGAAAAGAAAGTCAGGGATATGGCTATTGTCATAGATACCTCGGCCTCCTGTATGGGGGCAACGGTACGTGCTTTTTTGAAGAAGACATATGATATACTTAAGGGAAGTGAAAGCTTTGCCACAAAGGTAAATGTACATATTATTCAGTGTGATAGTGAAGTGAGAAGCGATATAAAAATAGAAAATGAAAGTGATTTTGACAAATATATTGCCCATGGTAAGTTAACCGGTTACGGAGGAACTGATTTTAGGCCTGCTTTTGAGTATGTAGATGCCTTGATCGATGATAAAGAATTTGAGAATTTTAAAGGATTAATATATTTTACCGATGGGTATGGAATATATCCGGCAAAAGCTCCGGATTATGATTGTATGTTTGTTTTTGTAAAAAAGGATGACCTGAAACCTGAAGTGCCATGGTGGGGGATAAGGGTTGAATTACAGGAAGATTATATTTTGGAAGATGAAGAAGAAGTGCACGAAACGGAGGGTGGATCATGAATATACAACAAGCTAAAGAGTATATTAAACAGACAGTCAGATTATATCTTACAAAGGGAGAATTCGGAGAATATATAATTCCGGTTGAAAGACAGAGGCCTGTTTTTCTTCTTGGTGCCCCCGGCGTAGGGAAGACCGCAATTATGGAACAGATAGCATCACAGCTAAATCTCGCTCTTGTATCATATTCAATGACACATCATACCAGGCAGTCGGCAATAGGTCTTCCGTTTATAAAACATACGGAATATGAAGGTTTTGAATATGATGTGACCGAGTATACCATGAGCGAGATAATCGCAAGTATTTATGATACTATGAAGGAAACGGGTATTAAAGAAGGTATTTTATTTCTTGATGAGATCAATTGCGTTTCTGAGACGCTTGCTCCTTCAATGCTTCAGTTCCTGCAATATAAAATATTCGGGAGGCATAAGGTGCCCGAGGGATGGGTAATAGTTACCGCCGGAAATCCTCCTGAATTTAATAAAGCGGTCAGAGAATTTGATGTTGCGGTTCTGGACAGATTAAAAGTATTAAATGTTGAAGCTGAGTACGGAGTATGGAAGGAATACGCATTGGAAAGAGGGATCCATCCTGCGATAGTCAGTTTTCTGGATATGAAAAGAGAGTATTTTTATTTGATAGAGAATACTGTAAACGGACGATTGTATGTTACGGCACGCGGATGGGAAGATCTGTCGGATATCTTAAAGCTTTATGAGAATTCGGGAATTTCCGTAGATGATACACTTATTGACCAGTATATACGCAATGATTCGGTTGTAAAGGAATTTGCGGCTTATTATGAATTATATAATAAGTATAAGAGGGATTACCGGATTGAAGAAATTTTAAAGGGAGGTGCAACGGAGGAAATATCAGCTCGGGCAAAAGCTGCGGCTTTTGATGAAAGATTATCTTTATTATCTATGCTTATGGACAGAGTGATATCCGATATCAGAAGAAATTTAAATGATGCGGATTATATGGTTAAGCTTAACCCGGTACTTAAACAGATAAAAAATAATTCCTTCGGGATTGAAAACGGGAATGCAGATCAGAGCGATAAGGTGCTTTCAAATATGTTGTCGGTAATAGATACCTTTAGAAAGGAATTATATTCATTAAAAAAAGCATCGGCGGTTTCAAGGGAAGATGAAAGGATAAGGATGCTTTGTATAAGATTTATTGAAACGTCTTATAAAGAAGCGTTATCGGAAAAAGAACCTTTTGATATAATAAAAACAAAATATAATGCGGAATTGAATAAGGTAAGGCAAAAAACCCACGAAGTAAAAGAGGAGCTTCACAATCTTTTTGAATTTGCCGGTAGGGCGTTTGAAGGCGGTAATGAATTGCTGATCCTTGTTACGGAGATGACGGTTAATCCGTATACTTCAAGGTTTATAGCAAGATATGGGTGCGATGCATGTCTTAAATATAAGGATGAGCTAATGCTTGATGAGAGAAATATATCAATGAAAGAAGAAATTAAAGAGTTATTGGAATTGTAGGGCGGTTATGGAGGAATATAAACTGATTCGTTCTAAGAGAAAAACTTTATCCTTGGAGATTACAGAAGACGGAACACTGCTGGTGCGGGCGCCGATTCTTTTGTCAGAGGATAAGATCAGGGATTTTGTAGAGGAAAAGTCTGCTTGGATAAAGAAAAGTAAGGAAAAGGTCAGAAAAAGAAGAGATAAAGAATTGCGGATTGAACCTTTAAACAGATGGGAATTAAGAGATTTGTATGAAGAAGCACTGAGAGTCCTTCCGTCGAAAGTATCGTATTATGCTTCGGTCATTGGTGTTACTTATGGCCATATAACCATAAAAAATCAGAAAACTTTATGGGGAAGCTGTTCCTCTAAAGGAAATCTAAATTTTAATTGTATGTTGATGAAGGCACCGGAGCGGGTTCAGGATTACGTGGTGGTGCATGAGCTTTGCCATAGAAAAGAAATGAATCATTCAAAAAGATTTTGGAAGCTGGTAGGATCGGTGATTCCGGATTACAAGCTGTGCAGGAAGTGGCTTAAGGAAGAGGGAATAATAATCATATCCGCTTCACACTCTGATTAAAAAGCATTGCGGTTTATTTACCCGCAATGCTTTTATTTATATAATCACCTATTTCATTTTTATCCATATTAAGAGCATATGCCAACTCTTCGTATAATTGATTTTCTGCCTGGCGAAAATATCTTTCATCCACAACAGTCACTTTTTTTCCCTCATCTATGCGGGTTTTCTTGCGTTTAAATAAAGTTTTTATTATTTTGACAAGTTCTTCGCAATCACAGGTCTTTAAAGCATTTTTGTATTGGGTTTCGCGCTCCTGCTCATTGGTTATCCAGGCATAGTCAATATCCGGGATTTTTCTGATCAGATCTTCAGCTTCGGTTTTTGAAATGACAGGCCGCATCACAGCTGTTACATTATCCACCGGTACGTATACAGCGGCTTCTCTTTGGTATATGGGACGTAAAGTATAATATTTTTTTTTCTTGTCAACCATTGACATTGACAGAGTACCGATTTTGACAACTTCACAAACACCCTGATTACCATAAACAACCATATCATTTACATTGTACATATGTTCCTCCTTATGAAATTTTAAACAAAAAAACATTACTGACCGATATATATATATTAACACTAAATGGGGTCTTTTTTCTAATGAAATTTTTATAAATTTTTGTATGTATTTTCTTTTAAAATACTTACGGCTCTTGACGTGCCTATCCGGTCGCACCCCTCATTTATATATTTTTTCATATCTTCAAGTGTTGTTATTCCGCCGGCTGCCTTGATCTTAATATTTGACCCGATGTTTTCTTTGAAGAGTTTTATGTCGGAGTGTGTGGCTCCGTTGCTTCCAAAACCCGTGGAGGTTTTTATATAATCGGCACCCGAATCGGTAACCAGTTGACATAACTTGATCTTTTCGCCTTCATCAAGATAGCAGGTTTCTACTATTACTTTAAGTATTTTATCTTTACAGGCTTCTCTTACGGCTTTTATTTCCGAAAACACCTTTTCATAATCCCTGTTTTTGACGTCGCATATATTTATTACCATATCAATTTCATCAGCCCCGTCTTTAACAGCCTGCTTAGTTTCGCATACCTTGCTTTCCGTGACGCTGTATCCGAGGGGGAATCCTATTACGGTACATATGGTCAGAGCATCTCCGTAGTGTTCCCGGATCCTTTTAATATAACAAGGAGGTATGCATACCGAGGCAGTATTGAAAGCCAGGGCATCTTCACATAATATCTGTATTTGTTTCCAGGTTGAATCGGGTTTAAGAAGTGTATGATCTACTTTTGCCAGTAATTGCTCATTGTTTAGTGTGTTTGTTTTCATGGGAATCTCCTTTGGTTTAGTGTTTGACTGATTGTCGGATCTGCTAGAAAACTGTCTGTAATTGTATTAATAATAACATAAATTCGATGACAGAACCATAATTCGCGTGTATAATCAAAATATAAGCTGAATTATCACGGTTCAGCAGAAATTTGGGTGTGATTTTGGGTTCGAAAACCAGGTAAGGGAGAGAAAATGGGGATTCTCAGTTTTGATATTTGTGCACTTGTGATTTTGGTTATACTATCCATTTCCATAGTTGTACGAAAGCTATATGTGGGAAGATCTAATCGTTTGTTCTGTATAATGTTGGTATTTATGTTTATAACAACATTAACGGATATTATAGCCTCGGCATATGGTGTGGTAATACCTGTAACCAAGGGGAGTGTGCGTTTTCAGGCATTTCTGAATTATATTTATTTTATATCCAGAAATTTAATGCCCGTAATATATATATTGTATGTTATCTCCTATGTAGGAGTATGGCATATTTATGTCAGGGATAAGATTAAATGTGTATTATCTCTGATTCCCAGCGGAATAAGTCTTGTACTTATTTTGACAAATCCTTTTACGCATCTTGTATTTTATTTTGATCACGTATACAAGTATCAAAGGGGTCTGGGCAGTTCGATACTTTATGCAATAGCCATGGGATATATCGTTGCAAGCTGCATTATAATCCTTAAATTCAGAAGATTGATAACAAGAGACAGACTGTTTGCTCTGATGATACAACTTCCGGTCAGTTTATTAACGGTATTATTGCAATTTGTGTTTCCCGGGATGCTCATTGAGATGTTTGGAAGTGCGGTAGTGGCTTTGATAATCAGTTCTATCCTCCAAAGGGGAGAAGAGATGCTGGATCCTCTGAGCGGTGTACAAAGCTATAATGCTTCGCTTAATGCTTTGAAAAAAGCTTTTGAGACAGGGCGTTCATTTAAAGTCATATATATCACTATAGTTAATTGCCCGGTGCTGAGAACTTATCTTGGGATGGATCGCTTTAATGCAATGTTAAGAGAATGCGGTAATAAAATCACCAGGAATTGTAATATTTATAAGCTTAATTCGGATATATATTATCTTCAAAACGGAACATTTGCCATTATTATAGGTAATGAAGATATGGAGGTAATAACTGCAGTTGCGGATTCCATAGTCGAAAATCTTAATAAACCCTTTGATGTGCAACATTTTAAAACCGAGCTGGATTGTCGCAGCTGTATTGTAAGGTGTCCGGAGGATATAGATACCTATGAAAGCGTTGTAAATATTGAAGCTACTCTTCCTCAGCTTCTGTCCAATAAAAAAAGGGCGGTTATGCTGTCGGAAATTATAAACAGTGATGATTTTAAATTAAAAAGTGAGCTGGATGATGTTATTGCCGATGCAATACAGAAAAAGAAATTTCAGATGTATTATCAGCCGATTTATGATACCAGAAAGATGAAATTCGTATCTGCAGAAGCACTGATTCGTCTTATTGATGATAAATACGGGTTTGTTTCTCCGGGTTTGTTCATTCCTGCGGCTGAAGCCAGTGGGGCTATTCATCAGATCGGTGATTATGTATTGGATGCGGTTTGTGAATTTATTTCTAAGTGTGATTTAAAAAAAATGGGACTCGAGTATATAGAGATCAATCTTTCCGCGGCACAGTGTGTTGAGTCGGATCTGGTATATAAGGTTCTTGCAACGTTGGACAAATATGAATTGACTCCGGATAAGATAAATCTGGAATTGACAGAGACCGCAGCAGCATCGGATGTAGCTATGGTTGACCGGAATATCACCCGTTTGTGCGAGAAAGGTATAAAATTTTCTCTGGATGATTACGGAACCGGATATTCAAATATAAAGAGGGTGTTAAAATTGCCGTTTAATCTGGTTAAGCTTGATAAGAGTTTTGTAGATGAAATGGACGATCAACAGATGTGGATAGTTATTAAGAATACCGTAAATATGTTTCATGAGATGAAAATGGATGTACTGGTTGAAGGAGTTGAAGAAGAAAGGACATTTAACAGGTTTCTGAATCTTGGATGTGAGTATATACAGGGTTATTATTTTTCGAAACCTCTTCCGGCCCGTGAGTTTATAAAATTTATGTTGGAGCAGAATAATTAGAATGAAACAGCTGTTTTTGATACTTAAGACTTTTTCGCATTTAAATCTTGAGTTTATGATTTCTGATCTGAAAAGAAATGGTATTAAAGTTGTTTTGATACTTGTGGCGGGAGAAAGGTTATTAACGGAAAACGGGGATGATATTAAAGAAGAGGATAGTATTTTTTCCGGCTATGATTATGTTTTAACGGATTGTAATGCTGGTATTCTCTTTGCCTGTGAAAGAAATATCGGTTTTGTATATTATGAAGCTCCACAAAATAAAGAGTGCTTGACAAAAGAAAATAAGGGTTTGGGGTTTGGGTATATAAAAAATGCCCAGTGTATTATTCAGGGATTTGAGGAAATTGATTTCGGTTTCCTGGAAAAAATGTATGAAAGATTTAAGCATTTGCCTTGGACAATATTGACTACTGAAAGGCTTATGATAAGGGAAATGACCGTTGATGATGTTGACAGATTGTATGAAATATATGCGGCACCGGAAATAACCGAATATACGGAGCCTTTATATGAAGACAGAAATGAGGAAATAGCATATACACGGTCTTATATAAAAAATCAATATGAATTTTTCGGATATGGTATGTGGCTGGTGGTTGAAAAATCTACGGGCAGGATAATAGGTCGTGTGGGATTATCCGACAGGGAAGGCTTTTCGGATTCCGAAATTGGTTATGTAATAGAGAAAGAAAAGCAAAACAAAGGATACGCGACTGAGGCATGTAAGGCAGTTATAAAGTATGCAAAGGAGAAGCTCTTTAAGAAGGGCCTTAATTGTTTTATATATCGGGATAATAAGGTTTCGGAAAGATTGTGCCGTAATCTTGGTTTTGAATTTATGGAATATGTTCGGTTTGGTACCGATAAAATGATGAGGTTTTATATTGATCTGGCCGGTAATGCAGAAGGGGATGATATTTTATGAAAGCAACTTTTGAGGCTTTAAGAAAATGCAGAGATATCTGCATTATGTATGGTAAAGAACAGAATAAGACAGACCCTGATAAGCTATATAATATGTTTAGAGATGATGCATTGAATATAGCTTATTTTTTGGCTCGCAGTGATGGTATGGTTTCCGAGGTAGAGATGCGTACCATTAATATGATCTTTCAGATAATAATTGATGAAGATATACTTAAAAAAAACTTTACCGATGATGTTATCGGTAAAGAAAGTATATTAAGAAGGGTGCCGCGGAGTCTTGAAGTGGTTGCTGAAGGAGAAAAGCAAGCCAATATGGGAGGTAAATGTTTCCTGGTGAGTGCCAGAGAATTACTGGATTCTTTTGTCCTTATCGGAAATATTGTAATAAATTGTGACGGGAGGCGACTGAGATATCCTGTTATGCTGCTTCAGCATTTTATAAATATATGTGCACGATATTTGGGACA
The DNA here is from genome assembly GCA_024693925.1 of Lachnospiraceae bacterium. Taxonomy (GTDB): domain Bacteria; phylum Bacillota; class Clostridia; order Lachnospirales; family Lachnospiraceae; genus UBA2868. The sequence goes on along the minus strand of JAILKH010000015.1, from coordinate 38,549 downwards.
GATTGAAGAAAATGATGAGATTGCAAGCGGTGTGGTCAAATATGATACGTTCAGATCCGGTATAAAATCGGGAGGGATAGTGCAGGAAAGTTATGATCCGGATATTATGTGCCGGGAACGGGATAATTATGAGAGAGCTGCAAAAAAACATATTACTTTAAGAGAACAGATGGAAATAGAAAATGCTACTTTATTTTCCGCGCAGAGCGGTAAAGAAAATAAAGATGTAAATGAGATACTTAAAGAGGTTGATGCACTCATAGGATTGAAAGGAGTAAAGAAGGAGGTTCACGATATTGTAAACCTTCTCAGAGTTCAAAAACTCAGGGAAGATTATGGACTTAAAACTCCGAATGTATCAAGACATATGGTGTTCACCGGAAATCCGGGAACAGGTAAGACTACCATAGCAAGAAAGATAGCGGCGGCTTACGGTTCTCTGGGTATATTAAGGAAGGGACAGCTGGTGGAAACCGATCGATCGGGACTTGTTGCCGGGTATATGGGTCAAACTGCCGAAAAGGTCAGAGATATTGTGGAAACTGCAATTGACGGAGTTTTGTTTATTGATGAAGCATATACCCTGGTAAATGACAGGGAGGGGGATTACGGTCAGGAGGCAATTGATACGTTACTTAAGCTTATGGAGGATAACAGGGACAGACTTGTAGTAATAGTTGCGGGATACCCTGATCTTATGGAGAAGTTTATAGATTCGAATCCGGGGTTACGGTCAAGGTTCAACAGATTCATACATTTTGAAGATTATACTGATGAGGAACTGTTCAGCATTTTCCTGGGCAAATGCAGAGAGCAGGATTATTTTATTTCGCAGGATCTTAAGCCGGAATTGTTATTAAAAATTTCAAATATGCGAAAAAGTGAAGGTGATAAATTCGGAAATGCGCGCTCTGTAAGAAATTATTTTGAAAATGTGATCTCAAATCAGGCTAACAGAATAATTACGGAGATGAAAGCCCGGGAGCCGGGAGGGGTAGGATCCCGTAATGATAAAGGAAGAGATGAACTTATGGAAATAACGTACAGGGATCTGTAAAGGTATTATTTGACGTTTTATAAAAGAGGCTATAAAATTTTATTGTTTGTTTGGGAGACTTGAGCAGACAGGATAATTTTATGTTTTATACAGGATAGGAGGATCATTATGCAATTGGAAAAACTTCAAAAAGACATGATGGAGGCAATGAAGGCTCATGATAAAGCCAGAAAAGAATCGATATCAGTATTATATTCTGCGGCGAAAAAAGTTGGAATTGATTCGGGTTGCAGAGAAAACATACCGGAGGAAATGGTAGACGGAGCTATACTTAAGGAATTAAAAAGTGTAAAGGAACAGATAGAAACCTGTCCTGATAACAGACCTGAGCTGCTTGAGGAGTATAAAACAAGACTTGCCGTATTTGAAGAATATGCGCCTAAGCTGTTGTCGGCAAATGAAGTGGAGGAGATCATAAGAAAAGATTATGCGGAAGTATTGGAAACGAAAAATAAAGGTATGATTATGAAAAATATAATGCCGGCGTTAAAAGGAAAGGCGGATGGTAAAGTTATAAATGAAGTGGTTGCTAAAATATGTTCATAAATAAATTGTTAGCACTCACTATTGACGAGTGCTAACAATTGGATTATAATAGACCTCGAACAGAAAGAATAACGGTGATTGAGGAGGTGAGGTCTTATGGATATCAATTTATTTACACAAAAAAGCAGAGAAGCCATAAACGATATAGAGCAGATTGCTATGGAAAATGGTAATCAGGAAATGGTTCAGGCTCATTTGCTTTATGCTCTTCTAAACCAGGATGACGGTCTTATTCCCAAGATGGTCGAAAAAATGGAGATTAATTTACCGTATTTTTCGGATGCTGTAAAGAATATCATAAATAAAAGACCAAAGGTTCAGGGGGGAAGGAGATACTGGAGCCAGGAGCTTAATGATGCAGTACTAGCGGCAGAGAAGGAACTTAAGCTGTTTGGGGATGAATATGTATCTGTAGAGCATCTTATGCTTTCATTGATTGCGCATCCCGATAGGGAAATGAAGCAGCTGTTTAAGGAATTCGGTATCACAAGAGAGAGATTCCTTAAAGCGCTTTCCGAAGTAAGAGGAAATCAGCGTGTTAGCAGCGATAATCCGGAGGCTACCTATGATACATTGAAAAAATATGGTGTTGAGCTTGTTGAAAAAGCTGTAGAACAGAAGATGGATCCTGTTATCGGAAGGGATGAAGAGATCAGAAATGTTATCAGGATATTATCAAGAAAAACAAAGAATAATCCTGTTCTTATCGGTGAACCGGGGGTTGGTAAGACTGCCGTTGTAGAAGGGCTGGCACAGCGTATTGCCGGTGGTGATGTTCCCGAAAACCTGAAGGATAAAAAAATATTTTCATTGGATATGGGCGCTCTTGTTGCGGGAGCCAAATACCGGGGAGAATTTGAGGAAAGACTTAAGGCGGTTCTTGAAGATGTAAGACAGTCGGACGGAGAGATAGTTTTATTTATTGATGAACTTCATCTTATAGTAGGAGCGGGTAAAACAGATGGAGCAATGGACGCCGGAAATATGTTAAAGCCCATGCTTGCAAGAGGAGAACTTCATTGTATAGGTGCCACAACTCTTGACGAATACAGACAGTATATAGAGAAGGATGCGGCTCTTGAGAGGCGTTTTCAGCCTGTTATGGTAGACGAGCCTACTGTTGAAGAAACGATATCGATATTAAGAGGCTTAAAAGAGAGATACGAAAACTTCCATCATGTAAAGATCACGGATTCCGCACTCGTATCGGCGGCCATGCTGAGCCATAGATACATATCGGACAGATTTTTGCCGGATAAAGCGATCGATCTTGTAGATGAGGCCTGTGCCCTTATTAAGACAGAGCTTAATTCCATGCCTACCGAGGTAGATGAATTAAATCGTAAAGTCACGCAGCTTAAAATTGAAGCGGAGGCTTTGAAAAAAGAAACTGACCGAATGAGCCAAGAACGTTTGGAAAATCTTAGCAAGGAACTGGCAGATAAAACAGAGGAACTGACAAACCGGATGACACAATGGAATAATGAAAAGAAATCCGTGGAAAAGCTGCAGTCACTTAGGCAGGATATTGAAAACGCCAGAAATGAGTTGATAGTTACACAACGTAATGGTGATTATACCCGCGCAGGCGAACTGCAATATGATATTATTCCCCGTCTCGAAAAAACCTTGGAAACTCAGGAAAGTCTGGTAAAATCAGGGGATGGCAGTCTGGTTCATGAGCAGGTTTCGGATGAGGAGATTTCCAAAATAATATCCAGGTGGACCGGTATTCCCGTTGCTAAACTTACAGAATCCGAAAGAAGCAAGACCCTTCATCTTGATGAAGAACTTCATAAGAGGGTGATCGGACAGGATGAAGCGGTTACAAGGGTATCGGAGGCTATAATAAGAAGTAAGGCGGGAATCAAAGATCCCGGAAAACCTATTGGCTCCTTCTTGTTTTTGGGACCAACAGGTGTTGGTAAAACAGAACTTGCAAAAACGCTTGCAGGCAGCCTCTTCGATGATGAGACAAATATGGTCAGAATAGATATGTCCGAATATATGGAAAAATATTCTGTTTCAAGGCTTATAGGTGCACCTCCCGGATATGTTGGATATGAGGAAGGAGGACAGCTTACGGAAGCTGTAAGACGGAAACCCTATTCGGTAGTATTATTTGATGAAGTAGAGAAAGCACATCCCGATGTGTTTAATGTGCTTTTGCAGGTGCTTGATGATGGCAGAATTACCGATTCGCAGGGAAGAACTGTTGATTTTAAAAATACTATTCTTATAATGACCAGTAATATAGGGTCTCAATATTTGCTGGAAGGGATAAATGAGATTGGAAATATAACAAAAGAGGCTGAAACAGCGGTTATGAATGATCTAAGGAATCATTTTCGTCCTGAATTTCTGAACCGTCTGGATGAAACCATCCTGTTTAAACCGCTGACTAAGAATAATATAAGTGATATAGTTAGTTTACTGATGAAGGATCTGAATAAACGGCTGTCGGATAAGAATCTTAAGGTGGAGCTGTCCGAAGATGCTGTAATACACATTACTTCTCATGGGTATGATCCTGTGTACGGAGCAAGGCCGCTTAAACGTTACCTTCAAAAGACGGTGGAAACCTTAAGTGCAAAACTTATATTATCCGGTAAGGTTTCCGAGGGAGATGTTATCCGGATTGAGGTTAAGAATGGTGAACTTGAAGCAGGGATCAAAGAATGATTATAAGTATGATATAAGTCGTGTATTTGTTTTCCTGGCGACTGTATTGATTTCTGTACCTTTGATGCTTCAGGGCTGTAAGGAAAAAACGGATATAGAGAGCCTGAAGCCGGTGATCCCTTTGGTGGAACATGGGGCGGAGGTTTCCGAGGATATGATAGAAGCCTATCCGTCCCTTTATCTTAAGGGAGAATATATTGATAAGACAGATGATAATGAGTCTGAAAAAAATGATACATTGTTCGGTGGTGAAGGATTGGAGGGAGTTCAGTTATCCGAAGAACAGCTTGATAAAATGAGTGCATATTTTAACTTGAAAGATGTTAATCCGCATCTTCAGCAGGTATATCTTATACCGGATGATTATGATGAAACGGCTAAGGAGGAGTATACCCCCGTAAAGTGTGTGGGAGGTACCTATGATTCCAATGGCCTATACAGTATTTTTTATAAAAAAGAGGGAAGTAAGACCCTGTGGAACGTTGTGATGAGAAGAGATAAAGAGGGGGAAGACAGTTACAGGTTTCATTCAAATATTATTCTGGAATTTGATGAACGGGAATGATCCTTTTACTAAAGATCATATATTAAAATAATATGCTGCAGAAAATAAGCCGTTAAATTATCGGCTTATTTTTCTTTGGACATAAGTCGGGATAACATAGGAATTACAAGAAGAGAAACTATTATACCGATAGCGGCCTGAAGAAGATTATAAGGTAATTCTTTAGTGGAAGATAACAGGGTTGATAAAAGTATATTTTTATTAAGACGGTTACTCTTATAAAGAATAAGTGCGACGTCATATACATAATATCCCAGGATCATGAATAATTCTCCGAGCGCACCGGAAATTGCAATGTTAATGTAATCATAATGTTTTGAGTAGGAGTGACGGGTAAGAATTTTATAGGTTATTGCCGCAATGGTAGCACAGAAAGCTTTTATGATAAAAGTTATGGGAGCGATTTCCGTATAATTGTTTATAAGGTCTGCCAGAGCCGAGCCTATTCCTCCTGCCAAAGCACCGGGGATAGGTCCTAAAAGTATTCCGCAGGCTAATACCATGCCATCTCCCAGGTTTACATAACCATTATTAGGGGTGGGCAGTTTTATTATCATAGTAGCTATACAGGTTAGTGTAGCCATTAGAAAAGTTCTTATTTTTTTCTCTGATTTTGATAAAGTGTTCATTATTTTTGATCAGGAAACATTGAGGGTTATAAACAAATTTTCACAGTAAAGTTTGTATTTGGATTCTTATTAAGTATACATTTTTTTATAGATAAAGGCAATGTAATTATAAGTTGAGATATGATATACTTAAAACGTTATAAATAAAAAAGGGTGATGTAAAATGAAGTTTGCACATATTAAGGAAATACGCGGTTCAAGGAGCTTATACGGAAGCTTTTTATATATTGCATTGGTGCCTCTTTTTATCTTTGGCATAGTAATAATGATATACAGTTCATATACAATGACGGTAAATATAAAGAAGGAGGCAAGCGATAATCTGAGAAATGTCGGAGTTGCCGTGCTTGCAGCATATGAAGCAGCTTATAAGGGAGATTATAATGTTGTGATAACCGACGGGGTCGTTGAGTTTTACAAAGGGGATGTTCTTTTGAGTGAAGACTTTGGTTTGATCGATAATATAAAATCCGACACGGGAGTGGAGATATCATTATTTTTTTATGATACCAGAGTATTGACAACGATAACCGATCCTGAGGGAAATCGGATGATCAATAAGGGGGTTAATACAACGGTGCTGAATACTGTTGTAAATAATCGTACGGATTGTTTCTATGATAATGTTCTTATAGGGGGAAAAAGATATTTTGCATATTATATGCCTATAATGTCCTGGGATGGATTAACCTGTCTTGGTATGATCGGTACAGCAACGCCTGCAAACGAAGTTGAAGGAATGGTAAAGAATTCGGTTATCAGGAATCTTCTTATAATGCTTTTGGCCTTATTTGTTACGGCCTGGTTTATATTGCATTATACTTCGGGATTAATAAGTATTATTAAAAGAATAATGGTATTTTTGCAGAATATAGCAGACGGAGATCTGTCTGTTGTGGCTGATCCGGTAGTTATTCAAAGAAAGGATGAACTTGGTGAAATGGGGAGACTTGCAGTACGGTTAAGGGGATCGTTACGGAAGCTGATTGAAAAAGATGCACTGACAGGCATTAATAATCGGCGTTATGGTCGTAATAAATTAAATGATCTTGTTGAAAAGGGAATATCTTATTCGATAGCAATGGGCGATATCGATTATTTTAAACAGTTTAATGATAAATACGGTCACGACTGCGGTGATAAAGTTCTTATCGAAGTTGCCAGGATTTTGAGTGAAGGGATGAGAGGAAAGGGATTTGCAACCAGATGGGGAGGTGAGGAGTTCCTGTTGGTATTTGATAATATGAAGGGTATGGCTGCAACTTTAGCTACGGAAAAAATCCTGGATTCCGTGAGAGAGCAGCTGGTGGAACACGATGGTACATATCTTTCCGTAACAATGTCCTTTGGGGTTGCGCAAGCGGATCCCACACTGACTATAGATCAAAATATAGATATTGCGGATACCAGACTTTATCAGGCCAAGGAAGGCGGAAGAAATCAGATAGTAGGAGAGTAAAGGACTATGGTTGATCAAAAAAACAAACTGCACAAGTGGGAACCGACGGATGAAATAGCCGGGTTTAAGGTAAGGCCCGGTTTGTTTGATCGGATCGGGGCCAATATCTTTTCGGGAGGCGTTAATTTTACCGTTTATTCTATCAATGCCACCGCCTGTACTTTATGCCTGTTTCATCACAGGGAAGATGAACCCTTTGCAAGGCTTGAATATCCGGAGAATTACAGAATAGGTAATGTTTTTTCCATGTTTGTATTTGGCTTGAAAGTAGAGGATATTGAATATGCATATTGTTTTGATGGTCCATATGATTTGAAAAAGGGTTTACTGTTTAATAAAGAACAGTTTATTTTGGATCCTTATGCAAGGGCTGTTGCAGGACAAAGCGTATGGGGACAGAAGTTTTCCGATGCAAAGTTTTTTAAGGCCAGAGTTGTAAGAGATGATTTTGATTGGGGAAATGATACTTCTCCGCATTATAACATGCATGACCTTGTTATTTATGAACTTCACGTCAGGAATTTTACGATAGACAGGTCATCCGGCGTAAAAAATCCGGGAACCTTTGAAGGGGTAAAAGAAAAGATTCCGTATTTTAAGGAACTCGGTATTAACTGTATCGAGCTTATGCCTGTGTTTGAATTTAATGAAATGCTTAACATGAGAGAGTATGGTGGAAAGCGTTTGTTGGAATGCTGGGGATATAATTCTACTGCCTTTTTTGCACCTAATACCGTTTATGCTTCCGGTGATAAGTATAATCATGAAGGGACATCATTAAAGGAACTTATACGTGAACTGCATAAAAACGATATAGAAGTAATAATGGATGTGGTGTTTAATCATACCGGGGAAGGTAATGAAGAAGGGCCGTTTTTCTCTTTTAAAGGGCTGGATAATAATATTTATTACATGTTGACGCCGGATGGAAAATATTACAATTTCAGTGGCTGTGGAAATACTCTTAATTGTAATCATCCTATTGTTCAGCATTTAGTGAGGGAATGCTTAAGATACTGGACGATAAATTACAGGGTTGACGGTTTCAGATTTGATCTTGCGACAATACTTGGAAGGAATGAAGATGGTTCGCCTATGAGTAAGCCGCCACTTATACAGAGCCTTGCTTTTGATCCTGTGCTGGGTGATGTTAAGCTTATAGCGGAAGCCTGGGATGCCGGTGGATTATACCAAGTCGGAAAGTTTCCGTCCTGGAACCGTTTTTCGGAATGGAACGGAATGTTCAGGGATGATATGAGGAGGTTTTTAAAGGGTGATGATGGTATGGCTCAGGCAGCAGCTATAAGATTGACCGGATCCATTGATCTTTATCCTGAGGATGTAGGCAGCAGAAATGCATCTGTAAACTTTCTGTCCTGTCATGACGGATTTACATTATATGATCTTTATTCCTACAATCAAAAGCACAATGAAGAAAACGGATGGAATAATACTGACGGTGCGGATAATAATTACAGCTGGAATTGTGGTGAGGAAGGAGTAACGGAAGATGCAGATATAATAAGTCTCAGGCATCGTATGGTAATGAATGCGGCGGCAGCTTTAATGATGAGCCGCGGTACCCCGATGTTTTATGCGGGAGATGAATTCGGAAATTCTCAGTTTGGTAATAATAATGCTTATTGTCAGGATAATGAGGTTGCATGGATAAATTGGAAGGATAAAGAGAAAAATAGGGATATATTTGAATTTTTTAAATTCATGATAGACTACAGACGCCGGCATCCGGTTATAGGGAAAAATCAACCCGAAAGTTCTCTTGGACTTCCTTTGGTGAGTACTCACGGTTATAATGCGTATATGAATGAGTATACCTGGGACAGTAAACAGGTGGGGGTTATGTATGCAGGTATGGTTAATGGGAAGAATGATATTGTGTATGCCTGTTTTAATACCTATTGGGAACCTATAGAGATCACTCTTCCGGATATACCGGGAAAAGATAAGTGGAGAGTAGTGGTTGATACGGGTTCAAAACAGGTTATCATGAAGAAAAAACTTGATTCACTTAAATATGTTATGAGTCCAAGGAGCGCCATAGTACTTGAGTATGCCGGAAATAAATGATTAAATTTAAAGAAGTAGGATGATATGAAAAAAGACAGAAGAGGAAATGTTCTGACCTTAGCGGCTGTTTTTCTGAGTATAGTATGTATAATGACCGGGTTTCTAATGATCATGGAGACCGCTAAGATATCAAAATTAAATTCGAGGCTTTTAAATCTGCAGAGTGAATATGCGGGCTATATAAATACCGGAAGATATCTTTCGGAAGGAGTCAACATATTGACGGATAATTGTATGCAATTTGTTATATCCGGTGATGTTGATAAGATGAATGGATATTTTGAGCAGTTATATGAAAATAAGAATGGGTTATATGCTTACCTGGAGGAGATCAATAAAGATGATGCATATAATGCAAAGCTGGTTAAGGCGATAAATGAGTCTGAAGATTTAAACAGGACCGAATGTCATGCGATAGCACTTGCGGCATTATCTTATGGTTATTACGCCAGTGAAGAAACTGTATTGCCCGATGTGATAAAGTATTATGATTTTGAGAATTATGAAAAAAATATTACACCGGAAGAGCAGAAACAAATGGCTGAAACCCTTATTTTTTCCGATAGCTATTTAAAAACCGGACAAAAGGTAAGGGAATATACGGATCAGTATGTGGATGAAGGTATAGCTTCCGTTAATGTTGAATATAAAACAATATACGATCAATTAAATATTTCCTTAAGATACCAAGAAGTACTGAATATAGGGTTTGTGGTCTTATTGCTTTCCGTCATTACGGTACTTATTAAAACAAGCAAAAAAAGTGTAAAAAGTGCTGAGGATATAGACATTCTTAATGAAAAACTTAATAAACAGAAAACGGAGAATTCCGAACTTGTAAAGGAAAGAGATAAGGCAAACGCTTCAAAGAGTGTATTTTTAAAGGGAATGTCAGGAGCACTAAGATCTCCTGTTACGGAAATCATGGATAAGACCCGGGATGCACAACGAAATATTGATGATAAAGAAGCGGTTAAGGATTGTCTTGGTCAGATTGACCGTGCGTCCGAACTCATGCTGGAGCAGATAAACAGTCTTCTGAGTCTTGGCAGGACGGAAACAGGAATGGTATCCCTACGCAAGGATCCGTTAAATATCAATAATTTTATAGATAGCTGTGAAAGCATAATCCAGTCGCAAATAAATGAAGCCGGAATCAGATTCATTAATGAAACGGGGATCATACTTCATCCTAATGTTTTAAGTGATGAACTTCATTTGCGTCAGATTATTTTAAGTATAGTGGATAATGCGATCAAGTTTACTCCTGCCGGAGGAACTATTACGGTTTCGCTTAATGAGGAACTGGATAATGATTCTCAGTCCGGGATGGCAGTTTTCAGGTTTGAGATTGAAGATACCGGCGTGGGTATGAGTGAAAAATATGTCGAGCATTTGTTTGAAAGTTTTTCCAGAGAAGATGAATTTGAAAGCAGTGATCTCGGAATAGGAATGAGTATAACGAAGCGATATGTTGAAATGATGAACGGTACTATTGAGGTTAGCAGTAAATTGCAGCAGGGAACCAAATTTACAGTCGTGCTTCCCATGGAAATATACAGGTCTGCGACAGCCAATGAAAAAGAGGAAGAAAACAGGTTGGCAGGTTCCAGGATATTGATTGCCGAAGATAATGATCTAAACATGGAAATTGCCAGGAAAATGCTGGTTGCCGAGGGAGCAACGGTCATACCGGCGGAGAATGGTCTGATCGCGTTAAGCCTTTTTAATTCCTCAGAGGAACAAAGCATAGATGCTATACTTATGGATATAGCTATGCCGGTGCTGGATGGCATATCCGTAACCAAAGAAATAAGGGCAGGCATCAGAAGCGATGCCAAAACGGTACCGATAATTGCCATGGTTGCAAGTAATACGGAAGATGATATAGACAGAATGAAAGAAGCAGGCATGAATGATTATATCAGTAAGCCGGTGGATGTTACGGAACTGGTTAAAACCCTGTTGAGTACAATGAGGACGCAGTCTAACGAACTGGCCCAGCGTCTTGAGAAGGCCTTGAAAGATGCCAATACCGATGCGTTAACGGGTGTTAAAAACAGAAATGCTTTTGAGTTATCACAGAGACGTATTAATGCTGAAATCGAAAGCGGGGAAGAAGTAGATTTTTCAATAGTAATATGTGATGTTAACGGACTTAAGGCCATAAATGATAATGTAGGTCATGATGAAGGAAATAAGCTGCTTATAAATGCCTGTCGTCTGATATGTCGGACCTTTAAGCGCAGTCCCGTATTCCGGATAGGCGGAGATGAGTTTGTTGTTATACTTAGAAATGATGATTATGAAATGCGTCAGGATCTGGTGGGTGGTCTTATGAAGAGGATGACCGCACAAAATTATGATCCGATGGACATTAATAAGGTTTCCTTTGCTATAGGCATGGCTGATTTTGATCCGGAAATCGATAAGGAATGTACGGATGTGTTTAAACGTGCGGATGTAATAATGTATGAACATAAAAAATCGATAAAAGGCGAAGGTAACGTAAGATAATATACTTGACAAATATATATTAAATCAATGATAATAAACGATTGGTAGTATGGCTGATAATTATTGCTAAATTACGGAGGGAGTCTGAATGAAAAAAGAACTGGCAAAAACCTATGATCCTAAAGGGATGGAAGAACGAATATATAAAAAATGGATAGATAAGAATTATTTTCATGCAACCGTTGATCGCAGAAAAAAACCCTTTACGATAGTGATACCGCCGCCAAATATTACCGGTCAGCTTCATATGGGTCATGCATTTGATAATACCATGCAGGATATACTTATACGATTTAAACGTATGCAGGGATATAATGCTCTCTGGCAGCCCGGATGTGATCATGCCAGTATTGCTACGGAAGTAAAGATTATTGAGAAGCTTAAATCCGAAGGGATCAGTAAAGATGATCTTGGAAGGGAAGGATTTCTTAAACGTGCCTGGGAATGGAAGGAAGAGTATGGTGGTCGTATTGTGGAGCAGCTTAAAAAGCTGGGTTCCTCTTGTGACTGGGAAAGAGAAAGATTTACTATGGATGAAGGCTGCAATAAAGCAGTAACGGAGGTTTTTGTAAATCTTTATAAAAAAGGTCTGATATATAAGGGACAAAAAATAGTTAACTGGTGTCCCGTGTGTCAAACAACTATTTCTGATGCGGAAGTTGAGCATGAAGAACAGGCCGGACATTTTTGGCACATACGGTATCCCAAGGTGGGTACAAAAGAAGCGGAAGCCATGATGATAGGGAAAAAATGTGAGAATGCGAACGAAGAAAACTATGTTATAGTCGCTACTACACGTCCCGAAACCATGCTTGGTGATACAGCGCTTGCTGTTAATCCGGAAGATGACAGATATTTCGATATTGCCGGCAATACAGTACTTTTACCTTTGGTTAACAAGGAGATTCCCGTAATCAAAGACTCATATGTTGATAAAGAATTCGGTACCGGAGTTGTTAAGATCACACCGGCGCATGATCCTAATGATTTTGAGGTTGGTTTAAGACATGAGCTTGAAGTCATAAATGTCATGAATGATGATGCAACTATTAATTCCCGTGGGGGTAAATATGAGGGAATGGATAGATATGAAGCCAGAAAACAGGTAGTTGCGGATCTTGAAGCTTTGGGACTTTTGGTTAAAGTTGAGGACCATTCTCATAATGTTGGAACCCATGACCGTTGTGGTTGCACCATAGAACCTATGGCGAAGGCTCAATGGTTTGTTGCGATGCAAAAGCTTGCCGAGCCTGCAATAGAGGTTTTGAAGGCAACGAGAGAGGGCCGCGATTGCAAATACGGAAAGCTTCAATTTGTTCCGGAACGGTTTGATAAAACATATCTTCATTGGCTGGAGGGGATCCGTGACTGGTGTATTTCAAGGCAACTTTGGTGGGGGCATAGGATACCGGCATATTATTGCGAAAATTGTGGTGAGCTCATAGTTGATAAAATAAAGCCGAAAACCTGTCCCAAATGTAATTGTGACCGTCTTAAACAGGACGAGGATGTGCTTGATACCTGGTTTTCGTCTGCATTATGGCCGTTCTCTACTTTAGGGTGGCCGGATAAAACAGAGGAATTGGATTATTTCTATCCTACTGATGTTCTTGTAACAGGATATGATATTATCTTTTTCTGGGTTGTCAGGATGGTATTTTCCGGTATAGAACATACCGGCCATTCGCCCTTTCATACAGTACTTATTCATGGATTGGTTCGTGATTCTCAGGGTAGGAAAATGTCTAAGTCGTTGGGGAATGGTATAGATCCTCTCGAGATAATTGATAAATACGGTGCAGATGCACTCCGTCTTATGCTTATGACCGGTAATGCACCGGGAAATGATATGCGTTTTTATTATGAAAAAGTTGAAGCATGTCGTAACTTTGCAAATAAAGTATGGAATGCTTCACGGTTCATAATGATGAATATGGAAGGCAAAGAGGTCAGAGTACCTAAGGAGTCGGAACTTGAACCGGTTGATAAGTGGATAATCAGTAAACTTAATACAGTTATACAGGATGTTACGGATAATATGGAGAAGTATGAACTTGGTATTGCGGTTTCCAAGATATATGACTTTATTTGGGATGAATTCTGTGATTGGTATATAGAAATGGTAAAGCCAAGATTGTATAATTCCGATAATGTATTGTCGCAAAATGCGGCTTTATATGTTTTGAAAAGTGTGCTTATTGATGCTCTTAAACTGTTACATCCTTATATGCCCTTTATCACAGAAGAAATATTCTGTACCTTGCAGGACAGTGAGGAATCGATAATGATTTCAAAATGGCCGGTTTATGACAAGGCAAGAGCTTTTTCTAGGGATGAAAAAGCTATTGAAGTTATTAAAGAGGCTGTTCGCGGAATAAGAAATGTTCGTACGGAAATGAATGTTGCTCCAAGTAAAAAAGCTCATGTTTTTGTTGTAACCGAAGATGAGGATATAAAGTCAACATTTGAAGAAGGAAAGCTTTTCTTTGCGGCATTGGCTTATGCTTCGGAGGTGAGTGTGAAAGGGGATAAATCCGGAATTTCCGAGGATGCGGTTTCGGTGGTTATTCCGGGAGCAAATATATATATTCCCTTTGAAGAACTGGTTGATATTAAGCAGGAAGTCGAGAGACTTAAAAAAGAAGAGGAGAGGCTTGAAGGAGAACTTAAACGAGTGAACGGAATGCTGGGTAATGAGAAATTTATAAGTAAAGCGCCTCAGGCCAAGATTGATGAGGAAAAGGCAAAGCTTGAAAAGTATACTCAGATGATGGAGCAGGTTAAGGAAAGGTTAAGTCAATTACAATGATTAATTTTGAAGATGAATTGAGAAAATTTCATCCAAGTATGGAGATAGAAGGCGTAGAAGAGGCTGTAAATAATCATGATATGACCGATATGACGGACATATTTTTAGCAATGATGAGGGAGAAGGCGGATGCAGAGGTGCAGGCGCGGGCACAGGGCCAGGCACAGGCACAGGCTCAGATGGAGCAGATGATGTATACCTCGCAACTACCGTAGAGTTCAATAAAAGCAAGAGGTTTATATGAAGTGTTATCAATGTGGCAACCGCTTGTCACAAGAGGATTTTTGTACCGGATGTGGAGCGGATGTCGGTCTATATAAAAAAATAATGGCGATGTCCAATTATTACTATAATGATGGTCTGGCTAAAGCTAATGTCCGGGATCTGTCCGGTGCGGTTATAAGTCTTAAGCAGTCACTTAAGTATAATAAGCGGAACATGGAGGCAAGAAATCTCTTAGGGCTTGTATATTTTGAGATGGGTGAAGTTGTAATGGCCCTTAGTGAATGGATAATAAGCAAGAACTTTGAGCCTGTTAAGAATATTGCCGATGAATATATAGATGCTTTGCATTCCAATCCAACAAAACTTGATAATATTGACCAAACTCTTAAGAAGTATAATCAGGCATTGCAGTATTGTTATCAGGATAGCAAGGATCTGGCAATAATTCAGTTAAAAAAAGTATTATCAATAAATAAAAATCTAATAAGCGGTTATCAGCTTCTGGGTCTTTTGTATATTTGTACGGGAGATTATGATAATGCCAAGAGAACATTGTTTAAAGCTTTATCGGTTGATACAAGTAATACTACCACCCTTGGATATATGAAGGAAGTAAACCGGCTTATACGTGAGAAAGAAGAAAAGACCGGTAAAAAAGTCAGTCAGTTGCCTTTGGAAACCATAAGTTATCAGAACGGAAATGAAGTTATTATTCAGCCGGTATATGAAAAAGAAAAGATTGGGTATTCCAGTATTATCAATATAATTATGGGATTGCTTATCGGTGTTGCGATCTGTTGGTTTTTGGTAATGCCTGCCAGAATGGCAGAGCAGACGCAATTGAATGATGAAAAATTTAAGGAAGTCAGTGAGCAATTGGCATCGGAGCAGGCTTCAAAACAGGAAATAGAAAAATCATTATCAGATAATCTTAATAAGATGGATGAACTTCAAAGAAAATATGACGATCTTACAGGAGCATCCGGTAGGAGAACAGAGCTTGATTATCTTTTAGAGGCAGCAACAGCTTATGTTGAAGATCCTACCGATTCACTTACTGTTATGGAGGAAATGGATAATATATCGGAAGATTATCTTGAAACGGCTAAGGATTCTTATAAAAACTTATATAATGCATTAAAAAATGATGCTGCTTCTCTTGCTTCGGATGAATATATCGAGAATGCAAAATCGGCAGTTAAAGCCAATGACTATAAAACAGCTATTGAGGAATATACCAAGGCCTGGTTATTGGATAAGGATAATTCGGATGTGCTTATGAATCTGGCGCATTGTTACAGGCAGAACGGAGATACCAAAAAAGCAGATGAGTTGTATCAGCAGGTAATAGATACTTTTCCTGATACTCAAAATGCTATGGATGCCAGTGATTATATTACCGGAGAAGAGTAAAATCGGGTTTACCTTATCTGGCAAAACCTAAAAGCAGATAGGTGGATACGGAAGCGGCACAGAAAATAAAAACAGATCCTGCAAAAAGTCGGAACCGGATATGATATTTGTCGGTGCAGGCATCTGCGAATATTCCGAGGAAGACAGATTCAACAATAATGATCAGCGCGATGTAACGAAAGTTCATGGCGCTGTAATTATTTGATCCAAGAGCAAAAGATAAATAAGAAATAATAAGAGTGATATACAGAACGCCAAAAAGAAGTTTGTGTTCAAAACCAAGGTTATATTTATTGGATTTGTCAAATAAGATCAATACGGTAACTATTAATGCATTTATTGCCAGAATAACGGCAAAAACAAAGAGTATTATTGCAAAAAAATTAATATGTACGGATTCCAGTCCCAGATTGGCATCATCAAATAAGGAGGTTTTGATCAGGCCGAGCCAGATATTAAATTCGTCATAACTATCGCCGTTTGCAATCAGACACGGATATACGTTTGAAGTTCGTATATCAAGTATCCGGCTTAGGAAACCGGAATTAAGCTGTTCGCCAACTTCGGGAATGTAATTAAACGGCATATTGTATTTTATCATGTTTCTTACTTCCCACCATATACCCAGAGGGAATACGATAATCCCGAAAATGATATATTCCGAAATATATTTTTTTATATTTTTTTTGTCTTTTATAAGTTTGAGGACAAACATAGCAGCTACCGCGGGCGCTACCATGCCGCCCGAGAGTTTTGCCATCATAGACAGACCGACGGATAAGGCAAGCATTATTATCAGTTTAAAGGACGGTTTTTTGTACCAGAGAATTATAAGATAGACGGAAAGTACGGACAGGACCAGACTTAGGGCATCATTATTGATACTGCCGGACATTAATGTAAGCGTGGGATGGAAGCAGACTATAAGTAATGCGATTCTTATACCCCATAATTTAATATTCAATTCTTTCAGGATAAAAAAAGTCAGTACAGTTACGGAACATATGTAAAAAAGCGTCAGTAATTGGACATTTTCCTGTATTTGTCTTATCGTCAGACCAAAATGCGCACAAAACCGCATCCAGATACCGGCGATTATATGATGCAACGGGGGTTGGAAGAAGGCCCATTTTGTTCGGGGGTCCATGTCCGGAAGAGCAAGATTATTAAAAATATATTCGATATAACCTGCATGTCCTTCCCCGGTACCGAAATCTATCACGTCGTGCTGTCTTGTCCATATTGCCGTATACAGAATATAAGCAGTCTTTAACATTACTCCGCCAAGGAGAATAGATGCGGGTTCGCTTATCGAGACCAGCTGTCGGAAAACAAACAAGACCAGTATGACTGATATTAACAGGAATATGTACTGGGGTTTTCTCAAGGTTTCGGCAGTTGTATCCATACAGAAAGCAAGGAACAGAACAAGTGCCGTAAGTAATATGAAAGGATTGTAATTAAAGCTCGACCGATTATCCATAATGACTCCGTATTAAATGTAGTAGGTTTAGTATACCATATTTTGATACCATTAAAAATATGTAATACATTTAAGACTTACAGTTGTTTAACATTTTTTTGGTTTTGTAAAAGAACTGTCTTAATAGTCGGAAAACTGCTTGACTCTGTTCTTACGGTATGCTATATTATCTTAGGCTTAATTAAATGTGTGCGTGTAGCTCAGCTGGATAGAGCGTCTGGCTACGGACCAGAAGGTCGGGGGTTCGAATCCTCTCACGCACGGTTATTGAAACCCTGAAATTTTTATTTCGGGGTTTTTGTTTTTTAAACATATATGGCATTTCAGACAGAAATCCAAAACATTTCTTAAAGTTTTAAAAAGTTTACACAAAAAGTTTACAGCTGTATTGACAAAGTGTAAAAAAGATGTTATTTTACCCTTGATGAAACTTATTAAATAAATATACGGGAGCTGTATATGAAAATCAAAGAAAGACATAAAGCTTTGATCGACATTCTAAAACGCTCAAAGCAACCGGTGCCGGGTTCTTCTCTGGCAAAGGAAACCGGTGTTTCCCGCCAGATAATAATAAAGGATATTGAACGATTAAAAGGATCCGGTTACAAAATATTATCAACCCCCAAAGGTTATCTTCTGGATAATCCTAACGAAGTAACGAAGGTGTTTAAAGTTTATCACATCCCCGATGATATTGAAAAAGAATTGAACATGCTTGTGGATCTTGGGGCGGAGGTGAAGGATGTTTTTATATATCACCATTTGTATAATGAAGTTCATGCACCGCTTAATATACACACAAGAAAAGATGTTGCGGATTTTTGCGAACAACTTAAATCAGGCAGATCGGAACCGCTTTCAAACATAACCGGAGGATATCATTATCATACAATAGTAACAAAAGACGCCGCAACTATGGAACTTGTCGAAAAAGCTTTAAAGGATAATGGATTCCTTGCAAAACTCCGCGAGTATGAACCGGGTTCATTGTATGACAGTGAATAGATAGATATTTATTTGAAATAATAATATAAATACAAGGCAGGATCGGGATTTGTCAGATCATTATCTGCCCTTTAAAAAAGGAGAGTGGAGATTATGGAGAAATTTAAGGCTTTTATGGCAAAAAAGGATGTTAAGATTTCCTGGAAACGATATTTTATTGATGCAATGGGTTCCATGGCAAGCGGTCTTTTTGCATCCCTTCTTATAGGGACTATCGTATCAACACTGGGACAGCAGCTGGGAATACAGACACTTATTGATATGGGCGGATATGCAAAAGGAGTGGCCGGTCCGGCAATGGCTGTAGCGATAGCTTATGCACTTAAGGCTCCGAATCTGGTTTTGTTTTCGATGCTTGCGGTAGGAAGTGCATCTAATGCTTTAGGTGGCGCCGGAGGTCCTCTGGCTGTTCTTGTAATAGCTATAATAGCAACCGAGTGCGGGAAGCTGATTTCGAAAGAAACCAAAATTGATATTCTGATCACACCTTTGGTTACTATAGGTATAGGCGTACTTCTTGCAATATTAATTGCGCCGTTTATAGGAAGCGCAGCAAGTTCTTTTGGTAAACTTATTATGTGGGCAACGGAATTGCATCCGTTTATGATGGGAATTCTTGTTTCTGTTATTGTCGGGATTGCGCTTACTCTTCCGATAAGCAGTGCGGCAATATGCGCGGCACTTTCACTTACCGGTCTCGCAGGCGGAGCCGCAGTTGCGGGATGCTGCGCACAGATGGTAGGATTTGCGGTTATGAGTTTTAAAGAAAATAAATGGGGCGGACTCATTTCTCAGGGGATAGGTACCAGTATGCTTCAGATGGGTAACATAGTAAAAAATCCTAAGATATGGATAGCTCCCATTCTTACTTCAGCTATCACAGGCCCGATATCAACCTGTATATTTAAGATGCAAATGAATGGCGAAGCTATTTCTTCGGGTATGGGTACTTGCGGACTTGTTGGACAGATAGGCGTATATACGGGCTGGCTAAACGATATTGCAAACGGAACGAAAGTATCCATCGGTGCCGTAGACTGGATCGGGCTTATATTAATAAGTTTTATTCTGCCTGCCGTATTAACCTTGGTGTTTGGGAATATATTCAGAAAGATCGGATGGATAAAAGAGGGGGATCTTCAGCTTGATGTATAATAAAACTGTATGATAAGATTATATAATATACATATGACTATTATAAGATCGGTAAGACAGTAAGGAGGATGTATTGCTTTGAAAAATTATGCGGGATATGTAAAGGTTTTGCTTTTGTCACTTGTTTTGTTGCTGGAAACCGGTTGTACCGTTAATACGGATATTAATGGTGTTAAGAACCGTATAGTTATAGATACTTCAAAAACCGATCCGTTAACGACCGTATCCGGGAATGATGCTGACGCGGAATATATCTGCCAAGAACATCCGTTGGAGAGAAACGGTATAAGTCTTTATCTTGATTGTATGGTTAAGGACGGTGAGGAAACGGATAATAATATTCTGCTTATTCACGGATTGACATATTCTTCTCATATATTTGATATTGATTATAAGGATTACAGTCTTGTGAGAAGACTGGCCCGGGAAGGATACGCGGTATGGAGACTTGATATATCCGGCTACGGAAGATCGGGGGAAGTGGAAGACGGTTTTATGCCGGATAATGATTATGCTGCGGAGGATATAGCTTTGGCTTTAGAGTATATATCCCATTATACGGGACAGGACAGGATTGATTTATTCGGATGGAGTTGGGGAACCGTGACAACAGGTCGTTGTGCGGCAAAACACCCGGAACATATTAATAAGCTTGTTCTGTATGCGCCTATATTGAGCGGTATCGGGGCGCATGAAATAAGTGATGAATTTTGTGGTAATGAATGGATAAAAGCTGTAGAAGATTTTCAGACAGATGAGTCCGGAAATTTTGATCTTAGCATAACCGACCCCGTATTGATCGAAATGTATGCATCCTCTTGCTGGCATTATGACGGGGCAAGCAGTCCCAATGGCGGAAGGAGAGATCTGTGTGTGGATAATTCCGAAATAATGATCGATCTAAAGAAAATAGACGCACCGACGCTTGTTATATGCGGAAGTAAAGATCCGTATCTGGATTACGAATTGATAGATGGGGCAATTGAACTGTTGCCGGAAGGATCGAGACTTGAAATGATAGATGGCGGATCCCATGTGGTTTTTTATGAAGAACCGTATTATCATGATTTTCAGGATCGTTTGCTGAAATTTTTGAGATCGTAAAATAAATCCGCTTTTAAGAATATTAAAAGCGGATTTATTTTATTGAAATAAGTGAGTCCCCCCGGTAACAAAGTTTCAGAGTGAAAAAATCATCATCTTTTTTTAGGCGATCAAGAAATACCTTATCCCCTTCCCAAAGATTAAGGTTCATTATTTCGTCGATTTTTATCCATTTAAGAGTACCTTCATTGCAAGGTTTTTTTTGACCGTTTATAATCGGCGTAAGGCTGTTATCTTCTTCAAGGACTAAATCTCCTTCATAATTATCGGAAGTATACAAAAACATATATTCCGTTTCATAGATATCAGATACAAAGGTTATTATTCCCCGTAACCTGTAAGATAGAAGTATTAATCCGGTTTCTTCAAAAACTTCACGCAACAGACATTCCTCGGGACTTTCTTTGTCCTCGAATTTTCCGCCGATCCCAAGCCATTTACCTTTGCTTTGATCCTTTTCTTTTTTTGTTCTGTGAAGCATAAGATATCGGCCGTTATTTTCTATATAGCATAAAGTAGTATTCTTCATTTTGCTCCCTGTATTATGGATAAACATATTATTTTTTAAGAGAATCATATCATATTAATTTAGTTCCCGCAAAAAAATATAAAACAAATAAAGAGTTGACTTTTTTGGCATGTTAGCATAAACTAACTATTGATTAGCGTTAGCTAACCGGTAATTGATTTAATAAATATCAAGAGAGGTGGACGTATTATGGATAAAGTATATGTAATCTTTTGGACACAGGGAGGTAATACCGGAGCAATGGCCCAGGCTGTGGGAGACGGTATTACGGAAGCGGGAAAAGAACCGGTATTTCTTCAGCCCGGTGAAGCAAATGTGGCGGATCTTAAGGATGTTACCGCATTTGCAATGGGATGTCCCGCAATGGGAGATGAGGTTCTTGAAGAGTCCGAGATGGAGCCTTTTGTAGCGGAAGCTGAGTCTGTTGTAGCAGGTAAAACCGTCGGTTTATTCGGATCTTACGGTTGGGGAGACGGTCAGTGGATGAGAGACTGGGTAGACAGAATGACAAAAGCAGGAGCAAAAATTGCAGGCGATGAAGGAGTTATATGTCAGGAAGCTCCCGATGAGGATGCTATAGCTGCCTGTAAAGAGCTTGGAAAAGCGGTAGCTAATGCGTGATCATGATGAGACAGTCGTTTGAATTAAGTTTAATTGATAATGCTGCCGCAACTTTAGCGGGAATTAAAGTAGGAAACCTGTATAATTACAGGTTTTCTTCCTTTTCCGATTGTAAAGAAAAGATCGGATGCGTTAATGAACAGTTAAATAAAAAAGGTGTTTATATAAAGTTATTAAATTATAAGGATGATTTTTATCTGTTATACGTATATAGAAAATCAGAACTATGCAGGATCCTTGCACAGAATAATGTGAAAGTATTTTTAGCCCTGCATGGGTACCGGCATCCGGAAGATGAGGGTATGGCTGTTGATTTTCTGGCAGAAAGGATTGGCAGTGATAAAGAGTTTCCTCATGAAATAGGGGTATTTCTGGGGTATCCCCTGGGAGATATTCTCGGATTTATCAGAAATCGCGGTGAAAATTGTAAATATTGCGGAATATGGAAGGTGTATTGTGATGAAATATCTTCTTTAAAATACTTTAAAAAGATCGAACGCTGCAGGAGTATTTATCTTAAAGTATTTAATTCCGGAAGAAGTATTTATGATATGACGGTAAAATCCGTTTAAATTTGTAAATTAGCACTAGCTAATATTAAAAGACTGTAGTATAATATGATTAGTTTAGTCAACAAACTAATTTTGGCAGTATAGAATGTATTTCAGTACAGGAGGTTAAAATGAGCGAGATATTTAAAGGAATTCCCGAGATTAAGTTTGAAGGAAAGGACAGTACTAATCCTTTTGCATTCAAGTATTATGATGCAAAGAAAGAGATAATGGGCAAGACAATGGAAGAACATCTTTCATTTGCAATGGCCTGGTGGCATAATCTTGGAGCTACCGGCGTTGATATGTTCGGAAGAGGCACTGCCGATAAGTCTTTCGGAGCTTCTTCACAGGGCACGATGGAACATGCCAAAGCTAAGGTTGATGCAGGTTTTGAATTTATGAAAAAGCTTGGTATCAAATATTTCTGTTTCCATGATGTGGATCTTGTTCCTGAGGCAGATGATATAAATGAAACAAATCGTCGTTTGGATGAATTATCGGATTATATTCTTGAAAAGATGGAAGGAACCGATATTAAGTGCTTATGGGGAACCGCAAATATGTTTGGAAATCCCAGATATATGAATGGTGCCGGCAGCACAAACAGTGCCGATGTATTTTGTTTCGCAGCAGCACAGGTTAAGAAAGCGCTGGATATTACGGTTAAGCTTGGCGGTCGCGGATATGTATTCTGAGGTGGTCGTGAAGGTTATGAGACATTACTTAACACAGATATTAAGTTTGAACAGGAAAATATAGCTGCACTTATGAAGATGGCTGTGGAATATGGAAGAAGTATAGGATTTACGGGAGACTTTTATATCGAGCCTAAGCCGAAGGAGCCCATGAAACATCAGTATGATTTTGATGCTGCAACAGCCATCGGATTCTTAAAACAGTATGGTCTTGATAAAGATTTCAAGATGAATATCGAAGCTAATCACGCTACTCTGGCACAGCATACTTTCCAGCATGAATTGAGGATCAGCGCAATTAACGGTATGCTGGGTTCGGTAGATGCAAATCAGGGCGATCCTTTACTTGGATGGGATACGGATGAATTTCCTTGTAATGTATATGATGCAACTTTATGTATGTATGAAGTTCTTAAAGCAGGCGGACTTACCGGCGGATTTAATTTTGACAGTAAGAATCGTCGTCCGAGTTATACTTATGAGGATATGTTCCATGCATTTATACTTGGTATGGATACCTTTGCACTTGGCCTTGTTAAGGCAGCCGAACTTATTGAGGACGGCAGGATTGATGATTTTGTTAAAGAGAGATATGCAAGTTATAATGATGGCATAGGTAAGAAGATACGTGAGGGAAGTACATCCCTTAAAGAATTAAGTGATTATGCCTGCGATATGAAAGCACCCGAGCTTCCGGGGTCGGGACGTCAGGAATATCTTGAAGAAGTACTTAATAATGTTCTTTTCAAGTAGAAGAAAAATAATGATTTTACGGACTGATCATTAGGTTTTTTTACATATCCTCCTTACGTGAAGTAAGGAGGATATTTTAATGACTTTTAAATTAGTGTATATATAATGTATTTTGTAATCTAAAATAATTTTGGCGGATTTTTAAAAAAAATCAGGCTGGGGCTTTGTGCATAATCTATATTGACTTAATCCATTGATATGATAGAATACTTCATAGATTAGCGAAGGCTAACCTTCAGGCGTGTATTTCTGTGTCATACTCATGGAGGAATTTTATTATGAAAGGTAAAAAAATTATTGTCGGAACCCTCTTGATCGCAGTATTGGGCGGTTCGCTTTTTTTTACAACGGCATTTATGAGAAAAGCGGTCGGTTACAGCACGGGAACGGTTTCATATAAAAATATTGCTCAGAATGTTGAAGCTACGGGAGACGTACATGGGGAGGAGACTATGACTTATTACTCCAATATTACGGCTCCCGTTAATTATTATGAATTATCTGTCGGAGATGAAGTGAAAAAAGGACAAAGAGTTGTCGGTTACGATCTTGAAGATCTTATCACATTAAGAGATCAGGCCGAGCTTACCGCAAAGTCGGCAGAAAATACAATGTACGGTCAGGTAAAAAAGAGTGAAAGTAATCAGGCAAAATATAATAAAGCCGAATCGGATATAGAGGTTTATAAAAATACATATGCATTGTTCCGCCTGGCCAGTGATTATGTAAACCAGGACCAGTATCAGGAAAATTGGGATATTAATTGTATTGCCGCGAGCCTCAATAAGGATATTGCGGATAAAACGGGTGCTATAAATTCACTCACCCTGGAACTGGAAAAAGCCCAAATGTATCAGGATGTAAATGAAGTAAACAGGCTGGTATCGGAAATTGAAACCCTAAACGAAGATGTAGCGGATCTTCAAGCAGATCTGGCAGGATTGCCACCGGCAACCTTATCTCCCGAAGAGTATGCCACAACCGTGATAAACGGTAACTGGATGTCGGATATATTAAGAAACTGGACAGAAACTTCAACACTAAAAAACACATATGAAAATCAGATATTAAATTCCTATCAAAAGGAGCAGCTTCAGAATTCATATGAGCTGTCGGCTTTGAATGTAGATACAGCTGAAGAGAATCTGACAAAGGCTACAGAAGGAGTTGTGGTTGAGTATGATGGGATCGTAACGGAAAGCTATATTAAAAACGGGTCGGTAGTAACTAAAGGGACTCCGCTTTTTACCCTGGAAAGCAGTAAAGATATGAAAGTTGATGTGGGTATATCCAAATTTGATATTGGTAAGATTGCTGTCGGTCAACGTGCGGATATTGATATTGCGGGTAACGGATATACCGGAAGTGTCACGGGTATAAAAAGAATAGCCGAGTCTGATAATTCCGATAAAGCAAAAGTATCGGTATCGGTGAAATTTGATGCTCCGGATGAAAAGGTATATATAGGTCTTGAAGCCGATGTAAAAATATACACAGAGGAAAAAGAAGGGGTTCTGGTAATCCCTCTTGAAGCTTATTATGCAGATGATGAAGGCGATTACTGTTATATAATAAAGGATGGGACGGTTCAAAAACAGTATATAACTACGGGAATTGAGACAGATGAATACATTGAAATAACTCTGGGACTTAAGGAAGGCGATATTGTGATTACGGATGCGGTTACAGATGAACAGGTAGGAACCAAGGCGGAAAGTAAATGATAATGAATATTTTTGACAAGAAAAAAAGTGAAGCGGAACAGGTTGATATTATAGACCTGGATAATGATAAAACGCTTGATAAGAATAAAAAATTAAAAACAGCTTCAAAAGAAAATAAAAAAAGAAAAAAGGTTTTAATTGAATTTAAAAATGTCAGTAAAAAATATGATCAGGGTGAAAATGTGTTCTATGCTCTTAAGGATGCAAGTCTCACTATAAATGAAGGTGAAATGGTGGTCATCCTGGGACCTTCGGGGGCGGGAAAGAGTACATTACTTAATCTTTTGGGGGGAATGGATTCGGCGTCGGAGGGCCATATATGGTTTGATGGTGAAGATCTGACTACGTTTTCGGATAATCTCCTGACTAAATACAGGGCACAGAATGTTGGGGTTGTTTTTCAATTCTATAATCTGATCCCGACACTTACGGCATATGAGAATGTGGCATTGATGAAAGATATCAAAAATGATACCACTGATCCGAAGGAGGCGCTTTCGGCGGTTGGACTTGCGGAACATATGCATCAGTTTCCGTCACAGATGTCCGGAGGAGAACAGCAGAGAACATCAATAGCCAGGGCCGTAGCCAAGAATCCCCGATTGCTTCTGTGTGATGAACCTACAGGGGCCTTGGATACGGATACGGGACGGGAAGTATTGAAGCTGCTCCAGGATATGAGCCGTGAAAAAAAACGAACGGTTGTAATGGTCACACATAACAGTTTTTTTGCGGATATAGCCGATACTGTTATAAGAGTTAAAAACGGGGGTATAGAAAGCGTTGTTCATAATGATTCTCCTAAAGATGCATCTGTTGTTAACTGGTAGAAGGACAGAAAAATGCTAATAAAAAAAATGTGGAGAGACCTGCTTGGGAATAAGACCCAGTTTGTGTCGATATTTTTAATGTCATTACTTGGAATGCTGGTTTTTGTAGGATTGGATGCCGAAAGTTCGGGAGCAGGGATAGTCGTAAATGATTATTATAAAAAATATAATCTTTGCGATATATGGATACAGGGAGCGGGATTCAGCGATGATGATATCCGCACGGCCCGTAAAGTCGGTGGGATAGAAGATGTTGAAAAACGGCTTTCTCTTACCGGAACTGTTGAAAAATATGATAATGCGTATGCATATATTAATTTTGTCACAACCAATAATATAAGTTCCATGATGTTATATGAGGGTGAACCTTATACTAAGGATTCAAAGGGAGTATGGCTTCAGGAATGGTTTGCCACTCATAATAATATTAGGGTTGGAGATATTATCAGGGTTAAGATAGACAGTCTTTATATTGATGCCGAAGTAAAGGGTCTGATTGATTGTCCCGAATATGTTTATTATGTTTCGGAATCTGATATGATGTATCCGAATTATGAAAAATGTGCGCTTATGTTTATGTCCGAGATAATGTACCCGGACCGGGAACATATGATTTTCAACCAGCTTCTTGTAGATGTAAAGGAAGAGATCAGTGATGAGGAAAATATTATACTCTTAAAGGAGAAACTGGAGAAGGCTTTTGATCGGGAGGATATAGCTGTAACCGACAGAAATCAGAATCTGAGTTTTGCTACTTTTGATTCGGAGGTTAAACAACATAAGGCCATGGGTATTATGTTTTCGGCGGTATTTCTCACCATAGCCCTTCTCGGCATTGTTACAACCATGGCCAGGGTTACCGCAAGTCAGAGGACACAGATCGGAACGTTGAAAGCATTGGGATTTTCAAAGATGACAATAACCTTCCACTATGTATCATACGGTCTGGTTATCAGCGCTGCGGGCTGTATTATCGGAGCTTTTATTGGTTATGCGGTACTTGCTCCCTGGATACTTGGTTTTTTTGTCGGAAGCTATCTGGTTCCCGGGCTTAGAGGAATTATTACGGGTCTTGATGTGACCGTAACAGTTGTTTCTGTTATTATAGCGGCGATCGTAAGCTTTTTCTCATGCAGGAAGGAGTTGAAAGATGCACCGGCAGTAACACTTAAGCCTCCGGCACCAAAAAAAATAAAGCATACAATGATCGAAAAAAGCAAATTATGGTTGATGCTTGATTTTTCCACTCAATGGAATATAAGGGATATTCTTCGAAATAAGATGAGAAGTTTTATGGGAATTTTGGGGGTTGTAGGATGTTCAATGCTTTTGATCTGTGGATTTGGCTGTTTTGATTCCATAAATGGTCTTATGGATAAGATGTACGGTGAACTTATGACCGCGAAAAATAAGATAGTACTCAGTCAGGAAGCGGATATTGGATATGCCTATGATCTAGCGGTTAAATATAAAGGACAGATGGTACAGGAAACAAGTGTTGAATTTGTATCGGGCAAGGTGAAAAAGAGCGGCAGTGCAACAATAATAGATAAGGGTAATTATATTCATATTCAGGATAAAGCTTTAAAGCCGGTAAAACTTAATAAAAGCGGAATAGCCATGACCAATAAAATGGCAGGTCTGTTACAGGTCAAAGAGGGTGACTTTGTTAAATGGCATCTTGTGGGGGATGATGAATGGCAGTACTCAAGAATACTGCAGATATATCGTGATCCGTCCATACAGGGAATAACAATGTATCGTTCGGTATATGAGGATTTGCATTATTCTTTTAAACCTACCGCAATACTTACAAATAAAAGTGTGCCGAAGGAGATTATAGATGAAGATGAAATCTCTTCGGTTTTAAATATAGCAGATATGAAAGCGGCATTTTCCGAGACCATGGAAATGATGAATGCAATGATTTATATAATGGTGATTGCGGCGGTGCTTTTGGGAGTGGTTGTGCTTTATAATCTTGGGGTTCTTTCTTTTGTGGAAAAGACAAGAGAAGTTGCTACTTTGAAGGTTTTGGGATTTAAATCCGGGAGGATAAGAAATATATTGCAAAAACAAAATATCTGGCTTACAATTATCGGCATTTGTTTGGGCCTGTATGCCGGGTGGGGTATGCTTTATATAATATGTACCACTGTATCGGATACATTGGATATGTATCCGATAATATCATTTGCAACGTATATGTATTCAATAGTCGGTACATTTCTTGTATCCATTGCCGTTAATTTTATGTTTTCCGGCAAAGTTAAGACGATTGATATGGTAGACGCCCTTAAGGGTGTTGAATAATTATATATGTATTTCGTTCAGATTACGGATCTGATTGCTTTTGGCGGCAGTTATAATGATCCGGTCACCTTCTTTAAGGCAGGAATCACCTGAAGGAATGATCAGTTTGTCATTTCTTAAGATGGCAGTTATAAGAATATTTTTACGAAGCCTGATGGTTTTGCTTTTTAGAGGAATATTAAGTCCTTTGTAATCCGATGTTACATTGAACTCCATTACTTCAGCTTTATTATTGGCAATATTATAGAATTTACCTATTTCGTTGGGAGCATCTCCCATTTCGTAATTTCTTATAAAACGCATCATTTTAAGAGCCGAAAGCTCTGTTGCGGAAACCGTAATATCAATGTTTACTTTATGAAGCAGCCTGACATGTTCCGGTTTGTCCACACGGGTAATTATGGATGGAATATTAAGAGACCAGGCATACATACTTATTACCAGGTTTGTTTCATCATTATCGGTAAGAGAGATTATGGCATCTGCATCTGAAATATGTTCTTCTTCCAGAACATC
Organism: Lachnospiraceae bacterium; assembly: GCA_024693925.1. Taxonomy (GTDB): domain Bacteria; phylum Bacillota; class Clostridia; order Lachnospirales; family Lachnospiraceae; genus UBA2868. The sequence goes on along the minus strand of JAILKH010000015.1, from coordinate 9,277 downwards.
AAGGGTTTCTCCGCCTGAATATGCCACGCGGATTTCGGGATGATCGAGCATAAGTTCCCTGCAGCGGTTTACATTATTTTCAAGAACAGTTATATTCTTTTTGTCCTTTTTTAGAAATTCGAGAAGATACTCACCGGTAATTCCTCCTCCGACTATAACAATGTTTTTTGTTACCTGCTTTGTTATTCCCAGAGATTTTAAAGTCTTTGTGATACCTTCTTTTGCGGCGGCTATGCTTATATTATCGCCTTTCATAAGAATAAAATCTCCTCCGGGAATATAGAGCTTATCATTTCTGATAACTGCGATAACCAGCATATCCAGAGATAAAGAACGTTTTATTTCAAGAAGACTTTTGCCAAGGAGGGGGCTGTCACTAAGTATATTGAGATCGATTATCTGTATTTGGTCTCCCCAATAACCTTCAAGTTTCATAAAGCCGGGCATACCTATATTTCTATATATTTCTTCTGCTATGTCAGACTTTGGCTTAACAAAATAATCTATATTATATTGTTTTTTTAAGGAATCTGCTTCATGGACAAAATCAGGTAATAATAGTCTTGCTGCACTTCTTCGTGTACCAAGGGCTTTAGCCTGCATGCAGCTTAACAGATTTATTTCATCTATATGTGTAAGTGCTATGATCGCATCGGCAGTTTCAGCGCCGGCTGACGACAGAGTTTCTTTTGAGGCACCACTTCCGGTAATTCCGTTTACGTTGTATTTATCCGTAATCCTGTCTACTAATGTGCGTTCTTTATCGATCACGGTAATATCATATTGCTCGTTGGATAAAGCTTTAACAAGAGTTGTCCCTGTTCTTCCCAAACCGACGATTATAATTTTCATATTATTTAGAATTCCTTTCTGTTATATTACAGTAGATGAAATATGATCTATTTGTTATTTGATGTTTTCAGTCTTTGGGCTTTATGGTTTTCAAGCGCCAGATATACTTTCTTTACCGTAAGTCCCTGTACAAATACGGTAAAGAAAATGGAAATGTAAGTAACATTCATAAAAATATTATAGGTAATCTCATTAAGATACCCGGAAGTCCCTATTGCCAGAGCCAATGATAAGCCCCCCTTCAGAGCCGACCAGGTCATAAGGGAAACAAATTCTTTAAGATCATAATTCCCGGGAATATTGTTTTTGGTAAGTATACTGCTGATAAATACCCCTATGGCTCTTGACAGTATGAGTATTATGATGGCTGCGGGAAACAGTATAGGTATATATTTGCTAATAGATATTGTTAATACCAGCATGCCGATCATTACAAATAAGACAGAGTTAAGAATGCTTTCCAGAATTTCCCAGAAGTCTTTATAGTATTCGGAAGGATCTATTACCATTACACTTCGCTCGATTTTAGCCATATTATAAGAGTAGTACATCCCGCATATTACTGAGGCGATAACACCGGAGAAACCGAGATGTTCACAGATTATGTAAACCAATGATACATTTAATAAAGATATCAGAATATATTTGATGGGTTCGCGGGTAATGGTAATAAGCTTAAAAGACAGCCAGGAGAATAAAAATGCAATAACTGCTGCACCGAAGATTTCTTTAAACATAAGCAGTAAAAAGTTACTGTCTTTACTGTGGATTATTATTGAACGAACGAAAATGAATAAAGTTACGCCGGTACCATCATTAAATAGAGATTCGTTTTCAATGACAGAGCAAACATTTTTGGATAAGCCGATTTTGTTGAGTATTCCGGTTGCTGCAATAGGATCTGTGGGAGAAACGACACATCCTAAAAGAATACAGGTCCAAATATCCATTGGCAGATTAAACAGTATAGAAATCAAATAAAATAAAAGACCGTATAAAAATGATGAAATGAGGGTTGTAAGGAGAGCGAGAAGGCAAATGGGTTTAAGATTCTGTTTGAATTTACTCATATTGACTTTGCCTGCCCCTGCAAATAACATGAAACACAAGGCACCATCCATTAGGTATTCTTCAAATCCGAAATTCCCCAGATTATCAATAAATGTATTAAGTCCCTGAAGTGAGAAAAAATATCTGATCACGAATAATATTATTGATATGATCAGTGAAAAAAGCATTAGGGATATATCTGATTGCAGATGGAAAATTTTTTCGTTAAGTATGCCAATAGCAACTATATATGTTAATATAATTATCAGAAATAAAAGAACATTCATATTAAAAACTCCTTGATGGATTATACAGTTTTAAAGTATAGCATGAACAATTTAGAACTTCAAATCAGTTAATAATTCAAATGATGAGAGATTGGTTTGGACATGATTTATACGAAAGAAAAGCACATTAATAAGTAAATACATAGAAATGAATTAAAAGATATGGTAATATAAAAAAAAAGGATTATGAGGAGAAGCCGTGTCCGAAATACTATATATATGCCCTGAGTGCATGGGCTTTTGCAAATCAAGTGAACATAATAAGAAAATAATATGTCCGAAATGTCCGGAGGTTTATCTTGTTGAGGCCAATATATCGGGAAATGCCTGGAAAAGTATGTCACAGGATGAGCGTAAGGGTTTCTTAAACAGGCTAAATAAAGTTGCCTCGAAGGCCGATGCTGCCGGAGGGATCGCAAAAAAGACTGCCTCAAAGAGGGTTGTAAAAAAGATTGTAAGAAAACAGCAGACTATTATTGACAATAATGCAGACACGGAAGTTGTTAACAAACCCCGAACTCAGAGTGTTGAAAATGAGTCAGAAAAACAGGAACAGTCACAGCCTCAGAATATTGAGTATGAGGTGGTAAAGCAGGAACGGCCGCAGAATACCGGGTATGAGGTTGTAAAGCAGGAACGGCCGCAGAATACCGGGTATGAGGTGGTAAGGCAGGAGTCGTCGCAGAATACCGGGTATGAGGTGGTAAGGCAGGAGCCGTCGCAGAATACCGGGTATGAGGTGGTAAGGCAGGAGCCGTCACAGAGTACCGGCTATGAGGTTATTGAGCAGGGACAGTTACAGAATATTAATTATGAAACTGCTGCTGAAGAAGTTAAGAAGAGTAACGTACCTTCTGTTAAAAAGAGGGTAATTAAGAAAAAGATTGTCAAAAAGCCGGTTGAAAAATCAATAGAAGTTTCGGCGGAAAAGCCGGTTGAAAAAACAATAGAAGCTCCGGTCGTAAAGCCGGTTGAAAAATCAGTAGAAGTGCCGGTTGTAAAGCCGGCTGTAAAGAAAGTAATAAAGAAGAAAGTAATAAAAAAAAGACCTTCCGAAGCCGGACTTTTATCTAATGTTCAAAATGTTGTATCTGAAGTAAAAGTTGTTGACAAAGATGAGGAAAGGTCAAAGCCTGTTCAGAAAAAAGTAGTTAAGAAGGTTGTTAAGAAAAGTGTAAAAAAACAGGAGAATGATGAGGAGATAAAGAAAGACTCCGAAGAAATAAAAAATGATCCTGAGGAAGTAAAAAAAGATTTCAATCCATCTGAGAAAAAAGAAGCTTCCAAGGTGGATGAAACAGTGGCGTTAGCAGCTGAAAAAGAGGATAAGAAAACATTATCGGCAAGTGAGATCGTAAGAAACCGAGCCATAGTAATATCAGCTTTTTCTGTACTTATTTTGGTGCTTATAATAACAAGCCTGATAGTTCCTTTGTTTAAATATAATGAGGAACTTGATATTCTGAGAAATTCAAATGTAGGAGATATTGTATCTTACGGTAAATATAAGGGTAACACTGATTGGATAGTTTTGGATAAACAAGAGGATAAAATTCTTTGTATATCCGATTATGAAGTGGGAGATGAAAGAGAGGAGGATATACACTGGGAAACAAGTCTGGTCAGAGATATGCTTAACAGCTCGTATATGAATTCAACATTTAATATATATGAAAGGGTAAATATAATCTCTACAGAGGCTATAAGAGAAGAAAATCCGGATTATAGAGCGGAATATGTAGGGGAAGATGTAGTAGATAAGATTTTTTTGTTAAAGGATGAGGAGGTTAAGGATTATATAGGGTCGAATAGTGAAAGGATGACGCAACTTTCTGATGTTGCTGTACACCCATCCTGCTGGATAGATATACGATGAGAGAATATCCGCCGTATCAAGGGTATGGATACCGAGAAAAAAGAGCGGGTTGAATAAAATTGAATTTGTGAATTAATCAGGGACTTTTATAATAGTGGTAAATTGTATTGGGGTGGATTATGAGAAAACCATTATTTGGGATAGTCACGGGATTACTTGGGATTACTGTTATTTTTAATATAATAGCTTGGAATTCCGAGACTTTTTGCGATTGGTATGTTGATAATGTATTTCCGTTATGGGGACCGTTATATGGGACATTTACCGAATTGACAGAGCGTTCCGTAGGAGAGATGATGATCGTTTTTGCGACGATACTGCTTTTATGTACAGTAGTATTTAGTCTGCTTGCGGTCATTTTTTATTTGTTAAAACGAGGTAATGGGTTTAGGAGGTTCTATGCTAAATTTATTACAGTATTGATCCCTTCTTTGGCAGTTGTTTCATTTGTGATGACTTTGAATTGTTTTGTATTATACCATTGTTCTACCTTTCGTGAGAAATATCTGAATTCGTATCTTTTGGGGGAGAGGGAGTATACAGTAGAGGAATTGTCGGAACTTAGGGATATGGTTGTAAAGGAAGCGAATATGCTGGCGTCACAAATGGAGAGGGATGCTTGTGGAAGGCTTGTATATAACAAGGATATGAAGAAAACAGCAGTCTTAAGCATGATGAAACTGGGTCGGTATTATCCGCAATTGTCCGGTTATTATTCAACGCCAAAGGCACTTACAGCTTCGGAATTTTTCAGCCAGCAATATATGCAGGGTTATTATTTCCCTTTTTCTATGGAAGCAAATTATAATGATGTAATGTATGTTATAAATAAACCTTTTACCATGTGTCATGAACTTGCTCATACCAAAGGGTTTATATATGAGGATGAAGCCAATTTCATAGGTTATCTTGCCTGCGTTAATTCGGATGATCCCTTTTTTAAGTATAGCGGATATCTTTCGGTATATAATTATATTGAAAAAGATTTTAGAAAATCCATAAATAATGATGTTTCGATCATTTCCGAACATGAAAAGGTTTCGGAGCTTGTTAAAAAAGATAATGTGTTTCTGACTCCGGAAACCTGGGAGATCGTTGAAAAAAAGGCTGTACTAAAAACGGAGACCGTAAAAAAGGCAAGTAATACATTTACGGAGAAAACCCTTAAGATTAACGGGGTTGAAAACGGAATGGCCAGTTATTGTGATGTAGTGGGACTTTTGCTGGATTATTATGATTATTATGAAGTTACCTCTCTGTAATTAATAATAAAAAATAAAAACATAATTGACAATTGAAATCATATAGCGTATATTAAGTGTACTAATTGTTTTAGTACACTTATGATATTTTCCGGCATTTATCAGAAAAAATAAAACTACCCTTTTTTATAAATATACTACACTATATGATAATGCCGGAAGTATTAAAAGATAGTGTAAAGCCGGCTATGAAAAACCGAGCCTGAGTAAGAGGAAGGGGGGCTTTTATGATCTTAATAGATTATAAGGATACACGTCCGATATATGAGCAGGTGATTGACAGGTTTCGTTTGCTGATATTAAGGGGGGCATTTGAAAAAGATGAGAAAATCCCCAGTGTAAGGACATTGGCCATGGAATTGTCGATCAATCCGAATACTATTCAAAGAGCATATTCTGAGTTGGAACGACAGGGTTATATTTATACTGTAAAAGGACGAGGTAACTTTGTTTGTGATGCTACAGGGCTTAGAGAAGAATATCAGAGAGAAATATTAAAAAAGCTGGAGGAAATATGCAGAGAGGGGATTAATTCCGGTATGACAAAAGAAAAGCTTATTGACCATATCAGTAAATGCGAGGCCTTGAAACTTGAATGGGATAATATCTGTGATATAAAGGCCGGAGCGAGAGAAGAGGGAGGCTTAGAACAGTGATCGAGGTTAAAAGAGTGTCGAAAGAATTTGATGATATAGTAGCGGTTAATAATGTAAGTGTTACTGTTAATGAAGGTAATGTTTTTGGTTTGCTGGGCACTAACGGAGCAGGAAAAAGTACATTGTTACGTATGATCACCGGGATAATGAAGCCTGATGAGGGCACTATAACGGTTGATGAACTAAAGGTTTACGATAATCCCAATGCAAAACGACTTATGTATTTTGTTTCGGATGTACCTTATTTTTTTTCAAATGCAACACCTTTGGATGTAATGGTATATCTGGTCAATCAATACCCGGATTTTGATGAAAAGAAGTTTCGCGATTACCTTAAAACTTTTTCTTTTGATACGGATAGAAAGATCAATACTTATTCAAAGGGTATGAAAAGGCAACTTGCTTTACTTCTGGGTATTTGTTCGCAGACAAAATATCTTCTGTGTGATGAATCATTTGATGGTCTGGATCCTGTTATGCGTCAGGCGGTTAAAAGTATTTTTGCTAAGGAAATAGATGAGAGAGGACTTACACCGATCATAGCCTCCCATAATTTAAGAGAGCTTGAAGATATTTGTGATCATGTTGGGGTATTACATAAGGGTGGAGTTCTTTTGAGTAAAGATATTGTGGATATGAAGTTGAATATCCAGAAGGTACAGTGTGTTTTTGCTTCGCAGGAAGATGAGAATATTATTAATATGCTTGATGTACTTAAGGATGAAAGAAGCGGTTCTTTGCATTTATATACTATAAGAGGGTCAAGAGAAAAAATCGAAGAAGCGTTTTTAAAGGCTGATACATTATTTTTTGAAGTACTTCCTTTATCGCTTGAAGAGATATTCATAAGTGAAACGGAGGTGGTCGGTTATGACGTTAAGAAGCTCATCGTGGGTTAATCTTACAGAGAATGCAAAAAGAAGAATATGGCAATGGTGTGTTGCGGTATTTTTGTTTATTATTCTTAGTGTTGCATTATTTGTTGTGTGCCTGATGTCAATGGATGAAGCAAGATACATTATGGATTATGCGGGAAGAGCGAGAGAAGCTATGCTTTCCGATGCTCAAAAATATGCAAATATGTTTATAGGGGTATCATCTTTTAAAATTGTTTTGACAACGTTATTTGCAGTCCTTTCGGCTTTTGGTGGTTTTTCTTATATTAATGATAAGGTAAAGCTGGATTTTTACCAAAGTATGCCGCAAAAAAAAGGTGATCGGTTTCTGGTCATTTGGATAAACAGTATTTTAATGTTTTGCGGATCTTACATAGTTGGTACTGTTTTGAGTTTTGTGGTGTTGTTTGGTGCAGGATATAAAGGTGTTTATTTGCCGGAGGAGGCATTTATCGGATTTGTATATATGCTTTTGTATTTTATTGGAGTATATGCTCTTTTTGTGCTGGCAATGATGTTGACGGGAACAACTTTTGCGGGAGTATGTGCTTTTATCATCCTTTCCGTTTATGAGGTGGTATTAAGGGGCCTTATCGGATTATTAAGGAATATGTTTTTTAAATATAATTATTTGCTTGAAAATTATTATACTCCAATAATATCACCATATGGTATTATGTACAAATTGATGGATATTTTATCCGGTAATACAGATGTTTCGTTTGTTTATTTTATTGAATTTATTATTTTTGATATTATAACAATCCTTGCCGGGTACATATTATATATGAAACGTCCGACTGAAATGGCAGGCAGGACTTTGATTTTTAAGAAAACAGCAATGCCATTAAAAATATTGATAAGCGTACCTGTGATTCTTACATCTGCATTGGCAACAGCAACTATACTTCATCGAAGCCGTAGATTAAATAGATCCGATTCTTTGCTTATTATAGTTATATGTATACTCGCGGCGATAATAGTATGTTCTGTTATTCAATCGGTATTTGAACAGGATATAAGAGCGGCTTTAAGATATAAATTTCATTGGATAATAAGTGTTGTTATTTCGCTTTTGCTGTTTTTTGGATTTAAGGAAGATATTTTAAGGATAGATAGTTCTGTACCGGCAGCATCGAAGGTGGAATCTGCCGTTTTTGTTCCGATTGGATATGATGATATTTACGGTCATATTGATGAAAATTTAAGATATATTGATGATGATGATTTTTATCTTAAGTATATGTATATTAAGGACGTTTCCAAGGTGTGTGAACTTAGCCGGTTATCAATAAAAAAATATGATGAGTTTTTTGAAGCTGCAGGTGATGAGACTGATATTTCTAATAAGGATGATCCGGATAAATATTTTTCGAGCGCCTTAGTTATGTTTAGATTAAAGAGCGGCAGGTTGATAACAAAACAAATATATGTACCTGTAAAAGATTCCGATGCAATATGGCTTACCGATAAGATAATGTCTTCATCAGATTTTATTAACGGTTATTACAGTGTTGAAATATATGATGGGGATGAAGCGGTAGATAATACTTCCGATTATAATTTGAGCGCAAGATATACGGATGGTCCGGTGTATCAGGTTCTTACAAAAGAAGAACTTAAGGAACTTATACGATTGTATAAAAAAGATATGGAGAAATTCAGTTATAAGGAACGCCTTAACGAGTTGCCGGTGGGATATGTTGATTTTTGCCTCGATGAAAAAAATATTATCGGAAGGGGAGGATACGGAATAAGTTCGGTTAATCAAACACTGACATTATATCCGGGAATGACTAATTGTATGGAATATATAAACGGAAAAGGATATAATAATGGATTTCCCCTTGAGGAAATTGCTTCCGAGATAATAATTACAAATTATCATTATAAAGAGCAGGAAGAATATGCAAAGGAAAAAGGAATGGATTATTTACCGGATGATATGGCGGAGGATTTTATCAAGAGTCATGTATATGAGCCTTCATATATGGCTGACGGTTCTCTGGCTGATAATGATTTTAGGTTGATAGCTACGCAGGTTTACCCGAATGAAAGAGGTTATTACAGGTGGGATGGTGGAAAGGATTTTGATCGCGATTATGAAGTTGTTGTAAATTACAAGAACCGGAAACTAAATCAAAAATACAATATGTATTATATGTTTATCGAAGGAGAAATACCTGAAACCGTGATAAATGATCTGAGCTTATGATATATAAATAATAATAAAAAGATGCACCTTCCGGTGCATCTTTCAGACTGTAGACAAAGTCAGGGACAATTCCCTGGCTTTATCTATTTATAAAGGAAACCATCGGCTGCCGCCTATGCCCTTGAACTGAATGCGCCAATGGCGCATATTAATTCATTCCTGCTTATTTATAGAGTATCTGCA
>JAILKH010000137.1 GCA_024693925.1 Lachnospiraceae bacterium | reverse complement strand
TATTAGGTCAGATATTATTTACTGATGTAGCAAAGATTTCTTTATTTCAGCCTGCTTTTATTTTAGATTTTACTGATGACGTAAAAAAGCATATTTATGTAACACTTTATATTAGTTTAATTTCTGTATATATTGGTTATCGTTTGTGGGAGAAAAAGAATCAGATTAGCAATGTCGTTTTCGATATGAATACTGATTACGTTAAGATTCTAAGAAATCTCAGTGAGAAGGCGATGTACTTCTTTTTCTTCTTTGCTTTGTTGGAAAATGGTGAGAAAATGGTTTTTGTCCAGCAAGTTAGTTATATTGAATACTACACAGACTTTCATTCTTCTTTACCAACTTTATTTTTGAAATTTGCTAATTTTTATGATATTAGTTTCTATTTATATATAGCAACATTACCTCCAAAGAAAGAAGCTATGAAATCTCTTTTATGCTTTTTTATTATTGGATGTATATCTATAGGATATGGTCAACGTAATGGTTTTGTACTTAATATGTTGATAGCCATAATTTATATTTTCTTTAGAGATTACAATAGATTTTATGGTAGTGATGAGAAATGGTTAAGTCGTAAGATGGTAATAGGTATGCTATGTATTTTACCTTTATTACTTATGTTTTTATTTGCATTTAGTTCATGGAGATCGGACAATGAAGTCGATTCTAAACTTACTGCAGTTGATATGCTTTATGGCTTTTTTTATGGACAAGGTGGTAGTTATAGAATCATTGGTTACGATAGTATCTATGGTGGACAATTTCCCTCATCTTTTCCATACTCATTGGGCTATTTTGTAGATATGTATGAACAGAATTATCTTTTTAAATTTTTAGGAATAGCCCCGTCTTATGCACCTCATACAGCTGAAGCAGCACTTAACGGACATAACTATGGTGAAATAATTTCATATTTTGCAATCCCGGAGGAATATCTAAATGGAGCAGGTGTCGGGAGTTGTTATATAGCTGAGATTTATCACGATTTTGGATATGTAGGTGTGGTTCTAATCAATATGTTATATGGAGCGATTTTCGCTTCATTTAATCGTCACTCATTAAAAAGTGTTTGGCGTCTTTTCATCTTCTTTTGCATAATAATGAACATCCTATATGCTCCTCGCGCTTCTGCTTTATATTTTATAACAAATATTATTTCTGTTTCATTTCTAGGTTATGTGATTCTGATGCGAATGATCGTTAATAATAAGATACGTAAAACTCATAAAAGGTGATGTTTTTTACCTTTTTGTATTTGTGAGCATCATTTGGATAAAAATAATAGGATAGTGTTATGCAAATCATTTATATTCACAAAGACAAACTTGCAAAGCGTCCTCCTGTAATCAGCGCATTACTTATTCTTAATGATTTAGGTCATGATGTGACGTTGATTGATGAGGAGGTTTCTGACTTTTGGAAAGAAAAATTGGACCAGCGCCATATAACTTACTTTGAGACTAATACTGTTGTGAAAGGCGGTAAGATGGCGAAACTGTTGTCTTATTATCGTTTCCGCAAATCTGTATTCACATTTCTAAATGAAAAGATAGCAGATAAGGAGAATGCATTGGTGTGGGTGGAGGGCGCTCAGACTATGGTGGCTTTAGGCAGCAAACTAAATAGTTATCGACACATACTTCAGATACAAGAACTTCATGAACACGTACCTTACCAGTTAAAGGCTATAGGTAAAGTCATTCACGAAGCAGAGGCTGTGTTCATGCCTGAATATAATCGCACGGCACTCTATCAGGTTTGGTTCAAGTTGCATAAACGCCCTACGGTCTTACCTAATAAACCGTATTTTATACCTACAGAAGAAGAACTGTCTGCCTATAGTGCCAAATATCCTGAAATTGTAGAAACGTTCAAGAAATACAAGGTTGTACTTTATCAAGGGCATATCCATCCTGAACGCGACTTGAGCGCTTTTGTAAAGGCTTCACTTAAATTCCCGAGTGATTATAAACTTGTTCTTCTCGGACATGACCACGGAGATATGGCCCGCTACGAGGCAATTAATCCTGAGATTATACATATTGACTTCATACCGGCACCCGAATATTTATTGGTTACCAGTTTATGCCATATTGGTGTAGTAACTTATAGTCCATTAGAACTGAATACCACATTCTGCGCACCTAACAAAATATATGAATATGCAGCATTTGGTAAACCTATGATTGCAGGTGATGTGCCAGGTCTTAAAGTGCTGGAACAGTTTGGCGCTGGTGTAACAGTTGATGAGACAAGACCTGAAGAGATTCTTGTTGCATTGAAAGATATCGAGGCCCATTATGAGAAATATCAACAAGGTACAAAGTCACTTTGGGATAGTGCAGACAATAAAGAGACAATTAGACAAACACTTGCTGGAATAAAATAATAATTGTTATGCGCATACTAATAAATGCTTCAAATCTAAAGTTGGGTGGAGGTGTGCAGGTTGCAGACTCTGTCATTCGTGAGTTGTATAAATTTCCCCAACATAGTTTTGTTGTTGTATGTTCATCAGTATTGTACCATATAGCAGAAGAGGTGCATTCCGCTAATGTCAAATTTGTTGAATATGACATGCCCTTTTCGCTCCAGTCTGTGTTGTTCGGTAGAGAAAACTTCTTAGATAAACTTGTAGAGGAAGAAAAAATAGAAGTTGTACTTACCGTTTTTGGTCCATCTCGATGGAGACCAAAGGTAAGGCACTTGTCTGGTTTTGCTAGATCTCATCTGCTTCTTCCAGAATCTCCTTATTGGCAAATGCCTGCTGGAAAGCGAAACTGGAAACAAAAAATAAAGATGGCTATAATGCGCCGACAATTTGGTAAGGATGCTGATGAGTATTATACAGAAAACGCCTTTATTTCAGAAAGGTTATCTCAATTATATCCGAAGAAGCGTGTTTATACAGTAACCAATACATATAATCAGGTTTTTGACGAACCTGGTCGTTGGATAGATGAGATACAGCTGGATAATAACGATGCTTTCAAACTATTAACCATAGCATCATATTACCCACATAAGAATATTGACATCGTTCCTGAGGTTATAGATGTTTTGAATGAGAAACATCCCTCGTTTCATTTTCAGTTCGTTGTAACTGTGGATGAAAAGAAGTTTTGGGCTCAAAATGAGTATTCAGAGCAAAGGGCTGCATCATTGAAGTTTATAGGTAAGATATCCATTGAGCAATGCCCGTCGCTATACAAACAATGCGATGCAATGTTCCTTCCTACACTTTTGGAGTGTTTTAGTGCCAGTTATGCAGAGGCGATGCGAATGGAATGCCCCATATTGACATCTGATTTAGGTTTCGCTCATTCTATTTGCAAAGATGCTGCTTGCTATTTCAATCCTACAAGTGCAGAGGATATAGCAGATAATATATATAAACTCGCTGCAGATAAAGGTTTACAACAATCTCTAGTGGCTAAAGGAAAAGAACTTTTGCCTGATTTTGATAATGCAGAGCAACGTGTTCAAAAACTGATAAAAATACTTTCAGAGTAAACTTATAAATTATGTTTTTTGCTGAGATATTGCACTTCCCTTTCCTAAAGCGATAGAAATTGCAGGTTTGCCTGAAGACTTAAAGAAAGGTGTATGGATAGGTAATCTTGAAGGCACCCTATTAGAGTCTTCTGCATGTGAGAAGCAAACAAATGGAGTGTTTAATAATGTTGAAGCAATCCAAGAAGTATTAGAAACACTGCATTTCAAGGCTTTTGTGTTGGCAAATAACCATTTGCTTGATGCTGGCGATTATGCGGTTTCCGCCCAGAATCTTAACCATATAGATGTCCAAGGTGTTGGCGCTGGTTCTAACATAGAAGAAGCAAGCCAATACGTTGATGTTACTGATACGGATGGAACTATTTATAGGATATTAGCCTTCGGTTGGGATTGCATAGAATGTCAATATGCTGGAACGGGTAGGCAAGGGGTAAACCCTTATAAGAAAAAGCACATATTTGATTTGGTGAAAGCCGCACTGGATACAAATGTAAGGCTTATTTGTTTCTTTCATTGGAATTATGAACTTGAA
>JAILKH010000184.1 GCA_024693925.1 Lachnospiraceae bacterium | reverse complement strand
TAAAAAAATGGCTAAGGTTGAACTTAAGAAACCTATAGTTGAGGAAATCGCAGAGAATGTCAAAGATGCACAGTCGGTTGTGCTGGTTGACTATCGCGGACTTATTGTTGAACAGGATACACAGCTTCGTAAGCAGTTAAGAGAATCCGGAATCACCTATAAGGTTTACAAGAACACAATGATGAACTTCGCTTTTAAAGGTACTGACTTTGAGTCGCTTTCACCGCTTCTTGAGGGTCCCAGTGCAGTGGCGATTTCAAAAGACGATGCTACAGCACCCGCAAGAGTACTTGCTAAATTTGCTAAAACAGCACCGGCTCTTGAACTTAAAGGTGGAGTTGTGGAAGGAATTTATTATGATGCAACCGGTATCGCAAGCATTGCAAGTATTCCTTCGAGAGAAGAACTTCTGTCAAAGTTGCTTGGTTCTATACAATCACCTATTGCAAACTTTGCTCGTGTTATGAATCAGCTGGCTGAAAAAGGCGGAGCATCTGAATGCAGTCCTGCTTCTTCTGAGGAAGCTGTAACAGCTGAGGCATCCGAAACGGAAGCTGCACCGGCAGAAGCCGATCAGGAAGCTTAGAGTCCTGCGAGTTATTGACGGGATTTTATTCCGGGGAAATTAAAGATTAACAGAAAACAATGAACCGGCACAGGGGTTTAGTCAGATATCTGGCGGATCGTGCCAAAGAATGGAGGTAAAAATAAAATGGCTAAGTTATCAACAGCGGAAATTATTGACGCTATTAAAGAGTTAACAGTATTAGAGCTTAACGATCTTGTTAAGGCTTGTGAAGAGGAATTCGGAGTATCTGCAGCAGCAGGTGTTGTAGTTGCAGCAGCAGGAGCTGATGCAGGGGCAGCAGCTGAAGAGAAGACAGAATTTGATGTAGAGCTTACAGAAGTTGGTCCTAATAAGGTTAAGGTTATTAAGGTTGTTCGTGAGGCTACCGGTCTTGGTCTTAAGGAAGCAAAGGATCTTGTTGACGGAGCTCCCAAGCTTGTTAAAGAGCAGGCTTCAAAGGAAGAGGCTGAAGAGATTAAGACTAAATTAGAGGCTGAAGGCGCTAAGGTTACTCTTAAATAATTGAAGAAAAATAAATTTTAGCTTGACTTATACAAAGAGTTTGTGATACTATGGATAATGCGTTATTGTGGAATCACAGACTCTTTTGTTTGTGTTTATATAATTACGACTATAAAAAAACGGGGTGAATACGTCAATGGAAAAGAACAGGATACGGCCGGTAAGTGCGGGCAAAAGTTCTCGTATGAGCTATTCCAGGCGAAAAGAAGTCTTGGATATGCCTAACCTTATCGAGGTTCAGAAGGATTCATACCAATGGTTTCTGGATGAAGGTCTAAAAGAAGTCTTTGCTGATATTTCTCCGATCACAGATTACAGTGATCATCTTAGCCTTGAATTTGTTGATTTTGTTTTGTGCGAGGATGATGTAAAGTATTCTATTGAGGAATGTAAAGAAAGAGATGCTACATATGCTGCACCGCTTAAAGTGAAGGTATTGCTGTATAACAAGCAAACCGGCGGAATTATAGAGCATGAAATATTCATGGGTGACCTTCCGCTGATGACAGAAACGGGAACCTTTGTTATAAACGGAGCTGAGCGTGTAATCGTCAGTCAGCTTGTACGTTCTCCGGGAATATATTATGCAATAAGTCATGATAAGTTCGGAAAGAGACTGTTCTCATCGACAGTTATCCCCAACAGAGGTGCATGGTTGGAATATGAAACAGATTCCAATGATGTTTTCTTTGTGCGTGTAGACAGAACGAGAAAAGTTCCGGTAACAGTACTTATCAGATCGCTTGGTATAGGTACGAACGAGGAAATAATTGAATTATTTGGTGATGAGCCCAAGATAATGGCGTCCTTCGGAAAGGATGTTGCAACTAATTATCAGGAAGGCCTTCTTGAATTGTACAGAAAAATACGTCCGGGCGAGCCGCTGACTGTAGAAAGTGCAGAGAGTCTTATAAATGCCATGTTCTTTGACGCAAGAAGATATGATCTTGCAAAAGTAGGACGTTATAAATTTAATAAGAAGCTTGCACTCAGAAACAGGATCAGACATCATATACTTGCGGAAGATGTTGTTGATCTGAATACCGGTGAGATAATTGCGGAAGCAGGTACTACGGTAGATGCCGAACTTGCCGATAAGATACAGAACGCTGCCATTCCGTATGTTTATATACAGTGCGAAGAAAGAAATGTTAAGGTTCTTTCTAATATGATGGTAGATATAACAAATTTTGTTGATTGCAATCCTAAGGATCTGGGTATTACAGAGTTGGTATATTATCCCGTTCTTAAGAAGATATTGGATGAGTTTTCCGAGGATGCGGAGGCGTTGGGAGATGCCATTCAGAGCAGTGTTCATGAATTGATCCCCAAGCATATAACAAAGGAAGATATTATTGCTTCCATAAATTATAATATCCATCTCGAATATGGAATCGGTAAGGATGATGATATAGATCATTTGGGAAATCGTCGTATACGTGCTGTTGGTGAACTTCTTCAAAATCAATATCGTATTGGTCTGTCAAGGCTTGAGAGAGTAGTGCGTGAAAGAATGACGACGCAGGATCTTGAAGGTATATCACCTCAGCAGCTTATAAATATCAAGCCGGTTACCGCTGCGGTTAAGGAATTTTTCGGATCTTCACAGCTGTCACAGTTCATGGATCAGAATAATCCTCTCGGTGAGCTTACACATAAAAGGCGTTTATCGGCTCTTGGTCCCGGAGGTCTTTCCAGAGATCGTGCGGGATTCGAGGTACGAGATGTCCATTATTCACATTATGGAAGAATGTGCCCCATTGAAACCCCTGAAGGTCCTAATATCGGACTTATTAATTCCCTGGCTTGCTATGCCCGTATTAATGAATATGGGTTTGTGGAAGCTCCTTACAGAAAAATAGATCATTCGGATCCCGAGAATCCGGTTGTAACAGATGAAGTTGTTTATATGACCGCGGATGAAGAAGATAATTATCATGTAGCCCAGGCTAATGAGCCGCTTGATGAAGAAGGGCACTTTATTAAGAATTCGGTATCTGGACGTTACAGAGATGAGACTCAGGAATATGATAAATCTATGTTTGATTACATGGATGTATCTCCCAAGATGGTATTTTCAGTGGCTACGGCACTTATTCCATTCCTTGAGAATGATGACGCCAACAGAGCACTTATGGGATCCAACATGCAGAGGCAGGCAGTCCCCCTCCTTATTACAGAGGAGCCCGTTGTCGGTACAGGTATGGAACCTAAGGCAGCAGTGGATTCAGGCGTTTGTGTTGTTGCGAAGAAATCCGGAACAATAGATCGCGCGGTTTCTAATGAAATATCAATGACATATGATGACGGTACCAAGGAAACTTATCATTTGACAAAATTTATGAGAAGTAACCAGAGTAACTGTTATAATCAGAAACCTATAGTTGTAAAGGGTGAGCATGTTGAGGCCGGTCAGGTTATAGCAGACGGTCCGTCTACCCATAATGGTGAGATGGCATTAGGCAAGAATCCTCTGATCGCATTTATGACCTGGGAAGGTTATAATTATGAGGATGCTGTTCTTTTGAGTGAAAGACTTGTGCAGGAGGATGTTTATACCTCGGTACATATTGAAGAACATGAAGCTGAAGCAAGGGATACTAAACTTGGTCCCGAAGAAATAACAAGAGATGTTCCCGGAGTCGGAGAGGAAGCTCTTAAAGACCTTGATGAAAGAGGTATTATAAGAATAGGTGCTGAGGTAAGAGCGGGTGATATCCTTGTGGGAAAAGTTACACCCAAGGGTGAGACCGAGCTTACAGCCGAAGAAAGACTGCTTCGTGCAATATTTGGTGAAAAAGCAAGAGAGGTAAGGGATACTTCTTTAAAGGTTCCCCATGGAGAGTATGGTATAGTTGTTGATGCCAAAATATTTACAAGGGAGAATGGAGATGAACTCTCTCCCGGTGTAAATGAATCGGTTCGTATATATATAGCCCAGAAGAGAAAAATATCAGTGGGTGATAAGATGGCCGGTCGTCACGGTAATAAGGGTGTTGTTTCCCGTGTGCTTCCGGTAGAGGATATGCCATATCTTCCCAACGGTCGTCCGGTTGATATTGTTTTAAATCCTTTGGGTGTTCCTTCACGTATGAATATCGGGCAGGTGCTTGAGATCCACCTTTCGCTTGCGGCAAAAGCATTGGGATTTAATGTCGCAACCCCCGTATTTGATGGAGCTAATGAAGATGATATTCAGGATACGCTGGATTTGGCTAATGATTATGTTAATCTTGAATGGGAAGATTTTGAAGCAAAGCATAAGGATGAATTGCTCCCTGAAGTGATGGAATATCTTTCCGAGAACAGGGATCATCGTGCTTTGTGGAAAGGTGTACCGATAAGCCGTGATGGTAAGGTTAGACTTCGCGATGGAAGAACGGGAGAATATTTCGACAATCCTGTAACTATAGGCCATATGCATTATCTTAAACTACATCATTTGGTTGATGATAAGATCCATGCACGTTCTACGGGACCGTATTCACTGGTAACGCAGCAGCCATTGGGCGGTAAGGCACAATTTGGCGGTCAGCGTTTCGGTGAAATGGAAGTGTGGGCACTTGAAGCTTACGGTGCATCATATACTCTTCAGGAAATATTAACGGTTAAATCCGATGATGTTGTCGGTCGTGTTAAAACGTATGAGGCAATCATCAAAGGTGAAAATATTCCGGAAGCCGGAATTCCCGAATCCTTCAAGGTTCTTCTTCGCGAACTTCAGTCTTTGGGACTTGATATGCGTGTGCTTCGTGATGATAATACAGAAGTTGAAATTGTTGAGTCTTCGGAATATGAGAATACAGATCTTCGATCTGTGATAGAAGGAGATTCAAGAAATTATAAAAATGAAGAATCTTTTGCCGATAACGGATATACAACGCAGGAATTTGATGATAATGAAGAACTTGTAAA
Source organism: Lachnospiraceae bacterium (assembly GCA_024693925.1). Lineage (GTDB taxonomy): Bacteria > Bacillota > Clostridia > Lachnospirales > Lachnospiraceae > UBA2868. The sequence continues at coordinate 16,120 of JAILKH010000184.1, read as the reverse complement.
TGTCGAAGAAGATGTTTATGAGAATGATGATTTTGCAGATGACAGCTATGACGCTGAAGATTAAATGATTCTTGGCAAGAGGTGCGTTAGGGTTATCAATCTTTACTAAATAAGTATGGAGGATATAAAATGCCGGAAATTAATAAAGAAGGATACCAGCCTATAACTTTCGATGCAATAAAAATAGGACTGGCATCACCTGAAAGAATAAGAGAATGGTCCAGAGGCGAAGTTAAGAAGCCGGAGACAATTAATTACAGAACGCTTAAACCCGAGAAGGATGGTTTGTTCTGTGAGAAAATATTTGGACCCAGTAAAGACTGGGAGTGTCATTGCGGTAAGTATAAGAAGATACGTTATAAGGGTGTAATCTGTGATCGTTGTGGTGTAGAAGTTACAAAAGCCAATGTACGTCGTGAACGTATGGGTCATATTGAATTGGCAGCGCCGGTATCTCATATTTGGTATTTTAAGGGTATACCGAGTCGCATGGGTCTTATCCTTGATCTTTCGCCGCGAACACTTGAGAAAGTATTATATTTTGCAAATTATATAGTTCTCGATCCGGGAGATACAGAACTGAAATATAAGCAGGTACTTGCTGAAAAGGAATATCAGGAAGCACGGGCTACTCATGGAAATAAGTTCCGTGTCGGCATGGGTGCCGAGGCTGTTAAAGAGCTTCTTATGGATATTGATCTTGATGGTGAGAGTGAGGAACTTAAGGAAGCACTTAAGGAATCCACCGGACAGAAGCGTGCAAAAATAATAAAGAGGCTTGAGGTTGTAGAAGCTTTTAGAGGTTCGGGTAACAAGCCTGAATGGATGATCATGGATGCAATCCCGGTTATTCCCCCCGATCTGCGCCCTATGGTCCAGCTTGATGGCGGAAGATTTGCGACCTCTGATCTGAATGATCTTTACAGAAGAATAATAAACAGAAACAATCGTCTTAAGAGACTGCTTGAATTGGGTGCACCTGATATAATTGTCCGTAACGAAAAGAGAATGCTTCAGGAAGCAGTGGATGCTCTTATTGACAATGGAAGACGTGGCCGTCCGGTAACAGGCCCCGGTAACAGAGCTCTTAAATCACTTTCAGATATGCTTAAAGGTAAGTCCGGCAGATTCAGACAGAATCTTCTTGGTAAGAGAGTGGATTATTCCGGTCGTTCCGTTATTGTTGTGGGACCGGAACTCAAAATATATCAATGTGGTCTTCCTAAGGAAATGGCTATTGAGTTATTTAAACCTTTTGTTATGAAGGAGCTTGTAGCCAATAGGAATGCTCATAATATAAAAAATGCAAAGAAGATGGTCGAAAGATTACGTCCTGAAGTTTGGGATGTACTTGAGGAAGTTATTAAAGAGCATCCGGTTATGTTGAACCGTGCTCCTACTTTGCATAGACTTGGAATTCAGGCATTTGAGCCTATACTTGTTGAAGGAAAGGCTATCAAGCTTCATCCGCTTGTTTGTACAGCGTATAATGCGGACTTCGACGGTGATCAGATGGCTGTGCATCTTCCCTTATCGGTAGAAGCTCAGGCTGAATGCCGCTTCCTGTTGCTGTCGCCCAATAACCTTCTTAAGCCGTCTGATGGTGGACCGGTGGCTGTACCTTCTCAGGATATGGTTCTGGGTATATACTATCTTACAATGAATAAGTATAAGAATTATGAAGAGGATCCTGATTTTAAGGGAACTGTTAATTATCAGTATAATTCGGTGGAAGAAGCAGTAGAGGCATATAATAAGGCAATGGGTGCCGTAAAAGGTGGGGAAGATAAAGAGATAACACGAGACAGCTATGTAAGAGTTTGTGTTGACCCTGAACGAGACAGATGGGTAACCTGTCGCTTTGTGGATCTGCTGGGGCGCTATTATCATTCCTTAAATCAGGCATTGCTTGCATATGAAAACGGAGAAATAACTCTTCATCAGAGAATTAATGTGCGGGTGGAAAAGACATTATCTACGGGTAAGGTCATTTCCGGCATTATTAATACTACATTGGGGCGTCTTATATTTAATGAGATACTTCCTCAGGATCTTGGTTTTGTAAAGCGTAATGAGGATGACATAGAGAGTATGCTTGCTCTGGAGGTAGATTTCCATGTTGGAAAGAAACATCTTAAGCAGATACTTGAAAAAGTAATCAATACCCATGGAGCAACAAAAACGGCAGAAGTTTTGGATGCTATAAAAGCAATGGGGTATAAGTATTCCACAAGGGCAGCAATGACTGTTTCCATATCGGATATGACAGTTCCTGCCAAAAAGGCTGAAATGCTTAATCAGGCTCAGGAAACAGTTGATAAGATAACCAGGAACTACAGAAGGGGTCTTATTACAGACGAGGAGAGATACAAGGGAGTCATTGATGCTTGGCATAAAACTGATGAAGCCCTTACGAAGGTGCTTTTGGATGGCCTTGATAAGTATAATAATATTTTTATGATGGCGGATTCAGGTGCCCGTGGTTCAAATCAGCAGATTAAGCAGCTTGCGGGAATGCGTGGATTGATGGCTGATACAACAGGTCGTACCATCGAATTGCCCATAAAGAGTAATTTCCGTGAAGGCCTTGATGTATTGGAGTATTTTATGTCTGCGCATGGAGCACGTAAGGGTTTGTCGGATACGGCGCTTCGTACAGCCGATTCGGGATATCTTACAAGACGTCTTGTTGATGTATCACAAGAGCTTATTATTCGTGAACGTGATTGCTGTGAGGGAGTTGATGAGATTCCCGGAATGTATGTAAAAGCATTTAAAGATGGTAAGGAAACCATAGAACAGCTTAAAGACAGAATCCTTGGCAGATATGCTTGTGAAGATATTAAAAATGCAAAAGGAGAGGTACTGGTAAAGAAAAACCATATGATCAGTCCAAAACGAGCCGAAAGGGTGCTTGAAGAGGGTGTTGACAGTAATGGTGTTCTGTTTAATGAAACAGATGAAAGCGGGAAGCTTATTTCCAAAGGCATTAAAATACGTACTATCCTGACTTGTCGTTGTCATAATGGTATTTGTTCTAAATGTTATGGGGCCAATATGGCCACAGGCGAAGCAGTACAGGTAGGTGAAGCCGTAGGTATTATTGCAGCACAATCCATAGGTGAGCCCGGTACTCAGCTTACGATGCGTACATTCCATACAGGCGGCGTTGCCGGAGATGATATTACGCAGGGTCTTCCTCGTGTCGAAGAATTGTTTGAAGCCAGAAAACCTAAGGGACTTGCAATAATTTCAGAGATTGCGGGAAGAGCAGTTCTTAAGGATACAAAGAAGAAAAAGGAAGTTGTTGTAACAAATGAAGAAACAGGTGAAATAAAGACTTATTTGATTCCGTACGGTTCAAGAACAAAGATTACGGATAATCCTGAAGGTCAGATCATAGAGGCCGGCGACGAGCTTACCGATGGTTCGGTAAATCCGCATGACATTCTTAAGATAAAGGGAATAAGGGCGGTTCAGGATTATATGCTTCGTGAAGTACAGAGAGTTTACCGTTTGCAGGGTGTTGAGATAAATGATAAACATATTGAAGTGATAGTACGCCAGATGCTTAAAAAAGTGAGGATCGAAGATAACGGAGATTCAGATTTCCTTCCCGGTACGCTTGTGGATGCACTTGAACTTGACGATATTAATGAGGCGCTTATTGCCGAAGGCAAAAAACCTGCTGAAGGTAATCAGATAATGCTTGGTATAACAAAAGCTTCACTTGCTACGAATTCATTTATGTCAGCAGCATCATTCCAGGAAACAACTAAGGTTCTTACAGAGGCTGCTATAAAGGGTAAGGTTGATCCCTTAATAGGACTTAAAGAAAACGTTATTATTGGTAAGCTTATACCGGCAGGTACCGGTATGAGACGATATCGTGATGTTATGTTGGATACAGCTATTGCAGATGAATCAGGCGATATCGAAGATACGGATGAGTTCCCGGCGGATACTGATATTATTGATGATGACGATGATATTGAAGCAGATGATGAAATTATCGAAGATCCGGATATGATAACCGAATGATAAATTTAAGAGTTAAAAATTTTAAGGGGCATCAACAATGATGCCCCTTAAAAATATTATTTAAAAATTATAATTATTTAGCTTTTCCCTGATTTGCAACTGCATCCATTTTAGCTTTAAGAGCCTCCTGGTCACCAAGATAATAATGATTTATCACTTTGAAGTTGTCATCAAACTCATAGACAAGAGGTACTGCAGTAGGGATATTAACACCGATAATCTCATCACTTGAAAGATCCTCGAAATATTTTACCAATGCTCTTAAGGAATTGCCATGAGCAGCGATAACAACACGTTTTCCGGCTTCCATATCTTTTTTGATTACATCATTAAAATAAGGAATTACTCGTTCAATGGTTGTTTCAAGACTTTCATGAGCAGGAAGATCAGCCTTATCCACATTACGGAACATTTCCATTTTTGTAGCACTTCTTTCATCTGACTCGTCAAGAGCAGGCGGTTTAACATCGAAAGAACGTCTCCATATCTTAACCTGATCTTCACCATATTTTTCAGCAGTTTCGGATTTGTTAAGCCCCTGAAGTGCGCCGTAGTGACGTTCGTTTAATTTCCATGATTTGACAACGGGTAACCAGGCCCTGTCCATCTCATCAAGCGCAATATTAAGGGTATGAATTGCACGCTTAAGGTATGAAGTATAGCATACATCAAAATCATAGCCTTCTTCTTTAAGGACTTTACCGGCATTCTTAGCTTCTTCACGACCCTTGTCACTTAAATCTACATCCGTCCATCCGGTAAACAGATTAAGTTTGTTCCATTCGCTTTCACCATGTCTTATAAGTACCAGTTTCATCATAGTAATTGTTCTCCTATTCTTTTTTATTATGAATAAACAGATATAATATAAAAATTCTGCTTATTTATTCAATATATAATTCTATAAAAAAAACCATATATATGCAAGTTATTTTATCCATTTATATTCAGTGTTCCTATAAGAAAATACAAAGGTTATAAAATGGTTTTATTTATTTAAAAAATACAGTTCGCGTTCCAGATTTTCGGGATTTGTAGTAGAACTGTAGGCTGTTTCCTCGGTTATTATTCCATTTTTGACAAGGTTGGCCAGACTTCGGTTCATAAGTATCATTCCTTCTTTTTCGCCGGTTGCGATAAAATTTTCTATACTTTGCAGGTTTCTTTCACGAATATTGTTTCTAATGGCCGGATTTAACTTCATTATTTCAAATGCAGGAACACGCTTTCCTTCCGTTGTATCCACCAACTGTTGGGAAACTACCATTTGCAGCACCATGGAAAGCTGAATATAAATCTGATGCTGCTGATTGGGAGGAAATGCATCTATAATTCGCTCAATAGTATTTGCGGCACCTATAGTGTGAAGAGTGGATAACACAAGATGACCGGTTTCGGCAGCGGTCATTGCAACACTTATAGTTTCGGGATCACGCATTTCTCCCAAAAGAATAACATCCGGACTTTCACGCAAAGAAGCCCGTAAAGCAGTAAGATAGCTTTCGGTATCGGATATGATCTCACGCTGGCTTACAATACTTTTTTTATGATAATGCAGATATTCTATAGGATCCTCTAATGTGATTATATGAGCTTCCCGTTCGTTGTTTATTTTATCGATCATACAGGCAAGAGTGGTTGATTTGCCGCTTCCCGCAGGACCGGTTATAAGGACAAGTCCTTTTTTGTGTTTTAGAGGGAAATCGATGATCTCATTCGGAATTTTTAATTTTTCGGGATGAAGATTATCAAAGGCTATGACTCTTATAACAGCTGATAATGAGCCGCGCTGTTTAAAGGCGTTGACACGGAATCTTGCCGCATCCGGCAGGGTGAAGGAGAAATCATCATCTCCGGTTGATTCAAGATTTTTAAGTCCTCTGTTGCCTGCTAATTCATAAATCTCAGAGATTAAAGAAAAGCAATCCTGAGGTTTTAGGATATCTGAATCATTATTATAGGACCGTAAATGTCCATGTACTTTATAGGTTAGAGAACGTCCGGCCACAATAAATATATCTGAAGCCTCTTCATTGACTATAGTTTTAAGAATATCTTTTATTGACATGCTATTCTCCTCCATCGTATTTTTGAAAATATTGGATATTAATTTATGTTTACGGTATTCCAGTTCTCTATGTTAAATAAGGAAGGATCTGAGTTGTCCGGATAATGAGTTTTTAAAGAAACCTGTAACTCCAGGTTTTCATTAATAGGTACTGAGTAACTGAGTACTACCGGGTTATCCTGATCCTGCTCTTTGGAAACCAGGACGGAATCATTATCCTCGAACAAAGAATGTATGGAGGAGTAGTATTCAGTGGCATTCCTACAGCTTTTTACTCTTTTACTGAGTAATCCTTCGATATTTGTCATATAAAGTTCAGCCAGTCGGTTTGCTTCGTAATATTCAGTAGTTCTTTGAGCTATCTGCTCACTTAAGGCATAGTCGGATCTGGCACTTATGTACGTCAGAGCTGCAAAGCAAACCATACATAAAAGCATAAAAGTTATAAGAACAGATGTAGTTCCTACGTTTACTGCACTTTGTAATTTTGTCTTCATAAAAGTAACTCTTATCCTTTTGGTGTGTTCATATATTTTGTTGCATTAAGTTCATAAATAACAGAATTATCTTCAAGTTTAGCGATTTTAATGTGCATATTTTGAATGGCACCGTTGGGAGTGAGTGTAACATCTCCTATATATTTTGCGTCCGTTATATCGCAGGGTTCAAAGTCTTCGTTGTAAAACACCGAAAAATATGTTTCATCTCCCTTGATGGCTTCGGGATAAATATTTATTATACTGTCAATATCGCCATTTGTGCCACGCATTACCTCTGCATATCCGGTTGCGATAGCAACGGCATGATTAAGTTCTTTGGTTTTGATACCAATAGTATGAGCATTTGTAAAACAGCTGACACAAGCGGCTGTTCCCCAGGATAAAACAAGGGTTGATATAAGTATCTCAATAAGAAACAGTGAACTTTTTGATGGTTTAAAGGATTTATTCATTACAGTAAACTCCTTAAAAATTTAAGTGATCCGGTAGATCGGATCAATTGTCTGCAATATCGGATGTATAACTGTATATCGAAACATAGAATTCGTTTTTATTATTTTCTTCATCGACTATAATAAATTTATATAGGGAATCACTTATTTTTTTTGCGGAAAAGTCTTTAAGTTTTAATATCTTTGTTCCCGCATTTTTTATAAGTCCTATATCACTTTTTACAGTAAGTTCTTTAAGAAAACCTTCGTCAGAATAAAGATAGGTATAATATTCATCATTGTTTACAAATTGTTTTAAAATGAGTACAGGGTTATCACCTTCGATGGTTACCTCCACACATCCTCTTTTGTCATATTGATGCATTTTCTCCGTTACATATGCAAGTGCCGTACGGGAGTTAAAATTTATATACATATCATGAGCTGTTTTTTTATATATCTTTGCTCCATATAACACTACAAATAAAGAACATAGAAGAAGAATACCAAAAACAATAAAAACAAATATAATATCTATTATTGATTTTTCACGTTTTATGCTGTTCATTCGGGTGTCCTTTCAATAATAGTGACATTGGGCATAAGATTGCTGCCTATGATCTCATAATTAATAATAAAGTGTTCGTGGTCATAAGTTAATCCATAGTGTTCTTCCAAATACTCAAGGGAGGGAGGATATATTCCTTCTATAGAGTAGCAATGAACAATATCTCTGGTTACGGCTTCGGATAGAATTTCTTTTTGATTGGATGAATTGTAGGAAGAGAGATTGTTGAGTGCATAAAGAAAGAATAATAACATGAAGATAATTATTATCGCAGGATAGTTTAAATTCTTTATTAATTTCTTGCTTTCTGAAGATGTATCAAATCTGTTCATTTTTCACCCGATAGTTTTCATTATATTCATTAGCGGAAGCATTACCGATAAAAGGATAACGCAGATAATGATCGAGAAAGAAATAACAAGAGCAGGTTCAATTAGTGCTATAGCATTATTAATTCTTTTATCGGCTTTTTCATCATATTTTGTTGCAATTTTTTCAAGAGCGGTTTCAATAGAACCTGATTTACCGCTTACCTGGATCATACGGGAATATAAAGGATTAAAAATGTCTGAATCCACCAGAAGTTCAGAGAAATTTTTGGTATTATTTATGTCACGGAAACCGTTAAGACAATTGATTATCTTATCATGAACAGGTTTGTAATCTATCATTGCGGAAACTATTTCAAGACTTTTTTCTAAACTTAATCCTGCATTCCAGGTTAGGGCCATTCCGCTTGCAAAACGGGCTATTGAAATGTCTTCCGATAATCTTCTGGTCATGAAAAAACCCGATAATCCGGATACTACCCGGTCGTGTATATTTTTATTTGTTTTATAAAGGATTAAAGCCAGTATCATTAACAGAAGGGCGGTTCCCAGGATCAAGGTCAGATTTTTGCCGATCATATTTCCGAATAAAAGGAGTTGCCTTGAAAAACCAGTCATTTCCGTTCCCAATTGGATATACACATCGTTAAAGATGGGAAGTACCTTTGATACCAGAATAAGAACGACAAAAAACATAACAAAAATCATAATAAGAGGAGATTTTAATGACGATTTTATAGTATCTGAAACAAGATGTTCCCGATTATAGTGAAAGGCAAGAGAATGCATAACCTTGGTTAATTTACCGGAGTCTTCTCCTATTCGGATCATATCGGTACAGTATTTGGGAAACACTGTAGCAGTAATCATAGCTTCATGCAGACGCTTGCCGGATTGAAGTTCATTAACCAAAGTCTCAAGTATATATTTAAGGTCGGAGGAACCTTCGGATTCTGCATCCTTAAGCATTATCCAGACACCATCGGCGGGCATTATAGCGGCATCCATCATCATGGCAAGCTGTTCACAGAATACAGCCACTTCTTCATTATTCAGCATTTTGATTTTTTTTGAATTTTTCAGACCCATTTTAAATATCCTCATAATAATTAATAATTATACATAACAGTATATTCTGTCTTGTTTCCTTTGCCAAGAAGTTTGTCAAAATCATTTACTTTGTCATTACTGTTAGCATCAAAAGTTGGATCCATAAGCGTCCATTGGATTCCGTTAAACTCAATTATATCATCTATCCAGCCATGATCTTTTGTATAGACACTTACCCAAGCATGATAAGCATCTCCCGAATAACCTATTTCCATACGTGTCGGAATTCCGACACTTCTGAGCATGGAAGCCATTACGGCCGCATAGTCATAACAAATACCGGTACCTATGGACAGAGTCATATCGGCATCCGGCAGATAACCGGACTCTACAATTTCGGCTTTGACATAATCGTAGGTGATATTTTTTATAATATAATCATATATTTCAGCGACCGCTTCGAGTTCTGTATGACAATTATCCGTTAATTGTTTTGCAAGTATGGAAGTTTGCGAATCTTTGGAATAATTAACCCGCTGATTAGGATAGAGAAAAGGTGCCTGTTCATCCTGCAGCATTACCTTAAGTTCTTTGGCATAAACCATAGCATATTCATTTTCCTGTATATTTTCATATACTTGTATAGAGTACAACCCACTCCCTAAAGATAGAGGAATTACGGTATATTCATTTGGAGTAATATCGTAGGTATAGGTTATGCTTGTTCCGGAAAACAGTTGAAGTTTGATTTTTGGCGAATCACCGATATATTTTATGTAGAAATACCCGGAGGAGGAGTTGGAAAAATCAGCATTAACATAATCATTGCCTTCGGTTTTTTCTTCATTCAGTATCGGCATACATATTTCCCATTTATTGGACCAGGTTTCTTCGGAGGGCTCTGTAATACGTACTGTAGTCTCCTGTTCGGCAGGGCTGATGTTTTTCCTGCATCCGGATAGCATAAGTGCAAAGGGAAGAATACATAATACTATATGCAGTATGTTTTTTTTTCTTGTTTTAAAAGAATTCATAATACACCTGTTAATTTTGTGATTTATAAAAGGTTTACTGTATTATTCCTTATTTTCCTTATCATTTGCAGAATAGGCGGATAATGATACACTAAGAGTATGTCCGTGTGCATCCGGTATATATATTGTAAGGGTTTCGTTATTATACGGAAATTTTACAAGCCCGGTGTTGTTGTCAAATGATATTGGAAAAATAACATCCCCATCTGAGTTTCTTGCATATATTTCATTATATATAATATCATCTCCGGCCAGTTCCAATATAAAATGGTCATTATAAAGCTGATGATTTCTGATAATTATCCTTTCAGTGGCAATACCCTTAGATTCAATCTTTATGTTGTTATTTATAAGAATCACAGGAGTAAGAAGTATTAAAAACAGGAATCCGATAGCTATCCATTTACAGGTATCAACCCAATTGGTTTGTGCGATCCCCTTAAGGATAAGAAGATCGAAGTTGATATTTTCGGAGTCTTTATTACAGGCGGCCAGTACATTTTTTAGCGTGTCACCGGCTGCTTTTTTATTCATAAAATATTTTCTGGAACGTTTATGTATCATATTCTGCCGCCTCCCTTCTTAAGCATTTTTTCAAGAGATTCTTTCCCACTGTTAATATATCGCTTTACCGAACTGCGACTGCACGAAAGAGCGGCCGCAATATCTTCAAGTTTCATTTCGTTATAGAATCGCATAACGATTACCTGTTGTTCGAGAAAGGGAAGTGCGGCTACGGCAGCTTTGACCGATTCTATTTCCTCTTTATTTTCGTAGTGTTCATCAGGGTTATGCTCCGGTTTGTCATCCAATATGAGCTCCAGTAATTCGGAACTTATAGAATCGGGATGAGCTTTCTTTGTCATATCATAGCAAACATGGAAGCAGATCTGATTCAACCACGCAATAAAAAGAGTTGGCTCTTTAATATTATTTATATTTTTAAGTGCTGAGATGTAGGTTTCCTGTACGGCATCTTGTGCAAGGTAATCATCTCTTAGGTAATGGCGTGAGTAATTGTAGATATGATTATATGTTGTTGCATATAATTCGGCAAAGGCTTCACTACTACCCAATTGTGCCTTCACAACAAGATTGCCGATATAGGCATGATTAAAATCAGGCATTCCTATTCGGACCTTTCACGTGAATATAGTGTTGAAATAATTGACAGGAAATTTTTGAGTCCTTCCTGTTCGTTCAATATATAATTTAGTTTAATGGTCATAACAGGATCCTTATGTTTTTCATTGTAGGCATCAATGGATGAATTTAATTCGGTGCTAAACTGATGCATTTTTTCATAAGGACAGTTTTCTATAATAAGTAGAAATTCATTTCCGCTGTTTCTGCCCACGAAGCCGTATTTACTTCCTATCGGATCAAAAATACGGGCAAAATCATTAATGTATTTATCTCCGAAAAGCCTTCCGTATGAAAGATTGATCTCATCTATTGTCGGTAATTCTATCAGAGCACATCCGAAAGAAGCCACATCGGTTTGGTCAGAATATTTACTTATAATAACATCGCAGCCGTTACGATTGGGAAGTCCTGTAAGAAAATCGAGATAAGCAATCTGGTTTAATTTATGTGATTCTATTATATTTTTTTGTATTTGAGAAAAATCTGCAATAAGACAGACTGTTGAATAAATCATAAAAGCCCATAAAAAAACACAGATTGTAAGTAAATTCCGGTTACTGTATATATTGTTTTTTAATAAAGGATCAAAATTGAGATAACAAAAAAACATTATCCCAAATAAAATAAGAAGAATAAGTTGTATAAGTTTAAACATTTTAAAATTATGATATCTGTCCGTTTGCATACAGTCTCTGACCTCCGGTTTGATATTTTTACAACGATCCGTAACAACCTTAATACCATAATAACCTAAATTGATATAAAAAGATATAAAAAAACTGAACCATTTTGAAACGTGAATGAGTCTTATTTTATGAAACGGAAAAGTTAGACAGTAAATCATCATAAAGGAATAAATATGAGGAAGAATACTATTGAGTTTAAGAATTCATCGATGATAGTTTTTTTATTGGCGGTATTTTTATTTTTGGCGTTGACAACAGGGATACCGTCAGGGGTGATCGCAGGAAATGAGTATGATAATAAATACGGTTTTAAGACTGCTTTATCGGATACCGGCGTAGTTTCCGATGCTGCGGGAAAGGAATATACTCTGAAGATCATAGAAGATGATCCCGTCCCCTTGAGTGCGGGAGGCATAGATTATAAAGAATTTGTTGTGCCGATAGTAGTTTTCTGTATATTGTTCGTTACAGGTATGTTTTATGTGATCTGGTTTAATAATCATAAAAAGCGTATTTCATCGCTTATGATAATGGGGTTATCCGGCGATGTAAATATAGAGGGAATGGAGGATGTGAGTATTTTCCATCCTATAAAAACCATCAGGTTTGAAAAAGATATGGAAAGCCGTGTGGTTTCAAGTACTGCGAAAGGTGTATAGGGGTATACATCAGATATGAGCCGAAGTGTTTAACGCTTCGGCTCAACGTATGTAAAGGAATATTTATCTCTTTGGGACCCGTGGAAAGAAATGAATATATTTAAGGAAAGAAATGATCATATTTAAGGCTTGACTTACGGGAAATCAAAGAATATAATAATTAAGCGTGTTTTTGCGCAAATGTTCATTTGTGAAGCAAGAACATTAATAATACTATAAACAGGAGGTGAAAATAATGCCAACATTTAACCAGTTAGTAAGAAAGGGAAGACAGACATCTGTTAAGAAGTCTACTGCACCCGCTCTTAACAAAGGATTCAATTCTCTTCATAAGAAGCCTATCGATACAGCTTCTCCGCAGAAGAGAGGCGTGTGTACTGCTGTTAAGACAGCTACCCCTAAGAAACCTAACTCGGCTCTTCGTAAGATCGCCAGGGTTCGTCTTTCTAACGGAATCGAAGTAACAAGTTATATTCCCGGTGAAGGTCATAATCTTCAGGAACATAGCGTTGTTCTTGTCCGCGGAGGAAGAGTTAAAGACTTACCCGGTACAAGATACCATGTTGTTCGTGGTACGCTTGATACGGCGGGCGTTGCCAATCGTAAGCAGGCGCGTTCAAAGTATGGTGCCAAGAGACCTAAGAAGTAAGGTGTAAATTTTGTACCACAAACAAAACTAAAGTATAGTGTTGGAATGATTTTCACTTATAAGATTCATCAGATCTATATATCAGGAAACATTTGCAGCGCGAACACATTAGCGGAATACATGTGAGTACCTATGAGTTAAACTATTGTTTAAGGAGGGAAGAAACGTGCCACGTAAAGGACATATTCAGAAAAGAGACGTATTAGCAGATCCCGTATACAACAGCAAAGTGGTTACCAAGCTTGTCAACAATATAATGCTTGACGGCAAAAAGGGTGTTGCCCAGAAAATCGTATACGGAGCATTCTCCACAGTTGAGGAGAAGGCCGGCAAGCCCGCTCTTGAAGTTTTCGAAGAAGCAATGAACAATATTATGCCTATGCTTGAGGTAAAGGCAAGACGTATCGGTGGTGCCACATATCAGGTACCTATCGAAGTACGCCCTGACAGACGTCAGGCACTTGCACTTCGTTGGCTTACAATGTTTTCACGCAAAAGAGGCGAGAAAACAATGGAAGAGAGACTTGCAAATGAAATACTTGATGCATCAAATAATACCGGTGCAGCAGTAAAGAGAAAAGAAGATATGCACAAAATGGCAGAAGCAAACAGAGCTTTTGCTCACTACAGATTCTAAAGGGAGGTATGAGTTTTGGCCGGAAGAGAATATCCATTGGAAAGAACCAGAAATATCGGTATTATGGCTCATATCGATGCGGGTAAGACAACTCTTACAGAGCGTATCCTTTATTATACCGGTGTTAATTACAAGATCGGTGATACTCATGAAGGTACTGCTACCATGGACTGGATGGAGCAGGAACAGGAAAGAGGTATTACCATAACATCGGCTGCAACGACTTGCCATTGGACGCTTCATGAGCATATGAAGGTTAAGCCCGGTGCCGAGGAACATCGTATCAACATCATCGATACCCCGGGACACGTTGACTTTACCGTAGAGGTTGAGCGTTCACTTCGTGTACTTGACGGTGCGGTAGGTGTATTTTGTGCTAAGGGCGGTGTTGAGCCCCAGTCAGAGAACGTGTGGCGTCAGGCCGATACGTATAACGTACCTCGTATGGCATTCATCAATAAGATGGATATCCTGGGTGCGGATTTTTATTCAGCAGTAGAGCAGATCAAGAACAGGTTGGGGAAAAATGCGATTTGTCTTCAGTTGCCTATCGGCAAAGAGGATGAGTTCAAAGGAATTATCGATCTTTTTGAAATGCTTGCATATATTTATAACGATGATAAGGGTGAGGATGTTTCTGTTATCGAGATTCCCGATGATATGAAGGATGAAGCCGAGCTTTATCATACCGAGCTTGTTGAGAAGATCTGTGAGCTTGATGATGATCTTATGATGCAGTATCTTGAGGGAGAGGAACCTTCGGTTGAAGATCTTAAGAAGGTACTCAGAAAGGCTACATGTGAGTGTACAGCCGTTCCCGTATGCTGTGGTTCGGCTTACAGGAATAAGGGTGTTCAGAAGCTTCTTGATGCTGTTCTTGAGTTTATGCCCGCTCCTACCGACATCCCTGCTATAAAGGGTGTAGACCTTGAAGGTAATGAGATCGAGAGACATTCATCGGATGATGAGCCTTTTTCAGCTCTTGCATTCAAGATCATGGCCGATCCTTTCGTAGGTAAGCTTGCATTCTTCAGGGTATATTCGGGAACCATGAATTCAGGTTCTTACGTATTAAATGCTACAAAAGATAAGAAGGAACGTGTAGGCCGTATCCTTCAGATGCATGCAAATCACAGGGCCGAACTTGATAAGGTTTATGCCGGTGATATAGCTGCAGCAGTCGGATTTAAGCTTACAACAACAGGTGATACGATCTGTGATGAGCAGCATCCCGTAATTCTTGAGTCTATGGAGTTCCCCGAGCCCGTTATCGAGCTTGCGATCGAGCCTAAGACCAAGGCAGGACAGGGTAAGCTGGGTGAGTCACTTGCCAAGCTTGCAGAGGAGGATCCTACTTTCCGTGCTCATACCGATCAGGAAACAGGTCAGACAATAATTGCAGGTATGGGTGAACTCCATCTTGAGATCATCGTAGACAGGCTTCTTCGTGAGTTCAAGGTTGAGGCTAATGTCGGTGCTCCCCAGGTTGCTTATAAGGAAGCTATTACAAAGTCTGTTGATGTTGATTCCAAGTATGCAAAACAGTCGGGTGGACGTGGTCAGTACGGACATTGTAAGGTTCGTTTCGAGCCTATGGATGCCAACGGTGAGGAACTGTTCAAGTTTGATTCCGAGGTTGTCGGCGGTGCTATTCCCAAGGAGTACATTCCCGCAGTCGGCGAAGGTATCGAAGAGGCTACCAAGACAGGTATCCTTGGTGGGTTCCCTGTTGTCGGTGTACATGCTACCGTATATGACGGTTCATACCATGAAGTCGATTCTTCCGAAATGGCATTCCATATTGCCGGATCAATGGCATTTAAGGATGCTATGCAGAAGGCAGCACCTGTACTTCTTGAGCCCATCATGAAGGTTGAAGTTACAATGCCTGAAGAGTATATGGGTGACGTTATCGGCGACATCAATTCACGCCGTGGACGTATCGAGGGTATGGATGATGTAGGTAACGGCAAGATGGTAAGAGGATTTGTTCCTCTTTCGGAGATGTTCGGATATGCTACAGACCTTCGTTCAAAGACGCAGGGACGTGGTAATTATTCAATGTTCTTTGAAAAATATGAACAGGTACCCAAGTCGGTACAGGAAAAAGTTCTTGCTGTTAAGAAGGATTAATAGTATTAAATTATTGCAATAAAACAAACTTTCCCTTGAAAATATAATGGGAATGAAATATAATCATCTTTAGGCGGGTTTTGACCCCAAAATGGGTGAGATTAGTTAATGAACAATTTTAAGGAGGACTTTAGAAATGGCTAAAGCTAAATTTGACAGAAGTAAGACCCATTGTAACATCGGTACAAT
>JAILKH010000171.1 GCA_024693925.1 Lachnospiraceae bacterium | reverse complement strand
GCATCTTGATGCAGAAAACTCAGTATAAGTATCGAATAATTATAGGAGAGGATGCATCTACCGACCGTTCAAGGGAAATAGTGACTAAATACAAGAATTCCTATCCTGATCGCATTTCATTGGTGTTGTGGAAAAAAAATGTTGGTGCCTGTTGCAATTATAGGCAATCAATGTCTTATGCTGATGCCAGATACTGTGGTAGCTTGGAAGGTGATGATTATTGGATAGATAAAAACAAACTTGAAATACAAATTGCATTTCTTGAAAAGCATCGTGAGTATGTGGCAGTATCTTGTAATGTGGTAAATGTTGATAGAGAAGGTAGACTTTTACATAAAGACGTACATTTACATGCATATCGCCCTCCTTGGATATTTGGAAAAAAACATGCATTAAACTATGAAAGACCGAATCATTCCAGTTGCATTTTGTATCGTAATTATTTTTTGGATTGGAATATAGAAGACAGAGATTCATACTTTAAATGTCGGATCAATGGTGACATGAAACTTGCTGCGACTCTGGGTATGCTTGGGGAAACATACGTTATGAGTGATATTTTGTCGGCTCATAGAAGAGTATTTGACAAAGGAAGTAGTTGGACAACATATGCAAGCAGCAAGAATATGTGCTTTGAACAGTATTTTCAATATAAAAACTTGTATGAGTATATAAGAGACAGATATAATCAAAAAATGATTTTTCAGCCTATAGCAGAGGGGTGGCTAAGAGAAGCAAAGGAAATATATCTCGAATCACCAACAGAAGAGAATAGAGTAATATATGAAAGAATAAAGAAAGATATTGACAAGGAAGAGAATAATATATCAACTGAAGAAGTAATTGCAAATAATAAAGCGCATTTAGAATGGCTAAATTTTGAAAATAGCAAAAAGAGGAACATAATAAAAATTTTAGATATGTGGCTTGAAGCATATAGAAAGGGAAAATATGTTTCAAGTTATTTAAAGAGAATAAATGCTAATACTGTTGTAATATATGGAATGGCTGAATTGGGTGTAAGACTGTTTGAAGAATTAAAGGATAAAGATATAGAAGTTTTATATGGTATAGATCAAAATGAACATTTGTATGTCGCTGATATTTCTGTTGTTAAACCAGATAGTATTCCAAATTTGCGCCCTGATATTGTAATAGTAACTGCGTTGTTTTCTTATGACTATGTTAAGAGCTTTTTATACGAAAAGGGATTTAAAAGAATAATAGGTTTAGATGAAATAGTACTAGATATGTTGTATATTAGAGATTAAGGAGGAATCGACTAATACATAAAAGATTATCACAGTAGTAATATGAAATATGGATTTTCAAATTTTTAATATAATTAACAATAGTTTATGAGAAGAGATTTTGAGAAATATAAAACAGAATATTTTCTGACTAAAGACTGGATATTTCCATATTCTGAAGTGGAGAAAGGCTCTAAGGTTGTTCTTTACGGTGCAGGCGATGTTGGACAGGCATATTATGAACAAATAAGAGTTACAGGATATGCCAATATTGTTAAATGGGTTGATAAAAATTATGATAATTATCAAGGGCTCGGAGTCAGAATTGAATCACCGGAGCTGGAAGGTGTGTCATTTGATTTTATAGTTATTGCTGTATATGATCTTAAAACCGCAGCGGAGATAATGAATGATCTAATTACAAGTGGGATACCTGATAATAAAATTGTTTGGATTGGAAAAGAAAGAAAAACTATTAGAGGAACAATTTTAGAAAGAAGATTATTACATCCGATTGAAGAGAGAATTTCATGCGTTTTTAAGAGGAGAGGGCTGGATATAAACAGTGAGGAGGTTATTAGTTTTAGAGAGAAAACAGTAAGAGAGATTTATGATTACAATAAACTGATATTACCAAGAATAGTAATAGTATTAACGCCGGTATGTTCGCTTAAATGCAAAAAATGTAATAATCTAATACCCAGTTATAAGAAGCCTAAACATCCGGACAAAGAAGAAATTTTAAATGATATAGATAAATTGATGGGATGTGTTGATGGTGTTGTTACGGTAGAACTTATAGGGGGAGAGCCGTTTTGTTATCCTTGGCTTAATGAAGTCTTATCTAAGCTTCTGAAGATCAATAAGATAATGGAAATTGAAATTACAACAAACGGTACGATAGTACCCGAAAAGAAAATAATGCAAACTTTACGCGATAGTAAAATCACGATAAGAGTGAGCAAGTATAATGAAGTCAACTATAATCGTGATGTATGTGAGGAGTTATTGAAGCAAGGGGTGAGATACGAAACCTTTAAGGATATGACATGGATTGATTCCGGAGGTACTGAGGCACGTAAGAGAAGCGTGTATGATAATAGACAAATTTATATGAAATGTGATGCGGGATATGATTGCAAGACATTATTTAAAGGCAAAATCTATGCGTGTGCCCGGTCGGCAAGTCTTTATGATTTAGGAATATGTGAAGATAAAAACGGATATGTGGATTTGTATGAAGAGGGTGATGTTAAGGAAAGAATCAGGCGGTTCTATTTGAAAGAATTTGATTCGGCATGCGATTATTGTGATTATGCTGATAAATGGAGGGTTATTCCGGCAGGAGAACAGAAGTAAGAGAAATCGAACCATATTCGGTCGGAAAATGCAATAACAACTCGACTATTCGGTTGAAAAATGTTATCATATACACAGAGGATAACATTATATGGAAAGAACAGTAATAAAAAAGTTTATATCCTGGAAGAATAAAAAGAGAAGAAAACCGCTGCTTGTCACCGGTGTCCGTCAATGCGGAAAGACATATCTTATAAAAGAATTTGCAGTAAATGAATTTGAAGATATGGCATATTTTAATTTTGACGGAAATGAGGGACTGCAGGCGGTTTTTAATTTTGATCTTGATACAGACAGGATTATCGATGAACTCGGAAACGTGGTTCGAGGTAAAAGGATAGTACCCGGTAAGACAGTGGTTATATTTGATGAGATCCAGGATTGTCCCAGAGCAATTCAGGCACTGAAGTATTTTTGTGAAAACCTGCCGGATCTTCATATAATAGCAGCCGGGTCCCTTTTGGGAGTTGCGCTTAGGAAAGAAGGGATTTCGTTTCCTGTCGGTAAGGTAGACAGGATAGAAATGTATCCAATGAGCTTTGAGGAGTTTGTCATTGCCGATGGTGGTGGCAAATATATTGAAGGAGTAAGAAAGCTGCCTCTTGAGAGAGAAGTATCGGAGCTATATACAATTCCTCTGGAGAAGTATCTGATGAACTATTATATAGTTGGAGGAATGCCTGAGGCTGTCCAGACATGGATCGATACACATGATTATAAAGAAGTTGAAGAAGTGCAGGATAGGATATTAAAGGATTACTCGGATGATTTTGGAAAGCATACAACTCCCGAAACGGCAACAAAGATCAAGTTGATTTGGGATGCTATTCCTTCACAGATAGCAAGGGAAAACAACAAGTTTATTTTTTCGCATGTGAAACAGGGCGCAAGGGCTAAGGACCTGGGAGATGCCCTGGAATGGATTGTAAACGCCGGCATTGCCGGAAAATTGTGTATGGTTTCCACCCCGGAGATACCTTTGTCGGGAATGGCAGATAATTCGTATTTTAAGGTTTATATGTCAGATGTTGGTCTGTTGCGGAGGAAATCCAATGTTAACTATAGGACAATTCTGGAAGGAGATGTGGCATATATCCACTTTAAAGGAGCACTGGCAGAAAACTATGTGTATACACAACTTAAGTGTATGGATATAGACAGTTATTTCTGGAGAACAAAGGCTGATGCCGAAATAGATTTTATTATTGATGATGAAGGGGTTTTAGTGCCAATAGAAGTAAAGGCAGCTGACAATACAAAAGCGAAGAGCCTGCACCTGTTTTGTGGCAGATATAATCCTAAAATGGCGGTTAAGACTTCGCTAAAGAATGTTGGTGACAACATGGATGGTAATACTCATGTGTGGTCAATACCTCTTTATCTGTTATTTAGACTAAAAGAGTATTTGTTTAATGAGATGGGATGGACATCTTGATTTCGGGAGCTTGATCGAAAAAGTGTACAGATTCGTTTGAAAAATATTGAAAAAGTGTAATAAATCTCTTGAAATACTATTAGCTAACTGCAATATAGAAGTTAAGGGTAGGATAAACGCTCCGTGAGGATGCACAGGAATTCGGTATGGAAGACGTCAGCTTTCGCTGACCTGAATCTCGAGACAAGTCTCGCAAGCGATCCTTGAATTATTTAGAAAATGAGGTCTAAGCTTTCCTTGACCCAAGTAGTAAAAGGTTGTAAGATAAAAGTGAAGTAGTAAAAGGTTGTATAAAAATATAAAAGTAGTAAAAGGTTGTAAAATGAATAATCCCTTTAATATAGCATTTGGAAGAAAACCGTACAATTATATATCCAGATTGTCATTAACCAATAAGGTTATCAATACATTTGATTCTGATTATCCTTCTTCGCAGGTATATATGATCTCCGGAGTAAGGGGGGCGGGTAAAACTGTGTTGATGACAAGTATTACGAAAGAGTTGAGTACGCGCGATGAATGGATATGCGTGGAGCTTAACCC
The DNA here is from genome assembly GCA_024693925.1 of Lachnospiraceae bacterium. Classification (GTDB taxonomy): domain Bacteria; phylum Bacillota; class Clostridia; order Lachnospirales; family Lachnospiraceae; genus UBA2868. Next base: position 11,426 of record JAILKH010000171.1, on the reverse strand, counting down.
TGAGCTGGATCTGCTTGAAGAACTGGCTGCTAAGCTATACAGTATTCCGGCACTGAAATCGATCTTTATTAAAGCAAAGATTGATCTTAGTTTTTGGGGAATCGGTATCAGTGTTGAAAATGGTGTTGTGTTAACCAATATTGAAAGTGCTATTGAGGCTATGTTGTCAGAGCTTAAGAAACATGGTAAGAAAGTTCTGGTTGCCATTGATGAGGTGGTTCCCAATAAGAATGTTAAGGTTTTTTCCGGATCTTTCCAGATATTTGTCCGGCATGAGTATGATGTATTTTTGCTTATGACCGGTTTGTATGAGAATATTTATAATCTTCAAAACGTTGATACATTAACATTTTTATATCGTGCACCAAAGCTCGTTTTGGAACCGTTGAGCATTAATGCTGTTGCATTAAGTTATAAAGAAGTCTTTGGCATTTCGGACGAAGAGGCGGCATTAATGGCTAAGGAAACCAAAGGATATGCATTTGCTTATCAGGTTCTGGGTTATCTTAAATGGGAGCATAAAACCCGCACTGTTAGGGATTTGTATCCGGAATATGACAGTTATCTTGCTGAATATGTATATGATAAGATATGGCATGAACTTTCGGATACCGATATAAAGTTTTTGGTTGTTATAGCTATGAAAGAGGAAATGCGCACACGTGATATCATTTCTGAATTGAAAATTAACTCCAATAATATGTCGGCATATAGAGACCGGTTGCTGAAAAAAGGTCTTATTTTTTCACCGAGATATGGTTATTTAAGTTGCGCGCTGCCAAGAATGGATGAATACATTAGGCTTAGATTGATGATTTAGGAGAAAAATTGAAAAAGTGTACAGATTCGCATAAGAACCATTGAAAAAGTAAAAAAGTCAATGCAGAAATCATTGAAAAAGTGTAAAGAATCTCTTACAATAATATTTAGAAGTGATTGTAAGAGGTTTTTTATGTTAAAAAGAAAAGCAGAGAAATATATTATTAAATGGATAGAGGGATCGAAAACAGCGTTGCTTATTAGTGGAGCAAGGCAGGTAGGTAAGACATATACTGTTAGAGAATGCCTTAAAATGCAGGAATGCAATTATCTTGAGATTAATCTGATAGATAAACCCGAATTCATTACAGTATTGGAGCAATCAGCATCAGTTGATGATCTGATAACCAATATAACTGCTTTGGCCGATTTCAGACCCGTCAAAGGCGAGACAATATTCTTTATTGATGAAGTGCAAGAATATAAAGAAATTGTAACTAAGATCAAGTTTTGGGTTGATGAAGGAAGCTTCAGATATATATTAAGCGGTTCGCTTTTGGGAGTTGAACTTCGGGCTTTGAGATCGGTTCCTGTGGGGTATCTTACCAAGATAAAGATGTATCCCATGGATTTTCAGGAATTTCTTATTGCTTCAGGCGTGCTGGGTGAGACTATAGACTATCTGCGATCATGCTTTGAAAAGTGCATTCCGGTAAATGAAGCCGTAAATGACAAAATGTTAAAGCATTTGCGCAGATATCTTGTGGTTGGAGGCATGCCTCAGGCAGTACAGGAATATGTTGATTCCGGAAATATAGGAAATGTAACACAAATTCAGGAAAATATTATTGAATTATATAAAAGAGATTATACGAAATATGAGCATATAGATAAAAAACTTATGCTTATCACGGTATTTTCGCAGATACCCGCACAGCTTCTTAAACAAAACAGACGATTCAATTACAGTGATATAAAGAAAAAACTCCGCTTTGAACGACTGGAAAACAGCTTCCTGTGGTTGACATATGCAGGAGTTGCTATTTCTGTGTATAATGCGACCGAGCCACGAGTTTCGTTAGCCCAGAATGTCAAGAGCAGTCTCCTTAAACTATATTCATCAGATGTAGGACTTCTGACTTGCCAGTATGGAAGTGCATTAAGGGCAAGGATTCTGTTGTCAGGTGATAATGTAAATCTGGGAGGTATATATGAGAACTGCGTTGCAGAGGAGTTAAACAGTCACGGTTTTGATATATATTTTTACAATAGTCATAAACAGGGAGAGCTCGATTTTGTTATAGAGAAGGACCTTTCGGTAATCCCCATAGAGGTGAAAAGTGGAAAGGATTACTATGTACATTCGGCGATCTCGAATGTAGTATCGAATGAGGAATACAATATTAAAGAAGCAATAGTATTAGCTAACTGCAATATAGAAGTTAAGGGTAGTATAAAGTATATGCCTGTATATATGGCAATGTTTATTGAAGATAATGTCAATTTTCCTGTGCTTGAGCCGATATAATATTATAAACAGAAATCACAGAAAAAGGCATATATGATTAACCATTGTTATGTGAAAACATAAACTACTATAAGGGATGATGAAAATGAAGTTAGTATCCATTATTATGCCCACGTATAATCGTGAGAAAACAATAAGTTCAGCTATTAACAGTGTGTTAGCACAAACTTATGATAATTTTGAACTTATTGTAGTAGATGACGGATCAGAAGATGGTACATGGGATTTAATAGAAACTTATACAGATAACAGGATTAAGTATTATAATTATAAGAAAAACAGAGGAGCCTGCTATGCGAGAAATTATGGTATTAAACAATCGCAAGGAGAGTATATTGCATTCCTTGATTCGGATAATACTTGGGATCGAGCGTATCTGCAGTCTAGGATAATAAAACTTGAAGAAAAAGCCGATGATTGTATGGGAGTCTTTGGTTACACTGAATTGGCCAGAGACGGAGAAGTTTTTGCAATGGTACCAAGTGAAGAGAAAGCAAATATAATACAAAATGATCCCACCAATTTAAGTAAGATTAGATTGATGCTTTTCAATAATATTATTGATACTAATACAATTGTTTTAAAACGAAAATATGTGGAAGAATCAAAGGGTTTTGATGAGGCACTGGGTAGGCTTCAGGATTGGGAATTTTTTTTCAGATTATTAATCTCTTTTGATGAGTACCTTGAGTTTTCAGATGATTGTTTGGTTAGAAATAATATAATGCCGGATAGTATTTCGTGTAAAACAAATGACTCTGAATACTGGAAAACAAAACTATACTTTCTCAAAGAGTATAAAGCAGTTTTTATTGAGAATAATGTTCTCGCTGAAGCAGCGTGCGAGATGATTTGTTCATTAATTCCATATGCGGGGAGAACAGAGATAGAGCACATTGTAGATATATTAGATTATGATGAGATAAAAGAAGTTATAAGCCTACTGAGAGAAAAGTATGAAGATATTGATAAGTGGAGAATAGAGATTCAGGAGGCTTGTAATTCGCTATCAGAACTATGCAACAGGCAAGAAAAAATTCTTGATTTTCAAGAAAGGTGGATGAAATTCTTGATAAGGGGCGGAAGTTTTGCAAGTATTCTAAGAAAAATGGGATATAACGAAATATGTATATATGGATATGGAAGAATAGGAAGAGTTTTTTACGATGAATTAAAAAATAAGAAATTTGAAATCACACAGATTATAGACAAGAATCATGCGGGGCAAAAAGCTGATCAGATTTCGATATGTGCACCGGATGAATTAACAGAAGAATCAGAAGTTATGATTATTACGGCGATTAATGATTATGAAGATATAAGCAGAAGATACTATAAAAGAATAAAATGTATTTCGATAGAGGATTTATTGGAATTGGCAGAGAAAAAGGAGGGAGTACTATGATTATCCCAATTGTATTTGCAACAGATGAGCATTATATTCCGTATTGTGGGGTGGCTATATCATCGCTTATAAGAAATTGTAATGATCATGATATATATAAAATCTATGTTTTATATGACAAGCTGAAAGAAAAAGATATATATAGACTGGAAAATCTTTCGGCGAAAAACGTGATAATTAATTGTTGTTGTGTGCATGACCATATAAATAATTTACACGTCTCGGAATATAATCATCTTACGATTGCATCTGCATATAGACTTGTTATTCCTGATATTCTTGAAAGTTATGATAAAGTTGTATATCTGGATTCGGATATTGTTGTTAATGTAGATATTGCCGAACTATATAAATATGATATTGGTGAAAATATTATAGGTGCTATACATGGTTACTATAGCGGAATAGATAATAATTTTTTATATAATCATATAACTAAAACGCTGGGAATTAGAATTGATGATTTTTTTAATGCGGGAATTTTGCTAATTAATTGTAAGGCATTTCGCGAATATAAGGTTAAGGATAAATGCTTTGATTTATTACGAAAAAGAAAAGACCTCTACTTTATGGATCAATGTGCTATGAATATTGTTTGCGTTGGAAAAGTGAAATTTTTGCCGATAAAATGGAATTATGAGTGGCAATTCTTGTTTGTATTAGGGCCCAAAACGGAAAAAGATACTATTATGTGGGAAACACTAAAAGAGCATCACTCAATCGTCCATTATAGTGGGATAGAAAAACCATGGGATTATCCTGATCAATTACTGGCTGATCTGTTTTGGAAATACGCGAGGGAAAGTATTTTCTACGAGGAAATAATGCAAATGTCTTTGATGAAAAAGACAAGAGATATGTTGGATATAGTTAGCGGATTTACAAAAAACAGAAAAATTGCTGTGTACGGAGCGGGAAATGCCGGTATACGATACATAAAAAAATTGCTTACAATTGGTATTTATGAAATTGTCATATGGGTTGATCAGAAATATAAAGAAAAAGAAAATTATGAGTTTCCTGTAAGTTCGGTAGATAGCTTATATAAATCACAATTCGATCAGTTGGTTATTGCCATAGAGAACAGAGCAATATCGGATGAAGTAAAAAAAATGTTGATTGATAATGGTGTAGATAAAGAAAAGATTATACAGATTAGGTGAAGATATGGATAGTATATTGGTATCGGTGATTGTTCCGATTTATAATACATCTCAATATTTAGAAGAATGCTTGGGATCATTGAAGAAGCAAACATTAAAGAATATTGAAATAATATGTATAAATGACGGATCAACAGACAACAGTCTGTCTATTCTTAAGAGGGTTGCCAATACAGATAACAGGATAATTGTTATCGAAAGAGAAGAGGCGAGTGGAAGCGCAGCGTTACCCAGAAATGAGGGATTAGCAGTGGCGCGTGGAAAGTATGTAATGTTTCTTGATTCCGATGATTATTTTTCTCCGGATTTATTGGAGAAGCTTTACAAATTTGCGGAAGCAAACAGTTCGGATTTGGTAATGTGCGATAATTATGTTATTACACCGGACGGTGGAATTGATGAAAATAGAGAAACAGAGTTACATAGACAGTATCTACCGGATCTTAAGGTTTTTTCATATAAAAATGTAGCAAAAACCATATTCCAGATTTCGAATGCGGCGGTATGGCATAAGCTGATCTTAAGAGAACTGCTAGAGGAGTATTCACTTGAATTCCAGGAAAATACTCCAAGACTTGATGATATTTATTTTGTAAACAGTTTACTGATAGTTGCTCGAAGAATATCCATTCTGGATGAAAAGCTTGTTTATTATAGGGCAAGTAGGCCCGGAGCACAAACAACCAGAATTGGTGAAAATAAGTATTCCATCTATTTTGCATTTAAGGCTTTGAACGATTATCTAAAGTATCTGAATATATATGAAACTGTAAAACAGAGCCTTCAGAATTGGACGATTGCCACAATGGGTTGGTGGCTTCATTCAATTTCTGATTATGATGATTTTAAAGAGCTATTTGATCTTTACAAAAACAAGTATTTTGAAGAGTTGGGTCTTCTGGATTTGGAACCATCGGAGTTATATGATGGTTTGGAAGGCTTTTACAAAAGTATCACTGAGAGAGACTTTCGGCCTTCTCTTCATGTGATCCTTGAGTCATTATTACCGGAAAACAGTAGGCTGGGGATATATGGAGCGGGAACATATGGAAAGACAGTTTATAAACTAATTGAAAATTGCGGACGTCATAGAATTGTTATATGGTGTGATAAGAACGCAGAGAAAATAAACAATCCTATGGTATCCAGTCCGGTAAAATTAAATGATAATGATATTGATGCTATCTTTATTGCAATAATGAATCCTGTAATTGTAAAAGAGGTTAAAGATTATTTGGTGAAAATTGGAATTTCATATCAAAAAATACTTGAAATATGAGGTGCTGATTATGAATTTGGTTGATGTTTATAATCTTATTTCATCTGTTGGACATGAAGAACTAAACAATCTTATATCAAAAATTGAGGAACTGTTTCCTGTTATAGGTAGTCGTATAAATAAAAGCAATATTACCGAATTTATAACGGCTCAATATATTAGGTATGGATATTTTGGGGAATCCGGTTGCGTTTATGCATATGGTGCCGGGAATATGGCCAAAGAGAATCTTCCCAAGTTAAAAAAAGTTAGAAGAGTTCTTACGGTTTATGATCAATATACATGTGCGGATAAAGTATGTGATATTCAAATAGAAAGACCGAAAGAGATTAATAAAACTGATTTTCCGATAATTATCTTTGTCGATGATTTTGCCGCGAGACGGAAAATAAGATTACTGCTGAGAGAAAAAGGGTTTAAATATATATATTACTTCAGAGAATATTTAGATGTAATAGATAAGATTTCGCAATTGAATATTACGGAAGACTTCAATAGTGATAATGATGTTGTACGCACTGTCTTAGACGGTTTTCTAAATAGATATGAAATAATTGGATCCGAATTATCAAAAGTCAACTATTCAGCTGTTTTAAAGTCGTTTGATGAAATAAAATTAGATTTTTGCACAGAAAACAAGGAAAAATTGAAAATAGATCTATCGAATTCTTTGCTGCTTAATGAATGTGCAGAACAAGTATATAAGGCTTGTGATGAATTGTGTGAAGATGCTATATCAAATTTGATGGAGTTTTCTTTAAAGTTGGAAATTTTTTTGCGAGAAGCTCTTAAGGATGGAGTTAAGACTAAATATCGGCCGATAAGAATGCAAGACGACATACCGTATGATATGTTTTCGGTTTTTGAAACAATGAAAGTATTAATACTGGATATGATAAGTTCGGACGGGAGATTAAGAATAATAGACTACTTACTTGGAGTGTCAGAAAAATCAGTGTATATGATGACAATTAAATGCTATTTTTTGTGTGCTGATTCCAGATATGAAGAAGCATTGGAATTATCAAGAAAAGCTGTATATCTTGAACCAAACAATATGCTTGCAAATGAAACACTATATCAGGTATGTATAAAGTGTATGGAGAAAGGAATAAAAGTAGAAGAACCTATGCCAAAGTATGATCTGAAAGATAGGTTCTGTTGGTCAGGTATGAACTTTGCGTGGTGCGGAGGATTTGATCTGTCCGCTGAACAGCCGATATGGGGGCCATGTTTCCGTCCGCTTCAGTGTAGTGCATTACCAAATGGAGAATTTTGGTCAGGAGAAGAGTGGAAGGAATTCAGAAAGAGCCTTTTGGATGGTTCTTTTAAATATTGCCAAAAAAATCAATGTCCGAATATTGTAGCAGGATGGTTGCCCAGAAAAGCCGACTGCCATGATCCATTAATAAGAAATATGTTTGATGGAAATGATTCTGTGGTTCCTGATTTACAGGAATTACATTTATCCTATGATGCACATTGTAATTTGTGTTGTCCATCGTGTCGAAAAGAATTCAGAACGAATAGTAAGGAAGAGGAAGAAAAACTAGATAAACTGTATGATGCGCATTTAAAAAAACTGATTAAGAATTCTAAACATCTGTGTTTGTCCGGATGCGGGGAAGCCATGTTGTCGCCACATAGCAAAAGAATTTTACAGTCTTTTTCCGGAGAAGAATACTCAAAACTATTTGTCGAGTTAAGAACTAATGTTACGGCTATAAATGAGAGGAACTGGAAATCTCTTGGAGATGGAGCCAAAAGAATAAGGCATATAGCTGCTTCCATCGATTCATGTAGTAAGCCTAATTTTGAAAAGCTAAGATATCCGGCAAAATGGGATATTGTCTTACAGAATTTGGAGTTTATTAAATCGTTGCGAGATAATAAAGATATTGATATTTTGGAATTTCATGTTGTGGTTCAGGATGAGAATATTGATGAGTTGACCGGTATTATTCGTATGGCAGCAGATTTCAATGCGGATGTAGTTACTTTTTCAAAGATTATTAATTGGATGGGGATGAGCCCTGAAGAATATAATAGAAGAAATCCGTTTATACCGGACAACCCGAACTATGTAAAATTGAAAAAAGTTACGGAAGAGATCATTAATATACGGAACGAGATAGAATTGGGGATCTGGCAATATAGTAAGAAAAAGATGTATATAAATATGCATTTTATTCCGGATCCCAATAATTCGTATGATGTAATCAGAAATGGTCCCTTAAAAATTCGATGAAGAATTCCTTGGTGGAAAGTAATAGGATAAGGTAAATGGCATATAATAAACCGAGTATATTGACAGAAAGAATAAAGCAGGAAGAGGATTTTGTGATATATGGAGCTCAAGTGGTGGCTTATGGTGCTTACTGTGCGATTAAGGAATTGACCGGAAAAAAACCGTTATGCTTTGTTGTGGGCACGATGGAAGGAAATCCGAAGGAAATTGATGGAATACCTGTCATGTCCATTGAGAAAGTACCAATAAACACGTTCATTGTTATAGGAGTTACCGAATTGGTGCAGAAAGAAGTTATCCCCAAGTTGAGTGATTTGGGATATTTGAAACTCTTTCCTCTAACACAACATGAAGAGCATGTTTTGATGTCAACATATTTTCAAAGGATCGGAAAATTTCCGTTGGCATAGCACATATATTTGATTCAAACAGAGTGAAAATATTATGAAGGAGAATATTATTGGATTTTAAAATGTATGAAGTGAGGAGTGATAGAGATAGTATCCTTACTAACCCCCCGATTTTAAAAGCATATGAGTGTCCTATACAAGCAGGGTGTTCAATCGCAAAAACGAGAATGAATATTCTCGCTGATAACATAGGAGAGAATATCTCAGAGAAAAATCGCCAGTATTGTGAGATGACAGCGGTTTATTGGATATGGAAAAACAGAAAGCATGATTACGTGGGGATAGAGCATTACAGACGCCACTTACTTGTTACGAAAGATTTGTTGAAAGAAAATATGGATGTGATAATGCCTTTACCGTATATGTGCTATCCCAATGAAAAGACCCAATTTTTAAGATTTGTAAGTGAGGATGTACTGAGTGCACTTCTGGATTCTCTAAGAAAAATTCATCCCCAAAGGTATGATACTTTTGTCGATATTTTAAACGGACAGTATCAGTATACTTACAATATGCTTTGTGCAAAATGGGATGTGTTTTGCGATTATTGCGAGTGGTTTTTTGAAATTTCGGAGTATATGGAAAACATTGGAGACTATATACCGGATATAAAGAATACAAGGGCATTGTCATATGTTGCAGAGGTTCTGACTAATTTATATTTTATGTCTCATAAAAATCTGAACATTTTGCATGTAGGGAAAGAAATATATATTTAGTATAGGGAGATAAAATTGGCAATTCTAATTTGTGGCGGAGCCGGTTATATCGGTTCACACATCAATAAACAACTGAATAAGGAAGGGTATGATACAGTAGTATTTGACAATCTTGTTTATGGACACCGGGAAGCGGTCAAATGGGGAACCTTTGTAAATGGTGATCTTGCAAATGTCAGTGACATTGAAAAGGTGTTTGCTGATTATAAAATAGATGCTGTTTTTCATTTTGCCGCATATGCTTATGTAGGTGAATCGGTAACGGAACCTGAGAAGTATTATTACAATAATGTTGTAAATACGCTTAATTTATTAAAGGTAATGAAAGAGCATGGATGTAAAAGGATTATTTTTTCCTCTACCTGCGCTACGTACGGAGAACCCAAGAAGGTGCCCATAACAGAAGATATGCCTCAGAATCCCATAAATCCTTACGGAGCGACAAAGCTTATGATGGAGAGGATCTTTAAGGATTATCATAAAGCATATGGTTTGGAATTTGTGGTCCTTCGTTATTTTAATGCTGCAGGTTGTGATCCCGATGGAGATATCGGAGAAAGTCATGATCCGGAAACTCATATTATCCCTTTGGTTCTTGATGCGGCAGGAGGAAACAGACCGGACATTAAGGTTTTCGGAACCGATTATGACACTCCGGACGGCAGCTGCATAAGAGATTACATTCATGTCAGTGATCTTGCAAGTGCTCATCTATTGGCTTTACACCATCTTGAAAATGGCAGGGAAAGTGACTTTTTCAATCTTGGAAATGCTAAGGGTACTTCCGTACTTGAAGTCATAGATTCAGTGAAGAGGGTTACAGGAAGATCATTTAATGTTGTATATGCCGACCGGAGGCCGGGTGACCCCGCAAAGCTCGTGGGAAGCTGTGATAAGGCTATGAAAGTTTTGGGATGGCAACCACAATATGCAGATATTGATATAATAGTATCCCATGCATGGAATTGGCATGAACACGCAAAATATTAAATGATTTTATTTACTGTCCTATAGCATGATATAAAGGTGAATTGTAAAACTTTCGTTAAATATGAGTAAAGGGTTGTAAATCAGTTTTTTTTCAACCCCTTAATTTTTTACACCATTATTCCGATATAATAATAAATAGGGGTATTATGTATAAATATGGATAATAAGCGATATATGGTAATACTCGGCGTGATGCTGGGAGTGATATGGATACTGATGTGTGTAAGTTGCTATTTTCTCGGGGTTGCAAGAGGAAGAGGAGAAGCAGCTGCGGTGGTTGACAATATCGGGGATAAAGAGCTTAGGAGTACCGTAGTCAATAAGAGGAATGTTGATGAGGTTTCAGCAGGTATTGAGCCTTCGGTGAAGAAGGGTCCTCAGAGTTACGAGGTTATAATGAATGCGGAGTGGGAATTCGCATCGGACGGTATGGAAGCTCTTAATGCCTATGTAGAGAACAGCAGGGATAATTATAATACGGTGCGTTTTAGAGTAGTCCCGGAAGATGACACAGATACAGTGCTGTATTCATCGCCTGATATACCGGTAGGCGGGAAGCTTACTGCTATTAAGTTAACGCAGCCTCTTACAAGCGAAAGAAGTAAGGCGATAGTTATATATTCGCTGCTTGATGACAGAGGCAGGGTAACGGGTGAAGTCAAAGCGGGAGTTACTTTGGTTTGGAACAGGTGAAGCATATGGATAAAAGAAAAATCAGTTTTTTATTGGTAATGACCTTATTATTTACAGGAACGGTCAGAGTCAGTGATAGTTATGCTTTCTCTGATATAAATGTGGTTAATGAGATTCTTAAGACAGAACCTGTGCAGACAGATCCTGTTGTGCATTCGGAAATTGTAGAGACAGAGTCTGTTAATACGGAAGGTGTGCATTCGGAAACTGTTAAGACAGAACCTGTTAATGA
>JAILKH010000169.1 GCA_024693925.1 Lachnospiraceae bacterium | reverse complement strand
TTTATTACATTATTGAAAATATTCTATCAAATATAAATCAATTTGTCCAGTACTTTTGAGGATTTTTGAGTATTTTATTATAGTTAATTTTTCGATATAATTTCACCAGGTAGACATAACACCTATATTTTGTATTCGCATCATTTATCTCTTCCACATCTTGTGCCGGCTAAATGCAATATATTTTTCTGTTTTATAAAAAAAGGACAGAAAATCTGTCCTAAAATACATTATATGTAAATCCATATATTTAATATAATCTTTTATCAAAAAATAATCTGATCCATTTTAAAAGATCGGGTTTTGTTGTGGATTTCAGAATATAACCATCCGGCTTAAGTTTTATGACTTCCTTAACGCTTTCCACATCTCCTATGCCTGTCAAAAACACGATTGGCATCCCCGAAGTATCTTCTTCGGATCTGAGCATTCTAAATACCTGCGGTCCAGTGGTTATAGGCATTTCATAATCAAGAAGAATAAGATCTACGGAACGCTTCATAAGGAAACTGATAGCCTGCATTCCCGAAGTAACACAAAAAACCTGATAATCATCCTTTAACCATTCCCGAACAATCTGTACATATGAAGGATCATCATCCACAACAAGTATACTCTTATTTTCACGATTACCAAGTCTTGACTCCAAAACAGATGTAACCTCTTCGACAAATAACGGCATATCCAAAGGCCGTAAAATCCACTTGGAAACCTGTATATTTGAAATGCTGCGATTCAGCTCCAGCTTTTCGGAATTCTCGCATATTACGATCAGATCTTTTTCTCCCTGTTTAACCACGTCATTTATATAAACCAAAGCATCCATCATATAATCTATGTCAGCTGATAAATATATAATATAAACAGCTGTCTTCTCATCATAGATACTTAATTCATTCACCATAGGAAGAGAATAACATACTTTAAGTCCGATATCTTTTAATTTTCTTTCAATACCCTTTACAATAATGCCTTCACTCATAGCGGTGATCAAAACAATATCCTGCAACTCATCCATCAAACCACCTCACTTAAATACTTTTATTCAATACATCCAGAATCCCATCATAATCATAAGTATTGGCCGCCTTCCTTATCTTACGGATATTACTTTCAACATCATCCGGCAAGCTGTAATCCTCAAGCTCCTTTAATGCACTTTCCACTGCTTCTATATCCATTGAATCTGCCGCAGTCCTTAATGCATCATATAATACTTCGATCATATAATAATCTGCTAATGGTTTATGTATATCTTCCCCATCATTATACACACTTTCATCCAATTCACAAACCCGTTCCAATACCGCCTTAAAACTTCCATATTCCTGCATAAAACCGGAATGTTCACTTTTTATAAAATCAATATCATTATTTTTACCGGCTGATTCCATTTTTTCAGCCATTTCTCCCAACTTGGCTGCCCCGATTATCCTGGCAGAACTCTTAAGAGCATGAACTTTAATGGTATAATTATTCCAGTCCTCATTTTTATAATAGCCCTCTATTTCATCACGTTTATTATCAATGGAATTATAAAAAATATCAAGTACAGACTTATACGAATCTTCTGCACCACAGTTTCTTATCCCGGTTTCACCATCAATTCCTTCAAGTTTTTCATACCACTTTGTTCCCTTTGTTTCCACAATTTTATTTTTATCATATACTTCCGGATTTATTTTAACGTTTATTTCCATATTGTCCATATTATAATCATTATCCTTTGAAATAAAGGAATTCAGATTATAAGACATTGAATTTCCCTCAATATAAAATAGTCCCACCATACCGGGGCCACAATTAATAGACATCGATGCAGAACCCGCCTGAAAAACTATACACTCAAAATCATATTTCTTCTTTATCTCTTTCTCTATAGCCTTTAGTTCTTCTTCCCTTATGCCAACGTAAATGACAAATAAGATACCTCTGTCAATATCTCTTTTTCGGGAAAATACTCTGTCAATATAACGCTTATATACCCCGCCGGTTGTTCCCGCATAAACTCTTATTACCTTCCTCTTCCCATTCTTTACTCCGATTACCGGATGCAAACGAAACGACTGAAAGAGCATATGCATGCTTTCTTTTATCTGCCCTGACTTAAATATATACCCGGTAGAATCTATGATATATGAACAACCCAATCGGGACTTTAACGTTGAAAGTTCTTTAACTATATCATTAATATCATAATTCTGTTGAGCCAAACGTCCTGCAACCATTACCATTAATCCGGTAGCTGCCGATATTTTGCCCGAATCCACTATGGTAACATTTCCAAATGCTTTGGAAGCCTGTGTTGCTCTTTCATACTCCAAAAGAATACCATTCGCAATGGTAATATGGATAATATGTCTTCCTTTCACCAATTGTTCGGCAAAAAACTCTTCAAACTCAATAACATCAGGAGATTCGGTATATGCAAATTTTCCCGTATTTTCAATATAATCTATAATTTCACCGGAAACCAGTTCCTCACCATCGTAAAAGACCCCCGACTCCGTATTGATCTTAAACGGGATAACACCAATATTCAGATTCCGGATAACCGTTTTGGGGATATCTGCCATACTGCTTGTGGTTATGATGACCGGAGCCTTTCTTGTAAACTCATCAGACTCTATACCCCTCTCATCCTGATCAATATTCGTACCTGTCAGCAGCACTTTTTCACCCGGAAGATTCATCATAAGGACAGACTCCAGCTGACTTCCGGATACAGGCTTACTCAGATATCCGTCAAAACCGCTGCTTCTGTATAAATCCTGATTTTCCGAATCCGCATTTGCGGTAAGTACGATAACGGGAGTAGTTCTGTTAAGACCTCCTGTTTGCATCCTTAATTTTTTAAGACATTCGACACCATCCATTTCAGGCATCAAATGATCCATAAGTATTACATCATATCTTTTACGAAGCGCCATATTAAGCGCTTCCGCACCGCTTTTCACTGTATCTATATTCATTTTTGTGGCTTCCAGAAGTTTAACCTCGACTTCCAGATTTAATTCATTATCATCAACAATAAGAATATCCGCTTCCGGGGCCTCAAACATCTGTTTATACATATTTGCATTTGTTCTGTCGGGATGAGCGCCTATTACGGAAGTGCCTATTTCTTTACGGTCTATAACAACCTGACGTATTTTAACCACGAAGGTGGAGCCCTGGGTATAAACGCTATTAACGGTTATCTCTCCCCCCATAAGATCAACGATCTGCTTAACAATAGATAATCCGAGCCCGGTTCCTTCTATATTAATATTTTGTTCTTCATCCACCCTCTTAAAAGCCTCAAATAAATAAGGTAAGGCTTCTTTTTTTATACCCATCCCCGTATCCGTTACCGCAATAGTAATAAGAACCTCATTATTACCAATATCATCACTCTCGATATAGAGTCTTATCATACCGGACTTTGTATATTTTACGGCATTCGTCAGCAGATTAATCACTATCTGCTGTATCCTTACCACATCGCCAAACAACTCCGTAGGTGTATGGGGATCAATATCCACCTTAAACCGAAGTCCTTTTGCTTCCGCTCTTGACCATATCATATTTACTATTTCCGAGAGCATATCGGCAACCCGGTAATTTACCGGTACCACATCCATCTTTCCCGATGCAAGCTTACTCATATCCAAAATATCATTGATTATGGACAGAAGCATTTTACCCGCACCTTCTATGTTCCTTGCATCACGAAGTACCTCTTCCGGCAGATCATTTCTTCTTAATGTTATTTCATTAAGCCCCAAAATAGTATTTATAGGCGTTCTTATCTCATGGCTCATATTGGAAAAAAACCGGTTTTGCGCTTTGTTAAGCTCATCCACCTTTTCCGCCTGACTTACAGCCCTTTTATTTTCATCCTTATATAATTGATTTTGAAACAAAACCATAATAAAAGTAACAAATCCAAGGGTGATCACAGCAAAAATAGAATCATCATAATATATAATCTTATCATGCTGATGTATAAGCTCAGGATGCCTGAAAGCAACAATATATTCCAGTATGGTTGCAAAAGACAGCAGGGCAAGCAGAATATAACGCAATTTACCCGTTATCATAACACCTATATACAAGAAGCAAAAAGAAACCCATATTATACTTCCGCCATCAGGTCCTCCGCCAAAGAAGAAACAAACCGGCAGTATAATAAATATGACCCCCAGGGTAATAAGGACCGCACCCATGTGTATATAATTAAACTTTATAGTTATAATCATTACTATGGGTACAACAACAAGAGCCATAGCAAGAACTATGATCTCCACTATATTTTCACCGAATATAATATCCCCGATAAGTGCAACAAACACACCCACCAGACCCATCAGGGTTCCCAAAACAAATGACCTTGTCTGAAAATCAATCGACGGGTCTCTCATATAATTTTTAATATTCCTAATAATTCCGATCATTATTTTCCTCCTTGTAGATTATTCTAGAAGGGGGAAGAACCCGTTTCATAACCCTCTCAAATTCAACAATCTCGATAGGTTTTGCAATAAATCCGTCAAAACCCTCTTTAATAAACATCTCTCTTGCACCGCTTACGGCATTTGCCGTTAATGCAATAATAACTACGTCCTCAGATCTGTTTTTTACCAGTTCCTTAATACGCTTCATAGCTTCTACGCCGTCCATTTCAGGCATCATATGATCCATGAAAACAACATCATATTTATTTTCATTGCATTTATTGATCGCTTCTTTACCGCTTTGTGCCGTATCCGTTATCATTTCATAATCTCCGAACAAACCGGAAGCTACAATAAGATTCATTACCTCATCATCAACAATAAGAGCCCGTACACCTCTAAACAACGGCTTTTCTTCGGCTTCTCTTTTATCCTTTGCATAAATACCGTCCTTTGAATTAAGGATATTTACTATTGATAATCCATACAACGGTCTTACAACAGGCAAAACATTCGTATCCCGCTTAACGGAATAATCTTCCCGGATATTGACAACTACCGTAACACTTCTGCTAAGTTCATCAAAATATTTCTCATTTTCCTCATACTCTTCCTGCCCCAAAAACAAATGGGTTATTTCAATTTTATCAATAACTTTTTTCAAGTCCTTAAAAGAGGTTACGGGATAAACCGGGATACGCATTTTCCTTGACAGACTTTCTATCATTCTTTGATAGTAATCCCTAACCTCGGGGATCTTATACTTTTCCGTCTTTATATAGGTTACGATCTTTTTCTCATCACTTTGGTCCACCGAAAGACAGGGCCTGTGATCCAGAACCTCCTGCGGAATACTGACTTTTACAGATGTACCCTTTCCTACCTCGCTTTCAATACGCACAAAGCCATTCATTGCATGGGCAAATCCATATACTATGGTAAGCCCGAGTCCGATACCTCCCGTACTTCTGTCACGTCCCTTATCAGCCTGATAAAGGATATCGGAAATCGCAGCTATTTCCTCCCGCGACATTCCTTTTCCGGTATCCTGTATTTCTATATTCAGATTAACTCCATAATATCTTTCGGTTGCCGATATCCCTATATATACTCCGCCGTGATTTATAAATTTAAATGCATTCGAGATCAAATGAATAAATATTTTACGGATTTTAACAACATCTCCGGCCATTACAAGCGGTACATCCGGATGAATATCCACAACAAGCTCTATATTTTTATCTACAGCCATTTTTTTCATGGTCTGAATAACATCATTTACCAATGATGTTATCTCATATTTTTCTTTATCCAATATTAATCTGTGGCCGATTATCTCGTTATAATCCAGAATATCACTGACCTGTTCAGCAAGTCTGTCGCCCGCCCTTTTAATAGCTATAACCTTATCATCTTCATTTTCCTTCATAAGCAAAGACGACATACCTGTAACCACATTTATGGGAGTTCGAAATTCGTGCGAAATATTCGAAAGAAAATCCTCCATGCTTTCATTGGCCCGTTTTGCGTCATTCTGAAAATCAGCTATTCTTTTTATCGAATGGCTCCTCTGTATAACCGAATTTTTACACAGATTATATATAATAAAAACCGTGAAAATATGTAAGATGATCCTGGATATAGACAATGAATCCGTAGACAGGCCGTCGCCTTTGACGGCAAGATAAATCTGTATAAAAAATATGATCACATACTCAATCAAACCATAATCAAGATATTTACGGTTATCGGCTCCCGAAACCGTTACCATCATTAAATTCGCAACCAGAGCAACATCAAAAAAACTGGTTTCATGAACCCCATGAAATAAAAAAGCCACCATAATATATATAACATATATTAATTCACGGGTTTTTAATGTGTATAACTGTAATACATAACACACCCATAGCCACAATATACCTATCACCATTAACGGAAGCATCCAGAATTCCCAATGCAATAAAGCCCCCTCTACAGCTATGCCAAGACCGCCTATAGTTGAAACAACAACCATAACAAGATGAACGTTCATAATCCTGCTAAGATTAACGTTTGTACCATTATCTCCACCATAGTTATTATTGTTCATTATATTCTCCGTTAAATGTGATAATATGCATATACAATTTAAATTCTACACTTGTTTTCTTTTTTTGAAAATAGCTTTTATTAATTTATATAAAAATGGGAACGGTTTATACCGTTCCCAAACAACACCGAATATCTATCTTCTTCTAAAACTAATTACATATTTAAGGCCCGCTCCCAATATCAATATCGAAGCTAAGAAATAAAGCCAGGTGTAAATATCATACTCACTTAGAGCTTTACCGTCATAGGACGCGGAAGAATCCATTGTTTCCGATACACCATCTCCGGGGCGCATTTCCTGATCTTGCGATGGCATTCCCTGTTCCTGCGGCTGCATTCCCTGTTCTTGCGGCTGCATTCCCTGCTCCTGTGGCTGCATTCCCTGTTCTTCCGGTGACATTCCCTGTTCTTCCGGTGGCATTCCCTGTTCCTGCGGCTGCATTCCCTGTTCTTGCGATGGCATTCCCATTTTACCTTCCGGCTTACCACCCGGTCTGTCACCTCCGCCAATCCCGTTAACAGAAACCCCGCTCATACGCCCCTCTCTGAAACTATTGCGGCTCTGCATTCCTCCAAAATTCATTGTTCCCCCAAACATGGAACTCTTGGCATCTCCGAAGGAAGATGAAATTTCATCTATAGATATATCATCAACCTCATCACCCAGTGCAACCAGATAATCATTACCCACCAAAAGATCCGGAGTACTGATTATCGCGCAGGAAAAACTACAGGGTATCTGTACACTTATAAGCTCTTCTTCATCTATGCTTTCCACCGAAATTATCGAACCGGCTTCCACCCCTTCACCTATGGTATACATAAAAGATGCCTGTGTTGAAGAAGAATCAAAGCCTTCTGCCATATTATAACTTCCGCAGGCAACTACCGTACCGCCTTCAACCACACATTTGCCACCGCTTTCGCTGCCGTAATCAATGGCATTATTTGTTCCGCTGTTTTGAAGACTAATGAAAACATTACCGCCGTATATGTAAATATCTCCGTTCGAATCAAGACCGTCGGCATCTCTTGCCGAAGAGTTAATGATCTTTATATTCCCATCATATATTTTTATATAAGGAAGCTCTGTATTTTCCGCGGATATATCAGAACTGTCATCACTTTCGGAATCCGTTTCACCATCCCGCCCCGGCCCGCCAAATCCTCCGGCCATTCCGCCAAAACCCGTTGCGGTTCCGTCGGTAGCATTAAATCCGTCATCCTCAGGATATATCGAAATATCTCCGCTGTAAATATTAATATAGGCCGCTTCCAAACCTTCATAACAACTATTTATAAGAATCTGTGAATTCTCTGCGTTTATTGTTCCATCAGTGGTTATTGCATCATCTCCGGCATCTATGGTAAGTGAAGCATTTACTACCGCCACATCCTCATTTACGTGTATTGCATCCTCTGCCGCCTCAATGTAAATTTCTCCACCTGCTACAACAAGATCATCGTTAGCCTTTATTCCATGTTTGTATAAGGCTGTTACCGATAACTTTCCGCTTCCGTTTATGGTAAGATCATCGTGTGAGAAGATCACCGCTTCCGCTCCGTCTTCAACTGCTGCATCCGAATAAATTTCGCCACCACTGACTTCATTAATACTATCCTTCGCAAGAGTAAGAAAAACCTTATCGGCCTGTTCAACCCTGACTGCCGCATCATCTTCGCAATTAATGGTCACACCGTTAAATACTATCCATACCTTGGAACTTGCATATGCATCCACTATAATTCGCCCCTCAAGTTTTCCTTCAAGAAGATAATATCCACCGTTGGAGATCACCACATCAGACCCATTAACATATGCTCCGGTTCCGTTTATTTTTGCCGTTGACCCCTGAAGAGTTATAAGTGTTGCACCTTCAGCACTATAAGATCCATCAAGATCATTTGCCGTAACATATTCAGGGCCGTCATATGCTTCCGAATCCATATCTATTACAGGCGTTATACCCAGCTTTACTCCATTAATAAATATGGTGGTTAACATAACTGCGATAATGATGACAGCAACGCATATTTTATCAATATTCTTATTTATTATCATATGCGTTCCTCCTATTTAAACAAATCTGTTATCAACCCATATATTCACCGTTATAGCTGACCAGCACCGCACTGTTTACACCGTTCATATCTGCGATTTCATTAACAAAATCCGTATTATCATCCTTTATCCTGACTTCAAGATTTAACTCTATATTACCCTTCTGTACGGTTTTTGATTTTACTATACTTCTTGTAGAATGCTTTGAAAGGAATTCATTTACAGCCTTTTCTGTATTAGAATCGATACAGTTTACAATTAAAATATATGGATCTGTTCTTTCTTTTTTATTTACAAATACCAGTAGGATCACTCCTATGAAAACACTTCCAAACACTGCCAACGGGATCATTCCTGCCGCAAGCACAATTCCTGCCGCAATAGCCCAAAACAAAAACGCAATATCCAGAGGCTCCTTTATGGCGGTACGGAAACGAACTATAGACAGAGCACCGACCATACCAAGAGATAATACCACATTTGACGTTACCGCCAATATTACCAGGGTTGTGATCATTGTCAATGCAATAAGGGATGTCCCAAATCCCGCCGAATACATTACACCATTATAGGTCTTCTTATAAATGTAAAAAATAAATAATCCGATACAAAAAGCCAGCACCATAGCCAAAACCATATCCAGTATACTTACACTGGTAACGTTCTCGATAAAGCTCGATTTGAAAATATCATTAAATGTCATATTCATCCTTCCTTTCTTGAAAAACCTGTTTATATATTAATTTTTTAATATCCTTATATTCTTACGAATATCCGCTTATCGTCTCAACCGTAAACCCTGCAGGCGGCATATTTGGAATATCCCCCGGTTCTTCTGTTTTCCAGCTGTACTATATCCCTTATCAGATCCGGAAGAAATTCATCCCATTTAACCTCCAATATGATCCCGTTATCGGCAACCGGTACCGTAACCATATCCTGATTCAGAAAATCTGTACACCTTATTCCCGTACGTATATCATAATCCAGCGTTACCCTCACATTTCCGGGAGCATATACATATGGTTCCCTGGTATAATCAACCACCGTACAGGGCTTAAGCCCCTGCCCCCTCATCTTTGTATATAATTCTCTTACAAGCGGCCTGCCGTCTTCAGCCATCCAGCTTATATTGTTTTTCAGTATATCCTCTGCTTCTTCAACAGTAATAAGCGCGCTTTGTTTATTACAAAGATTTACTATCTTGCTCTTTTTTTCCAGATGTATAAATCCGGTGTCCCCGTTATAATAACGAATTCTGAACTTTTCCCTTCTGCTTAATCCGTTCAGTTTCTCACTAAGTGCCTTGTCGTAAACATTATCAAAATACAGGCTTCGTATATAATAGATACCTCCTTTTGCATGGGTATCCGGTGAAGCGACAGCATTTAAACGCTGCTTTAATATAAGCTTATCCATGGGAGTAATTAAATGTTTCATCTCATGTCGGAATTTCATCCCTTTATTATTATCATCCATATTTTCTTTATCCTTTCAACATATTACAAACCTAAAAATCCCTTTCTATTATTCTCAGCATTTCTAAGTTAATGAATAAATAATATATTAGAATTGTGTAACATTCTTGTTTAAAATGTGAGTAAATTGTGATAAAGCACAGATTTATAACAAAAAACAAACGCCTTCGCAAACGAAGGCGTTTAAAACAGATGCGCTGATCGGTCATGCAATCTTGTTTTTTTCATTAAACTCCCTGACAAAGTCAATAAACTCTGTCATAGGCAACGGTTTTGAAAAATGGTATCCCTGTATATAATCAATATCATATTCCATAAATGCATCCATTTCCCGTTGATTCTCAATTCCTTCGGCAACAATCTTAAGCTTCATATCATCCGCCATGTATCGCACGGTTTTCACTGCACTCTTCGCTTTTTCATTAACATGAAAAGCCTTGGTCATTCCCATGTCAAGCTTTAATATATCAAAGGGCATCTCAACCAGATACATAAGGTTTGATTCTCCCTTTCCAAAATCATCCAGAGCAAATGTAAAACCTTCTTTTTTCAATTGATTCATATTATCAATAACTATATCCTTACTCTCAATAAGCGCACTCTCCGTTATCTCAAGATTTATCCTATTGGGAGAAATCTTATACTTTTGAACGGTATCCATTATCTCCTCGAAAAGGGTTATTTTTTCTGCCTGGATCACCGAAAGATTTACTTCAACATATTCTATCCCCAGCTTTATTGCATCAGATGATGCCATAAAATCACAGGTCTTCTCAAGTACTCTTTTCCCCAATTCATTTATTTGGCCCGTCATTTCCGCTACCGGGATAAACAATCCCGGAGGAATTAAAGACCCATCCTTATTTCTTATTCTTACAAGTGCTTCCGCGGAAGTGAACCGTTCCCTATCCGTGTTATAAATAGGTTGAAGGAAAACTTCAACTCTGTCCTCTGCAAGAGCACTCTTTATTTCTCCCTTCATCTTATCCTGACGTTTATACTCTTCTATATTTTTATCATTAACATGTATTACAAGATTCTCACTCTCAATACGTCTGGACTTCATATAATTAATAATCTTCATCACTTCTTCAATAGATTCATAGTTTTGTACATTATCAATAAAGATCATTACATAATCGGAAGCGGAACCATCATTCCTGCAGATATCCCGTTTAAAATTATCTATTACATCCTCTAAATCTTTGGTATTCTCGGAAACCAGGATAATATTTTTATCCAGATTCTTAAAAACATCTATTTTCTTAAACTGACTGAAATAATCTATAAACTCACTTATACGTTTTTCGCTTTCCTCGTTATCTGCCTTAATAACCGATACGTTTTCCAGGGAAAAATTACATAATGCAAAATACTCCTTATTAAAAATATATTCCTGTGTATACTCTGCTAAAGCCATAGCATTTAAACAATTGTATCGTTTATCGACAAAGCTTTCCGGGTTTTCAAGCATAAAATATACAACCATGATTCCCAAAGATGTTGCAAAACCCACAACAAGCAGGCTATGATCCATTGCCTGAACGCCCATACCAAACATCCAGATTACCATCCATAACCTTATAGAATAAACTCTTCTTTTCTTAATACGTGATTCAAATATAAATGACAGTATCCAAATAGCACAAATACTGATCCCCGTAAAAATGTAGGTCATTGTAACGCTAGGGCCATAAGTATAAACACTTATCTCATCAGTATAAATATGAATGGAATAATTAAAGATCAACAGACACTCTATAAAAGCAGCGGCTAACATACAGGCCGTTATTATCTTATGAACCTTCTTCACAAAAATATCCGCTACCGTATATATAAGTCCTACCCATGTTTCGGAAATAAGCATGCACAGATACAACCTGCATATTGTCTGAACAAATCCATACGAAAGGCTTTGCTTAAAGTAAATCGCAACAATGGAACCTATATCAAACAATATATTTACAATGGTTATTAAAAGAATACTGACAAAAATACGTCTTTTATATAATTTAAGACGCTTTGTGGAAAGATAAAAGATCAATAATACAATTGTATTTATAAGGCCGCAAACCTGAACAGCTATATTCATATATTACCCTCAATTTATATTTTTATGTAAACCTAATATAAATACATAAATTTACTCATATATAATATCGGCATATATTTTTACTCTTTTAACTATAATTTAAGAATTTCAACCGGATAATTGATCTCCTGCATAATTAACATAGCTGTTTAATATCATTAGCATATAACATCCTGAGGATTTGATCCTGATTTAGTACGTTAATCTTAAAATATCATAAATCTTATCCCACATTATCCATCTTCCGTTAACCTTTAAGACCGTACAATTAAATGGCTCCACTGTTGATACAGGACCGTCAACCGTCTCTCCGGTTATATAACGGCTGCATTTAAGATCGTATCCATGAGTTATCCCGGAATTCTCCATTTCCTTTCCAAAAGCATTAACAGCCTCTGTCAATTCGGTATTATCGGTAAAAGCAATACTTGAATTTTCTATATCGGATACAATACCCGAGAGCTTTAACCTATAATTATCCAGCTCACTGCCCGAAAGTTTTGATACCGAATCGATCTTGACGGTATAACGGAAATTTTCACCATATTTTTGACAATTTTCAAGATATAATTCCTGCGAAGAACTATACGGATTTCCTATTCCCTCAAAATGATCCCCCGATCCGTTCAACAACCCTCGTATTAACCTTAATTCCTGCAACGCAACACCGTTTCCGTAGGCTTCGCTTAACTCCTGACCGCTGTATTCGGCTTTATTTAAATATCTTTCATACACCTTTACAGGCGTTTCATAAGTATTATTAACAGTATTAAACGAAGCAATACCGACTACTATAAGCAGGGCAAAGGATATCAAAAGGATCAGCAAATGCTTATTTCTTTTTGTATGCTTTTTCCTTCGTTTTTTTCTGACAGATGCCGATCCGTATACTATATTGCTGTCTTCGTTATCAAATATATCGTATTCTTCTTCCCCGGTATCCTCCGGATCATCTTCCTTAGGGCTTTGCTCCTCTAATGACAGGGACTCATCCTGTATTTCCTCCGTTTCTTCATCCGGCATTTCTTCATCCGACAACTTCTTTTTTTCATCAAAAATAATTACTCTTTTTTTCAATTACTTCAAAAACTCCCAAAAATAACCTTATATGCCTGTATCCATAACAAATTCACTTCCGTCTTTATGTTTCACAACCCTTATCTGCTGCGGGATATTCTCCTTCAACTCATCCCTGTGACTGATTATTCCCACTAATTTGTCGGTTCCGGACAAATTCTTAAGGATTTCCATTGCTCCGTCTATTGATTTTTTATCCAGCGTACCGAATCCTTCATCCACAAACAACGCGTCCATCTGTATACCTCCCATATTAGACGATACCGTATCCGAAAGACCAAGAGCCAGCGCCAGAGAAGCCTTAAAGCTTTCTCCGCCCGAAAGATCCCCTACCGGCCTTCTGTGTCCTGTGAAATTATCAAGTACCTCAAGATCCAGGAAAGTATTACTCCTTCTGTCCGGTGTATCTTCACGCCGATATAATTCATATTGATTATCACTCATAGGACGAAGCCGTTTATTTGCGGCAGCTATTATTCCGTCAAAACCTTCTGCCTGTACATACTGCTCAAGGGTTATCCTGCCATTACGTGTCTGTCCGCTTACAAGCCTATACAATCTGTCACAAATCGTATATTCTTTTTGTGCCTTTTTAAGATTCTGACCGGCTTCGGCTATATTAACCTGTCTGTCCCGATTTGATTTTAACCTGAATTCTATTTCATTCAGCTTTTTCTGTATTATATTAACACCTCGGTTGGAGGCATCCGCAACAAGTCTGGCCTGCTTGATATCTACGATTTTTTTACCCTTTGTAGCCTTTACTGCCTGTTTTAGCTGCTCTTTATTTACAGCATCCTCCTGCATATACTTGTTAAGGACTTCTTCATTTTCCGCTATTGTTTCGTTACTCACAACATAATCCAGCATATCACGAATGGTATTAAAATTTTTATTTTTTATTGCAGCTTCAAGGTCCGACTTACTGCTTTCTTCCTTTTTGTTATAATGAGTGATATTATCCGCTATTGTTTTAATCTCGGCTCCCAGCGCAGTTACAAGATCCGAAGCTTCTTTACATTCCCTCTGAGCATTTGAAATATTATCCATTATTTCCGAGGCTCTGTCCAAAGCTGATCTTTTCTCATTCATTGCAGTTTCCAGATCCGGATATTTTAACTCTTCAAGAGTGTTTAAAGTAGCAATTTTAGCGGCCATATCAGCGGTAAGTTCATTTCTTTTTTTGATCAGCTGCTCTCTTCTTTCACTTAAAGCGACACTTTGCTCTTCCCGTATTTTCTTAAGCTCTTCTCCGCTTTGTTCAAGCAATAAGCATTCCGACTCCAGAGATATTTTTTCCTTTGTACTTTCCTCTATTTTCTCATTAAGTACTTTTTCGGCTTTTTCAATATGCTTTATAAGTTCATCGATATCTTCTCCCGCTCCCCGGGCTACTCCTTCAATCTCTTCAATACAATCCATTAAATCCGTTCTTAAACGGCTCTCGATCTGATCAAGAGCAGATTTATCAGATTCCGCTTCCGTAAGCCTTTCGTTCTTTTCCGTCAATTTAACTTCTTCAACCGATTTTAATTCCTCGAATTCCTCTTCACTGACAAATATCTCCGGCAGAACCGCAGGCTCCGGATGTTGTGTAGAACCGCAAACCGGACATTTTGTTCCGGGTTTCAGCTTCTTAGCAAGTATTCCCGCCCGTGACTCTTCCAACACTCTTTCCGCTTTAAGCCTTTCAACGGAAGCATTATCATATTCTTCCCGGGCTTTATCATATAAACTCTGTTTTTCTTTAAGTTCCTTTACTTTATGCTCTCTCCGGGGAATATCCTCGTTCTTAAGAGCATTAACATTTTTCCGGACCCGGTTATAATTTTCCATCTTCCCATTGAGCATAACCAGCTCTTTAGGCTTTAATTCCAGATCTTCAAGGATCTTCTTTAGCTCCTTAACCTTCTCCTCAAGCTTCTTTTCCTCCGTCTCAATATTTTTCTCTTCTTCAACAAGTATTTTATCCTTCTCCTTACACTGTTCGATCTCACGGTCAAGTCTTTCCTTTTCCGTATATTTACCCTGTTCACGATCGATCAAATCAGCTTCCTTCAGTAATTCCTCTGCAACCTGTCGTTTTTCTTCGGCATTTTTAAAAGCTGCTTCAGCCTTACTTAAGGCGTCATTTGCCGCATAAAGTCTTTTCTTCTTTAGCGTCATATCCTCTTCGGCTCTTTTTATCTCCTCCTGTACCTGCTTCCAGGCCAAATAATACGGATACACTTCTCCCGTAGCTGCTCTCTGCTTATCGGTCTTATCTTTCAGATCTTTCATTTCAAATTTGTCGGCGTCAAGGAGCTTCCTCTCTTCCTCCAGCTTTTTCAACTGCTCTATAGCCTTGTTATCGGCTTCCGCAAGAACAAGAATATTATTATTATTCTCCGCCTCGTTTCTTGCAATATCAAGTTCCATGCTTTTAGCCTTTAACTGATTATCATCTTTCTCTACAAGGCGGACAATAATATCGGTATATTCACTTAGATTAAATACACTCCTTGTATCCGACACCATTTCTTTAAGACGTTTTAATTCCTCATCCAGATCGTATTCGCCTACAGGCATAACGTCCATAAAATACTGTATGATACCATTCTCTATCATTAATTTCTTATCCCTGGCATTTTTCATACGCTCGGATAATTTGGTCTCTATTATCTTAAAATCATCTGTTTTAAATATGGTACGCAGGATTTCAGTCCGCTTATCGGTATTTGCATTTAATAAACTTAAGAATTCCCCTTGTGCTATCATTGATACTTGCATAAACTGTTTACTGTCTATTTTAAGCAGATCATGGATTATGGGAGCAACACGGCTTTTACCCTCCTCCGTTTTTCCGTTCGGATAATAAAAAATAACCTTCTCGGCTTCCTCTGTAAGATTTCCGTTTCTGTTTATACGCATATACGAAGGCTTTCTTAGAATATGATAGCTTTTTCCCTGATGTGTAAAATAAAAATCCACAAAGCTTTCCGTTGTATCCGCTGCGTATTCACTTCTAAGATTTTTTATTCCTCTGTAGGTACCGCTTGTAGTACCGTACAACGCATAACAGATCGCATCAAAAATCATGGTCTTACCCGCTCCGGTATCTCCGGATATAAGAAACAGACCATTATCCTTAAATTTTTCAAAATCAATAACCGGCATTTTACCCGCATAAGGTCCAAATGCACTTATAATCAATTTAACCGGCTTCATTTATTACCCCCGCTTCCTTTGCCGTTTCCATCATAACCTTCATCTCATCATCACTTATATCAGAACCATACATTGCCGAATAAAAATCACGGATCACCTCATCAAAGGATTTATTCCGGATCTTTATATCTATGTCCGCATTTTCAATCTGCTTCGTATGAGAATTCTCATAATCAACTTTAACGGTATAGGGATACCTCTGTCTGCATATATGCATGGCATCATTCTGTATATCCTCATCGGTTAGAGTAATATATATATAATCATTTGGAAATACAATATTATCATTCCTTAATAAATCTGACATATTTCCCTTAAGATGTCTTAAATTTCTCAACGGCTTAAGAGCCACCAATTCAATTTCCGTATTCCCCTTGGGCCCCATTGTAATTATGGGTACCGATTTATTATCATTAACTTCACTAAGAGAATATTTAAGCGGTGAACCGGAATATCTTATTTCTTCCCTTCCCACGGACTGGGGAGAATGAATATGTCCCAAAGCCACATAATCAAAGGCATCAAACAAGTCATATCCGACTTTTTCAACTGTACCCACACACTGTGTGGCAACACTCTCCGAGCCTGAAATTCTGGGATCCTTCCCCTTACCTGCCACAAACTGATGAGCCAATAATATATTTCTCCTTTGAGGATCTATATGTTCATTCTCAATAACAACTCGTAACGCATCATTATAGGAACTTATATCCGCATCGGGAAACATATTCTTTACGGTAGAAGCTTTAATAAACGGAAGCATATATATATCAACCTCTCCATCCCCGTCATTCATTGTATATTTAAAGAGTTTTCCCCGGTATTTGGCAGAAATATATATATGACTTGATTCAAATAAACGGCTTCCGTAATTTAATCTTTCATCCGAATCATGATTTCCGCTTATTATAAATATATTTATCTTTAATTTGGATAATTCTTCCAGAAACTCATTTAATAATTCCGTGGCTGCCTCAGAGGGGACTGCTCTGTCATAAATATCTCCCGATATAAACACACCGTCAACGGCCTTATTTTTTATAATACCGATTATCTGCATTAATATATATCTTTGATCATCTATAAGATCCATATCGCACAGATTCTTACCAAGATGCAGATCCGAAATATGAACAAAAGTAAGACTTTTCTTGATCAAATATACACCTGTGCAGCTTTTACAGGTGATCGATCTTCCTTCGCCTTTTACCTTGTATTTTTTCCCGCATTCGGGACAATAATACATTGAATATTCCATTATTCTATATCCTTCCTATTCAGATCCTTATTCATACAAATATCTGTCTATAAATATTCCATGAACAAAAAATCTCTGTTTTTGAGAGCCGTTTCCCTGACATGTTACCAGAGTAACCGAATTCCTTTCTTCATCAGGAATTTCTTCACATTGAGCCATTGACTTATCCAACGCATTCCTTATATATCTCCTGTACTCTTTTACCGTATCGGAGCTGTAATACATTTCACTGTCCTTATTATCTATATAATATGAATATATCCTGTATCTGTATATTCCGTCTTCCAGATATACGTATATATAAGGATCATTCTTTACAAGTCCCGGATCCTTACGTAGTTTTCTTAAATTGCCGAACATTGTACCGTTCTTCATGGCATGTCCGTAAAAAAATGTATTATACATTGTCATATCGGCTTTATCTTCACAATCAATAAAAATACATCCGGCAAAATTAGCTTCCTTTTCAAACGTGTTATGAAGGTAATACTCATTATCCTTCCCCTGAACTACCGGGTAGCTGATATCCGCTGCCCCCACATATATCCAACCAATATAATCACCGTTTACCTTTCTCAGACCCGAATGATCTATTTCCATCTCCGGATAATCATCCCTGTTAAAATTTCTTTTAAATTCTCTTTTTTCTTGTTCTTCTTCGACTGTATTATTTTTTATATCGGTTTCAATACTATCGTCTTTAACATTATTTTCTATGGTCGTATAACTCTTTAACCCTTCGTATTCTTCCACACCCTTTTTATATTCGTTAAGTGTTGAAAACAACATAACCGAAGCTGCCACAATACCGCATACAGCAATTAAAATTATGATCATTCTTATTTTATTATTCATTTTTTTACCTTTTCGAAAATATTTACTTATACTTATCTGATTATATCATTTAATCCCTGTCTACGTATATTTAAATAAAAAATTTATATATCTTTAATATCATAAAAGTAAATAAAAACCGCCGGAAGCCCATAAATTAAGGGCTTCTGACGGCTTATGTTACTTTATGTCATTTTTTGTTTCTTTTAATGTTACTCTTTTTACTTACTTGTCCGATCCGGCTTTCTTCTTTCTTCCTGCCAATAGCCACACTATGGTTCCTACACAGGCAAGCAATAATCCGAG
>JAILKH010000153.1 GCA_024693925.1 Lachnospiraceae bacterium | reverse complement strand
GAAGCGATCGAAAAAGCGATAGTTTTATTTATCAGATGAATAAACACAGAAAGGAAAAAAACAATGAAAGTTGTAGTATGTATAAAACAGGTTCCCGATACTAAGGGTGGTGTAAAATTTAATCCTGACGGAACACTTGACAGAGGTGCTATGCTTGCGATCATGAATCCTGATGATAAAGCAGGTCTTGAGGCAGCACTTAGATTAAAAGATGAGTATGGTGCAGAGGTTACGGTTCTTACAATGGGTCTTCCCAAGGCTACGGATGTACTTCGTGAGGCAATGGCTATGGGCGCAGACAAGGGCGTACTGGTTACAGACCGTGTACTTGGCGGTGCTGATACCTGGGCAACCTCAACAACAATAGCCGGAGCACTCAGAAATATGGAATATGACCTTATAATCACAGGTCGTCAGGCTATTGACGGAGATACAGCACAGGTTGGTCCTCAGATAGCAGAGCATCTTGGACTTCCCGTTATATCTTATGCACAGGAAATTAAAATAGATGGAGATAAGGTTGTTGTTAAGCGTCAGTATGATGATCGTTATCATATGCTTGAAGCTAAGATGCCTTGTCTTATCACAGCTCTTTCCGAATTGAATGAGCCCAGATATATGACTCCCGGAGGAATCTTTGATGCTTGTGCTGCAGAGATAACAACCTGGGGACGTGCAGATCTTAAGGATGTGGAAGACGGTAATCTTGGTCTTAACGGTTCACCTACAAAGATTGCCAAGGCATCGGATAAGGTACGTAAGGGTGCAGGCGAGAAGGTTACTCCCGAATCACCTGAGGATGCAGTTGCATATATTGTAGGTAAGCTTAATGAAAAGCATGTGATCTGATACACTAAAGTCATAGATTAAGGGAATTAATGTGTATCTAATATTAACTAGAAAGGGTTTGGTGAATAATTATGAAAATGACTCCTGAACAGATCGCACAATACAAAGGTGTCTTTGTGTTTGCGCAACAGGTAGACAATAAGATCAGTGGTATCGCATATGAATTGCTCGGAAAGGCTAAAGAACTTGCTGAGTCTTTGGAGACTAAGGAAGTTACTGCCGTTCTTATCGGATCAGAGGTTAAGGCACTGGCTGATAATCTTGCGGAATATGGTGCAGATAAGGTTATCGTAGTTGATGATCCAGAGCTTAAGGAGTACAGAACTGAGCCTTATGCTCACGCTCTTGCTTCGGTTATTAACGAGTATAAACCGGAAATCGTTCTTGTAGGTGCAACGGCAATAGGACGTGATCTTGGTCCTACGGTTTCGGCCCGTGTTGAAACAGGTCTTACAGCTGACTGTACAGTGCTTGAGATCGGTGATTTCCCGCTTCAGCCTATTCCGGGCAAAGAACAGCTTCACGGACAGCTTCTTATGACCCGTCCTGCATTCGGCGGTAATACGATAGCTACTATCGCCTGTCCCGACAACCGTCCTCAGATGGCTACGGTTCGTCCCGGTGTTATGCAGAAGATCGATCCTAAGAAGGGTGCCAAGGCTGAGGTTATCGAGTTTAATCCCGGTTTTACCGTAAATAACAGATACGTTACAATTAAGGAAGTAGTTAAGGCTGTATCTGATGTTAAGGATATTATGGATGCAAAGATCTTAGTATCCGGAGGTCGTGGTGTTGGCTCACCGGAGAACTTTAAGATCCTTGAGGAGCTTGCAGAGGCTCTGGGCGGACAGGTTTCCTGTTCACGTGCAGTTGTTGATGCAGGATGGAAGCCTAAGGATATGCAGGTTGGTCAGACCGGTAAGACAGTTCGTCCCAATCTTTATGTTGCAGTTGGTATTTCGGGTGCTATCCAGCACGTAGCAGGTATGGAAGAATCCGATATCATTGTTGCCATCAATAAGGATGAGGATGCTCCGATCTTTGATGTGGCTGATTACGGTGTAGTAGGAGATCTTAATAAGATAGTTCCCAAGCTTACCGAAGAGATTAAAGCAGCTAAGGCAGCAAAGCAGGCTTAATGAAGAATTCTTAAATGCGGATTTGGTAATACAGCAGTCAAACAGGAATTGATCAAATTGATACCCTTATGGCTCATAAAGGCCGTAAGGGTATTTATATTATCCGGCGGGATTGATATTAATTGAAAAATCTGTTATATTTAGTACTTAGGCGAATGATTGACCTAATACTTTGGGAGATAATTTCTAAATATGAAGATAGTTGATAAAATATTCGGAACACACTCTGAGAGAGAGCTTAAGCTTATTAGGCCTTTGGTGGATAAGGTTGAGAGTTTAAGAGATTCCATGATGGCGCTTTCGGATGCAGAGCTTAAGGATAAGACCAGAGAGTTTAAGGCTCGTTTAAATGACGGGGAGACTCTGGATGATCTTCTTCCCGAAGCCTTTGCTACCGTGAGAGAGGCTGCGAGACGTGTGCTTAATATGGAGCATTACAGGGTCCAGATAATAGGTGGTATAATTCTCCATCAGGGACGTATTGCCGAAATGAAAACAGGTGAAGGTAAAACCCTTGTATCTACATTGCCGGCATATCTAAATGCACTTAACGGACGTGGGGTACATATTGTAACGGTTAATGATTACCTGGCTAAGCGTGATGCGGAATGGATGGGTCAGGTGCATGAATTCCTGGGCCTTACGGTGGGTGTTGTACTTAATTCCATGACACCTGAAGAAAGACGTGCCGCATATGGCTGTGATATAACCTATGTTACGAACAATGAACTGGGCTTTGATTATCTTAGAGATAATATGGTTATCTACAAGGAACAGCTGGTGCTCAGGGATCTGGCGTATGCAGTTATCGATGAGGTGGATTCGGTGCTTATTGATGAGGCCCGTACTCCTCTTATAATATCGGGACAGAGCGGTAAGTCCACTAAATTATATGAGATATGCGATATGCTTGCCCGCCAGCTTAAACGAGGCGAGGATATGGAAGACCTGTCGAAAATGGATGCCATTATGGGTGTCGAAAGAGAAGAGACAGGTGACTTTATAGTAAATGAGAAGGATAAGTTTGTAACTCTTACCCAGCAGGGTGTTGAGAAGGTTGAGAAATTCTTCCAGATCGATAATCTTGCCGATCCGGAGAATGTTGAAATACAGAATAATACCATACTTGCTCTGCGTGCGCATAATCTTATGTTTAAGGATCAGGATTATGTGGTAAAGGATGATCAGGTACTTATAGTAGATGAGTTTACCGGCCGTATAATGCCGGGACGAAGATATTCCGACGGTCTGCATCAGGCGATCGAGGCAAAGGAACATGTTAAGGTTAAACGTGAGAGTAAGACTCTTGCTACCATTACTTTCCAGAATTTCTTTAATAAATTCGAGAAAAAGTCGGGTATGACTGGTACTGCCCTGACAGAGGAGAAGGAATTCCGTGATATTTACGGTATGGATGTTATTGAGATACCTACCAACAGACCTATAGCCAGAAAAGATCTTCAGGATGCCGTATACAAGACCAGAAAGGAAAAGCTTAAGGCTATCTGTGATGAGATAGAGGCTGCACATGCAACCGGACAACCGATCCTTGTGGGTACCATTACCATTGAGGCATCGGAAGAGATCAGTGCAATGTTGAAACGCAGAGGAATTCAGCATAATGTGTTAAATGCCAAGTTCCATGAGATGGAGGCGGAGATCGTTGCGGATGCAGGTATCCATGGTGCAGTTACCATAGCCACCAATATGGCAGGTCGTGGTACCGATATTAAGCTTGATGAAGAATCAAGGGCAGCAGGCGGTCTTAAGATCATCGGTACGGAAAGGCATGAAAGCCGTCGTATAGATAATCAGCTCCGTGGTCGTTCCGGTCGACAAGGTGATCCCGGAGAATCAAGGTTCTTTATTTCTCTGGAAGATGATCTTATGAGATTGTTCGGTTCGGAGAGACTTATGCAGATATTTACAACTCTCGGTGTGCCCGAAGGTGAACAGATAGAGCATAAAATGCTTACCAGTGCCATAGAAAAAGCGCAGATGAAGATAGAGTCCAATAACTTTGGTATAAGAAAGAATCTGCTGGAATACGATCAGGTTAATAATGATCAGAGAGAGATCATTTATGCTGAGAGACGTCGTGTGCTGGATGGTGAGAGCATGAGAGATGTTGTATTTAAAATGGCAACTGATTTTGTGGAAAATACGGTAGATATGTGTATCGGTGAGAGTAACAGCTGGGAGGATTGGGATCTTGCGGAATTGAACCAGCATATCCGTGCAACAATACCTCTTAATGAGTTAAAGACTCCCGATATAAAGGGACTTAAAAAGGAGCAGCTTAAGCACAACCTTAAGGAAGAAGCTGTTAAGCTTTATGAGGAAAAGGAAGCGGAATTCCCAAGTCCCGAGCAGATAAGAGAACTTGAGCGGGTGGTTCTGCTTAAGGCGATAGACAGAAAGTGGATGGATCATATTGATGATATGGATCAGCTTCGTCAGGGTATAGGGTTGCAGGCATATGGTCAGAGAGATCCTTTGGTTGAATATAAAATGTCCGGTTATGATATGTTTAATGCCATGACTGACAGCATATCGGAGGAAACCATCAGAGTATTGTTCCATATCAAGATTGAGCAGAAGGTGGAGCGTGAAGAGGTGGCAAAGGTTACAGGTACAAATAAGGATGATACATCGGTAAGACAGCCTAAGAAAAGAGCAGAGAATAAGATTTATCCGAATGATCCCTGTCCTTGTGGTTCCGGTAAGAAGTATAAACAGTGTTGCGGACGTAAATAGGTGTAAAGAAATGGTCGAGTTGGATAATATTAAAACAGAATTGCAAACATATGAGGAGCCCCTTAAAGAAATAAGGGCTTCTCTTTCTCTGGATGATAAAGCCCGGCGGGTAGAAGAGCTGGAAAGAGAAATGGAGGCTCCGGGTTTCTGGGATGATACTGAGCGTTCCCAGAAATATACCAGGGAATTAAGTTCTCTTAAGGATACCATTGCCCGGGTGAATGGTTTGTCCACGCAGTATGAAGATATTCAGACTTTGCTGGAGATGGGATATGAGGAGAATGATCCTCAGATGGTTCCCGAAATACAGGCGGAATTTGATGATTTTCGGGAAAAGCTTGAGAATTTAAGGATCAGTACATTGCTGTCGGGAGAATATGATAAGAATAATGCCATATTGCGATTGAATGCCGGTGCGGGTGGTACGGAAAGCTGTGACTGGGCATCCATGCTTTACAGAATGTATTCCAGGTGGGCAGAGAAAAAAGGATTTGGTGTTGAAGTGCTGGATTTCCTTGACGGAGATGAGGCAGGTATTAAGTCGGTTACTTTCCAGGTTAACGGAGAGAATGCATATGGTTATCTTAAATCTGAGAAAGGGGTTCACAGACTTGTAAGAATATCTCCTTTTAATGCTCAGGGTAAGCGTCAGACCAGTTTTGTATCCCTGGATGTGATGCCGGAGATCAACGATGATCTGGATGTGGAGATCAATGATGATGATTTAAGGATTGATACCTATAGAAGCTCCGGAGCCGGTGGCCAGCATATAAATAAAACCAGTTCGGCCATAAGGATCACTCATATTCCCACAGGAATAGTTGTTCAATGTCAGAATGAGCGCTCACAGTTCCAGAATAAGGATAAGGCTATGCAGATGTTAAAGGCTAAGTTGTATCTGCTTAAGCAGGAGGAAAATGCCGAGAAGCTCTCCGATATAAGGGGTGATGTTAAAGAGATTGGCTGGGGTAATCAGATAAGATCCTATGTTATGCAGCCTTATACTCTGGTAAAGGATCATCGTACCAATGAAGAAGTTGCCCAGGTAGATAAAGTCATGGATGGATATATCGATCCTTTCATAAATGCGTATTTAACTCAGCTGTAAAAGTAGTTAAAGAGGTTTGTTATGTCAGTAAAAAAAAATACTTTAATGGACGGAAGAAAATATATTAAGATAAGAGGGGCCAATGAACACAATCTTAAGAATGTAGATATAGATATTCCCAGAGATGAGCTGGTGGTACTTACCGGTTTATCGGGATCGGGAAAATCATCACTGGCTTTTGATACGATCTATGCCGAAGGACAGCGACGCTATATGGAGTCGCTGTCTTCTTATGCAAGACAGTTTTTGGGACAGATGGAGAAACCGGAGGTGGAAAGTATTGAAGGGCTTCCGCCGGCAATATCCATAGATCAGAAGTCCACTAACAGAAATCCCAGATCAACGGTGGGAACGGTGACGGAAATATATGATTACCTTCGACTCTTATATGCAAGGATAGGTATACCCCATTGTCCTAAATGCGGCCGTGAAATATCCAAACAGTCTGTGGATCAGATGGTAGATGTGATCATGTCCCTTGAAGAGGGAACAAAGTTTATGCTCCTTGCGCCGGTGGTAAGAGGAAGAAAAGGTGAGCATGCAAAGGTCTTTGAGCGGGCTAAGAAAAGCGGTTATGCAAGAGTGATGGTGGATGGAAACCAGTATGATCTGTCCGAAGATATTAAGCTTGATAAGAATATCAAGCATAATATTGAGGTGGTTGTGGACCGTCTTATAGTGAGGGAAGGAATAGAGAAAAGATTAACGGACTCACTGGAGAATGTATTATCTCTGGCTGGAGGACTGGCAATTGTTGAATTGCCGGGTTCATCAGGCAGCGGAAAGGGGACGGAGGCAAAAAGGATTAACTTTTCCCAGAGTTTTTCCTGCCCGGATTGCAATGAGAGCATTGAGGAAATAGAACCGAGAACTTTTTCCTTTAATAATCCCTTCGGAGCCTGTCCGGTATGTGCGGGACTGGGTTACAAAATGGAATTTGATATTGATCTTATGATACCGGATACTTCTTTATCGATTATGGAAGGAGCTATAGCCGTAACGGGCTGGCAGAGCTGTACAGATGAAAAGAGCTTTACCTATGCGACACTTAAGGCCCTTACCGAGGCCTATGATTTTGACCTTAATACTCCTTTTGAAAACTATCCCGAAAGGATAAAGAATGTTCTTATTTACGGAACCGGAGGTAAAGAAATAAAGGTTCATTATAAGGGGCAAAGGGGTGAAGGTGTTTATGATGTCGCCTTTGAAGGCCTGATAAAAAATGTTGAGAGAAGATACAGGGAAACAGGTTCGGAACTTATGAAGGCCGAGTACGAAGCCTTTATGAGGATAACCCCCTGTAATGAATGTAAGGGGAAGAGGCTTAAGAAAAGTGCCCTTGCGGTTACGATAGGTGATAAGAATATTTATGATATTACCGTTTTTTCCATAGATAAACTTCTTGAATTCTTTAATGCACTTAAGCTTAATAAGCAGCAATTGATCATTGGTGAAAGGATAATAAAGGAGATCAGGGGACGGCTTTCTTTTCTGGTTCAGGTAGGTCTTGATTACCTTACTCTTGCCAGGGCTACAGGTTCTCTCTCGGGTGGTGAGGCACAAAGGATACGTCTGGCTACGCAAATAGGGTCGGGACTTGTGGGAGTTGCCTATATTCTTGATGAACCCAGTATAGGTCTTCACCAGCGAGATAATGATAAACTTCTGGGTGCACTTAAGGATTTACGGGATCTTGGAAATTCGCTTATTGTGGTTGAGCATGACGAGGATACTATGCTGGCGGCGGATTATGTTGTGGATATAGGTCCCATGGCCGGTTCCCATGGAGGGAATATCA
This sequence comes from Lachnospiraceae bacterium, assembly GCA_024693925.1. Taxonomy (GTDB): domain Bacteria; phylum Bacillota; class Clostridia; order Lachnospirales; family Lachnospiraceae; genus UBA2868. The sequence goes on along the minus strand of JAILKH010000153.1, from coordinate 28,526 downwards.
TATGTGCAGGTACGGCTGAAGAACTGATGGCAGATCCGGAATCTATAACCGGTCAGTATCTGTCGGGTAAAAAAAGTATTCCGGTACCCAAAAAACGCCGTAAACCCAAGGGATGGCTGAAGGTAAAGGGTGCAAGACAGAATAATCTTAAGAATATAGATGTTGATATTCCTCTCGGTGTTTTCACCTGCGTAACAGGGGTATCGGGTTCGGGTAAGAGTTCTCTTATAAACGAGATATTATATAAAGCCCTGGCCAGAAAACTTAACAGGGCCAAGACTGTTCCCGGAGAATTTAAGGAGATAACCGGTATTGAGAAGCTTGATAAGGTTATAGATATCGATCAGTCTCCCATAGGCAGGACTCCGAGGTCTAATCCCGCAACCTATACGGGAGTGTTTGACCAGATAAGGGATCTGTTTGCGGGTACACAGGATGCGAAGGAAAGAGGATATAAGAAGGGACGTTTTTCCTTTAATGTTAAAGGCGGCAGGTGTGAGGCTTGTTCGGGAGACGGTATTCTTAAGATAGAGATGCATTTTCTTCCGGATGTTTATGTTCCGTGTGAAGTCTGTCAGGGCAAGAGATATAACAGAGAAACGCTGGAAGTAAAATATAAGGGAAAAAATATTTTTGATGTACTTGATATGACAGTGGAGGAGGCAAGGGACTATTTTGAGAATATTCCGTCAATAAAGAAAAAGATAGATACTCTTTATGATGTGGGCCTTTCATATATAAAGCTGGGGCAGCCTTCAACGACTTTGTCGGGAGGAGAAGCACAGCGTATAAAGCTGGCCACGGAATTGTCCAAGAAGAGTACGGGAAAGACAATATATATTCTGGATGAGCCTACCACCGGATTGCATTTTGCGGATGTTCATAAGCTGGTGGACATTCTTCATAAGTTAACGGAGGGGGGTAATACGGTTGTGGTAATAGAACATAACCTGGATGTAATAAAAACCGCGGATTATATCATAGATATGGGTCCTGAAGGCGGGGACAGAGGAGGAGAGGTGGTTGCCACCGGCACACCCGAAGAAATTACCGCTAATAAGGCTTCTTATACCGGTATATATGTTAAACGGGAGCTTGAAAAAGCAAAAGAAAGAGAAAAGATGAAAATACAGCCTTAAGTTTTTGGAAACTCATCCGATATAAATATTGAAGATGAGAAAGAAAATCTTAATGCAGGGAAGCATGATGATAGAGAAGGAATCTCCGTTGTCGTGCTTCATTTTTTTACTTAAAAACCTCTTTCAAATTAGAATGTTTTAGAGTATAATTAATTGATATACTCATAATAGGATAGTTATGTTAACATGATATAAGAGTCTGTTGACATAAGGGAATGTAATAAGACGATATATAGTATTTGAAAGGGGAAAAGGTCTGATGGTTTATACTGATATAGGAATAGATTTGGGTACGGCCAGTATATTGGTTTACATACATGGAAAAGGAGTGGTCCTTAAGGAACCTTCCGTAGTTGCTTTTGACAGGGATACCAATAAGATAAAGGCAATCGGTGAAGAAGCAAGGCTTATGCTGGGACGTACGCCCGGAAATATAGTTGCGGTAAGGCCTTTGAGACAAGGGGTTATTTCCGATTATACGGTTACCGAGAAGATGCTTAAGTATTTTATACAGAAAGCAATCGGAAGAAAGACCTTCCGTAAGCCGAGAATAAGCGTGTGTGTACCAAGCGGTGTAACCGAGGTTGAGAAGAAGGCGGTAGAAGATGCCACATACCAGGCCGGAGCCAGAGATGTGGAGATCATAGAAGAGCCCATAGCGGCAGCCATAGGTGCCGGAATAGATATAAGTAAACCCTGCGGGAACATGATAGTGGATATAGGCGGCGGAACTTCGGATATAGCTGTTATCTCCCTGGGAGGTACGGTTGTAAGTAATTCGGTTAAGATAGCCGGCGATGATTTTGATGAAGCCATTGTCAGATATATGAGAAAAAAGCATAATCTTCTGATTGGTGAAAGGACCGCGGAAGAGCTTAAGATAAAGATAGGTACAGCATTTAAACAGCCTGAGGTGGATTATCTTGAGGTAAGGGGAAGAAATCTTGTTACTGGGCTTCCCAGGACAGTGAAGGTTTCAAGTGAGGAAACGGAAGAAGCCTTACGGGAAACAACGGCACAGATAGTTGAGGCGATCCACAGTGTTCTTGAGAGAACACCACCGGAACTTGCTGCAGATATAGCCGACAGAGGGATAGTGCTTACCGGAGGCGGAAGTCTTTTAAGAGGACTTGAGGATCTTATAGCATATAAAACGGGAATTAATACGGTTACTGCAGAGGATCCTATGACAGCGGTTGCTATAGGTACCGGTAAATATGTGGAATTGCTTGCCGGTTATGATGATATAGAGGGTTAAAGGGTAGAAGATCATGTTAAAGGGACTGTATACAGCCAGTACGGGAATGGTAAATGAACAGCGCAGAGTGGACATATTATCCAATAATATGGCTAATGCGGCCACAACGGGATATAAGAAGGAAGGCTCTACTTCCCAGACCTTTGAGGATGTTCTGGCGTATAAAATAAAGGATACCAGTGAAGCTAATATGGCAAGGTATGAAGGTGTTATGAATATGGGCGTGAAGATAGGTGAGACTTTTACCGATTATTCACAGGGTTCTTTTCACGAGACCGGTAATACCTTTGATCTGGCAATATCCGGAAAGGGTTTCTTTAATATAGAATTTACCTCTAAGGGTACGGAAGAAAAACCGGGAGAAACCTCGGTTAAATATACAAGAGACGGTACTTTTACGCTTAATGTTAAAGGGGAGCTGGTTACCAAGGACGGGGATTATGTACTTGATCAGAACGGAAATCACATTGTTCTTGATCCTACCCAGAAATATGATATAGACAGAATGGGTATTATCCGTCTGACGGATACGGGAGTCCAGCAGGCACAGATCGGGATCACTGATTTTGAGGATTATAATTTTCTGGAAAAATACGGTGAGACCTATTATCAGCCGGTGGAAGGAGCTACCCAGCAGGAGGCGGATGCTCAGGTATATTCGGGATATCTGGAAGCTTCCAATGTTCAGATAGTACAGGAAATGGTTGATCTTATAGCCTTTACCAGGGCTTATGAATCCAATCAGAAAATAATACAGGCCTATGATCAGACTTTGGACAAAGCGGTAAATGATCTGGGTAAGGTATAAGGTGTTTTGAATCGGTATAAAGAATAGATGAGGAGGTACTTATATGGTCAGAACTTTATGGACGGCTGCTTCGGGGATGATAGGACAGCAGAATAATGTGGATACCATTGCGAACAATCTGGCAAATGTAAATACTGTCGGATATAAATCCGAGAGAAATGAGTTTAAATCTTTGTTATATCAGACTCTTCAGACCAGAACTACTACCGCAAACGGTGAGAATAAGCCTATAAGTGCTCAGGTGGGACTGGGAGTCAGAAATGCTTCCATTACTTCACAGTTTACTCAGGGTGCTTTTTTGGAATCGGCAAGTCCGACGGCCTTTGCCATAGGCGGAGAGGGTTTCTTCTGTGTTAAGGGAGAAGACGGAGAGAATTATTATACCAGAAACGGTGATTTTACCTTTGCGCTGGGAGGAAATAATACACTTAAGCTGGCTACCTCCGATGGTCTGCCGGTGTTAAATACGGCGGGGCAGCCCATTCAGCTGAATGCTGCACAGTATAATGCCAACAGGATTACGGTGGATGAAACCGGACAGCTTATGTATCCCGATGCCGATAATAATGCTCAGCCTATAGCAGGAATGCAGATCGCTCTTTTCCAGTTCCAGAACCCGGCCGGTCTTAATAAAGAAGGAGATTCCCTGTATTCCGTAACGGCAGCTTCGGGACAGCCTTTAAATGAGGCTACCAACGCCAATCTGGAAAAATCAACTATAAGGCAGGGCTATCTGGAGGGTTCAAATGTACAGGTAGCGGATGAGATGGTTAATCTTATAATTGCTCAAAGAGCCTATGAAATGAACAGTAAGGCAGTTCAGGCGGCAGATACTATGATGCAGGAGGCTAATGAGCTGAGAAGGTAATTTAAAGTAATATCTTTTAGGTATGGCAGGATATTCGGAAGGGGTTTTAGGGAGGATATTATGGATATAGGTTCACTTGATTCATCATATATCAATAATCTAATGAACAATGCAAGTGATAATAAGACTTCGGTATTGTCCGATAAGCTTAAGAATACTGATGTTTCCAAGGCATCGGATGATGAGCTTATGGAGGTGTGCAAGGAATTTGAAGCTTATTTCTATGAACAGATATTCAAAAACATGAAGTCCTCCATGGTTCCGTCATCGGAGGAATCATCCGGTGCAATGTCGACGCTTAAAGGTTTTTATGAAGATGAGCTTACCAAAGAGTATGCAAAGGGTGCTGCAGACCAGTCCACTAACGGTCTGGCACAAATGCTTTACGAACAGATGAAACGTAATTATTCTCAGAGTACGGATTGATCGGGATTTTATTATTTTAATTGGGGATTTATAAGACAGAAGTATTTTAGATGGAAGAATTAAGGGGATATATAGAACATATCATATTCAGAAATACTGAGAACGGGTACACCGTTCTCAATCTTGTGTCAGGAGAAGATGAGATCACCTGTGTGGGCTTTTTTAAATATGCGGATGAAGGCGAGAATGTAAAGCTGACGGGTGAATATATCGAGCATACGATATACGGTGAACAGTTTAAGGCAGAGTCCTGTGAGATCACCGCTCCTGAGGATACGCTATCAATAATCAGATATCTGGGTTCCGGCGCGGTTAAAGGAGTCGGACAGGCTCTGGCAGCCAGGATAGTCAGGGAATTTGGAGAGGATACCTTCAGGGTGATCGAAGAAGAACCCGAGCGACTTGTGAAAATAAAGGGGATTAGCGACAGAAAAGCAAGGGAGATCGCTCTTCAGGTTATAGAAAAACAGGATCTTCGAAAGATCATGGTTTTTTTACAGCAGTATGGCATATCGGGTTCACTTGCAAATAAGATATATCAAAGATACGGAAATGATGCATATCGAGTTATAAATGAAAATCCTTATATATTGGCGGATGATATTAACGGTATCGGTTTTAAGATAGCCGATGAGATAGCTTCAAAGGTGGGGATCCATACAGATTCGGACTTCCGGATAAGAAGTGCTTTGATCTATTTACTCAGCAGTGCTTCGGGGGAGGGACATTGTTATCTTCCCAGGGAAGAACTTATAAACCGGGCAACAGAGCTTCTTGACGTTCCGGAAAATGCCATAGAAACCCAGATTTCCAATCTGTATATGGAGCAAAGGCTGGTTGTAAAAAAGAAACAGGATATGGAGTTGGTTTATGGAAAGACCTTCTATTATATGGAGCTTAATTGCGCCAGAAGGCTTAAGGATATAGATATAACAACCGATGAAGATGAGGCGCTTATTTACAAGAAGATAAAAGCTATTGAGAATATAGAAAAAATAGAGCTTGAGGAATTACAGAGAGAAGCTGTTGTTAAGGCAGCGGGTAATGGGCTTACAATAATAACCGGTGGACCGGGAACAGGAAAGACAACCATCATCAATACCATAATACGATATTTTGAAGCCGAGCAGATGGATATTGTCCTTGCGGCACCTACCGGCCGGGCGGCCAAGAGAATGACGGAAGCTACCGGCTGTGAAGCTTCTACCATACAGAGGATGCTGAGACTTAAACCGATGGGAGAAACGGAAGGTATACCGGGTAATTCCGGCTTCGGTTATGAATTTAATGAGGATAATCCTATTGAGGCGGATGTGGTTATCATAGATGAAATGTCTATGGTGGATATAGTTCTTTTTAATGCGTTGCTGCGTGCAATACCCGTGGGAGTGCGTCTTATTCTTGTGGGGGATATAAATCAGCTTCCCAGTGTTGGCCCGGGAGCGGTATTGAAGGATATTATTACCTCCCGGTGTTTTAATGTATACGAGCTTAAAAAAATATTCCGGCAGGACGAGCAGAGCGATATTGTTCTTAATGCTCACAGAATAAATGAGGGCAGGTATCCGGTACTTGATAATAAGAGTGAGGATTTCTTCTTCCTGGAGAGAGATAATATTGATCTTATTTTGAACAATATGATCCATCTTATAAGAGAAAAATTGCCGCGATATGTAAATGCGGATCCGTATGATATTCAGGTACTCACACCTATGAGAAAGGGTAATCTGGGAGTGGAGGTATTAAATCCCATTATCCAGAGGTATTTAAATCCCCGGGATCCTTCCAAGAAGGAATATGAAGCGCATGATGTTATCTTCCGGGAGGGAGATAAGGTTATGCAGATAAAGAATAATTACCGTCTGGAGTGGGAGATCGTAAGTAAATACGGTATTCCCGTGGACAAAGGTCTGGGTGTGTTTAACGGTGATATGGGTATCATTAAAGAAATAGATACCTTTAATGAGAATATTGTAGTGGAGTTTGATGGGGGCAGAAGGGTAACATATCCCTTTTCGGGAATCGATGAGCTTGAACACGCTTATGCCGTAACAATTCATAAATCTCAGGGAAGCGAGTATCCGGCAGTGGTTATTCCCATATTGACGGGTCCGAGACTTTTGTTCAACAGAAATCTTTTGTATACCGGGGTTACCCGTGCGAAGGATTGCGTTGTACTGCTTGGCAGCAGGGAAAGGATTAATTCCATGGTTGATAATACGGATGAGCATCTCAGATATACGGGACTTGATTTTTGGTTAAGAGAATTATACAGAGAGGAATCGGATGGAATTATATGAAAGGACTCTGGATCTTTTCTTTCCGAAAAGATGTCCGGTTTGCGATGATATTGTAAATGAACCGGGTAAGCTTATATGTGATGAGTGTAGGGAAGAATTAAAGCTTATCGGGGATCCCTATTGTTTAAAATGCGGACGACCGGTAAGGGATCCGGCAATGAGATTATGTGAATTGTGCAGGGAAAAGGAAGAAAAATACAGGTTTGTTAAGGGCAGGGCCGTATTTGAATATGATGATGTGCTTAAAGAAAGCATATACAGATTTAAATACGGCGGAAGAAAAGAGTATGGGGAGTATTATGCAAAGGTAATGGCCGAGGCCCTTGGGGATCAGATACTGAGCTGGCAGCCGCAGGCCTTTATCCCGATACCGCTTCATAAAAGAAGATACAATGTAAGAGGATATAATCAGGCTTCCGTAATTGCCGAGAAATTATCGGAGATTTTGGGAATCCCGGTAAGGGAAGATATATTGATACGGAGTGAAAATACAAGGAAGCAAAAGGAATTGAGCGTTTCCCAAAGGGAAAATAATTTGAAAAAAGCTTTAAAAATAAAACATTATGATGTAAAATTAAAGAACATTGTACTTGTTGACGATATATATACTACAGGGAGTACAATTGATGTTGCTGCAGCTTGTTTGATTGATAAGGGGGCCGAAAATATTTATTATTCGGTTATAGGTGCGGCGGCAGTTTAATAATAAGACAAGATAAAAAAGGCAGGGAGGTATTAGTTATGAATGCAAGAAACTGTAAGATGTGCGGAAGATTATTTAATTACGTGGCAGGACCGCCTTATTGTCCGGCATGTAAAGATGACATCGAGAAGAAATTTCAGGAAGCCAAGGAATTTATAAGAAATACACCTCACGCTACAGTAGCTATGGTAAGTGAAGAGATAAAGGTTCCCGAGAAGCAGATTAAGCAGTGGATAAAAGAAGAAAGACTTGTATTTGCGGATGCAACAGTAGCGGGTATTGTCTGTGAAAATTGCGGAACTCCGATCGTTACCGGACGTTTTTGTGCTAAATGTAAGGCGGAAGTAATGAATGATCTTAACGGAGCCATGAGAAAACCTGAGGCACCTAAGGTTGAGAAAAAGGCAAAGGACAGCCCGAGGATGAGATTCCTTGATAATAGATAGGATTATTGATCATGTTAAATGAAGATCGTATAGAATTAATGACCAAAATGGCTGCTTATGAAAACCGGCAGGGGAAAAAGGATATATCCGTAAATTCTTATTTCAGAGGTGATTATATAAGCTTCCAGGTTCTTAAATCGGCATTGTATGCCACCGTAGGTTTTGCGCTTGCGGTGGCAATGTATATATTGTATGACCTGGAAGGTTTTCTCACGGATTTTTATAAGATGGATATTGCAGAATTCGTTAAAGATATCGGTGTTAAATACGGTATAGTTTTGGTCGTTTATTTATTGCTTTCGTATTTTATATACGCCTACAGGTTCGGAAGGGCAAAGAAGCATATTAAAAAATATGTTTCCCAGCTTAAAGAGCTTGAGGAATTGTATGAATGGGAATGAATATAAATATATAGAGAGGATTCCAAAATGTCGAATCTACTTGTAATAAAGGAACAGCTGGCGGGCTTCTTTTCAAGATATGAGGTCTACGTTATAGCTGTTCTTAAGTTCGTGCTTACGCTGGTTGCGTTACTTTTGATCAACTCGAATCTGGGTTATATGTCAAAGATCGATAATGGTGCAATAGTGCTCGTTGTGGCTTTATTGTGCGCTTTTTTGCCGATGAATCTTATAGTGATAATATTGGGTATGTTTATATTATTGCATTTATACGCATTGTCTTTGGCCTGTGCGGCAATAGTGGGTATGCTTTTTGTGATCATGTTTGTTCTTTATCTCAGATTCAGCCCTTCGGATTCGGCAACGCTTATAATTATGCCTATCTGCTATATGCTTCGTTTACCCTATGTTGTACCTTTAACATTGGGGTTTGTGGGAAGTCCCATGTCCTGTGTTTCCGTGGCCTGTGGTACGGTTACATATTTTATGCTTGATTATATAAAGAACAACGAGGAGCAGATAGCCTCCTACAGTTTGGATTCCGAGTCGGCTCTGGGAAGCTTTAAATATCTTATAGACGGATTACTTGGAAGCGATCAGATGCTTTTGATGGTAATAACTTTTGCTGTAGTTGTAATAACGGTATTTATGATCAAAAGTCTGCCCATAGATCATTCATGGAAGATAGCATTGGCTCTCGGGGTTATTGTCAACATACTTATCATTCTTATAGGCTGTTCGGCACTTGAGGTGGATTTATCCATAGGCGGAGTCTTTTTGGGAACCATAGTATCATCGGTTATAGTATTTATTATTCAGTTTTTCATATTTAATGTAGATTATTCCCGGACCGAAAATGTACAGTTTGAAGATGACGAATATTATTATTATGTTAAGGCTATACCCAAAATATCGATTGAAGCCCCTGATGTTAATGTTAAGAGATTCAATTCCTATGAAGATGGTGAATATGAAGAGTATGAATATGATGAATAAACATTTTTAATATGGGTTGGGGATAAGTGACATAAACAAATGTAAAGAATTTATTTCTTGAGTAAATGCGGAAAATAAATGTGATGTGTTGGATTAGGAAATAGTATGGAACATATTAGTGAGACCATTAGATCATATATGGAACGATATCTGAGCTGGGTTTCCATGCCTATGATCAGGTGGACGGATGTAGTAGAGATAATAATAATATCCTTTTTGGTATATCATTTACTTAAATGGATAAAGAATACAAAAGCCTGGTCACTGCTTAAAGGTATCATAATCATTTTGGTATTTGTATTTGTTGCTGCTCTGTTTGATATGACTACCATATTGTGGATAGCAAGGAACGTTACCGGAATTGCCGTTACAGCGCTGGTGGTGGTTTTTCAGCCGGAGCTTAGAAAAGCTCTTGAACAGCTGGGACGGTCAAATGTGCTCTCCGGTATTATACAGTTTGATCCCACAAGAGTAGCCAGTGAACTGTTTAGTGATAAAACAATAGATGAGCTTGTCAGAGCTTCTTATGAAATGGGTAAGGCTAAGACCGGAGCTCTTATAGTTATACAGAATAATGATCTGTTAACGGAATATGAGCTTACCGGTATTATGATCGATTCCATTGTTTCATCACAGCTTTTGATCAATATATTTGAACATAATACACCTCTTCATGACGGGGCTGTGATAGTACGTGGAAACAGGATAAGCGCCGCAACCTGTTATCTTCCCTTATCGGGGAATATGGAATTAAGTAAAGAACTTGGTACCAGACATCGTGCGGGAGTCGGGATTTCGGAAGCAACGGATTCTCTTACGATTATTGTGTCTGAGGAAACGGGCAGGGTTTCCGTTGCTCAGAACGGTGAATTGTCAAGAAACATAGATGAGAGCTTTTTAAGGAGTAAGTTAGAGATTCTTCAGAGTAAAACTTTGGAAGAAAAGAAATTTATCTTCCGGAAAGGCGGGTCAAGAAATGAGAAAAAAACTGACAAATAATCTTGGCCTTAAGCTGATCTCTGTGGGTATAGCCATAATACTTTGGATCATCGTGGTAAGTATTGACGATCCTGTCATCTCAAGAACCTTCTCGGGTATAGAAGTTGAGGTTTTAAATGCGGATGCGATAACTGCACAGGGGAAAACTTATGAAATATTGGAAGGAAGTAATGTTATATCCGTTACGGTTTCCGCAAAGAGATCTATACTTGAAAAGATAAGCAGGGATTATATAAAAGCAACGGCGGATCTTAAGGAAATGACTATTCTTAATTCGGCAGCTATAAATGTTAAGACCAGCAGATATTCGGATATGATATCTTCGATAACTCCGCTGACTAAGAATTTAAAGGTTGCCGTGGAAGATCTTGAGAAGAAACAATTGTCCATAAACGTTGAAACTGTGGGTAATCCTGCTAAAGGTTACGTCGTCGGAAGTAACAGTCCCAGTGTTAATATAACAACGGTAACCGGTCCTGTTTCAAAGATTTCAAAAATATCAAGGGCAGTAGCTACTGTGGATGTATCGGGAAGAAGCGCCAATATCAGAACAAGCTCCGAAGTTGTGCTTTATGACGGAAACGGTGATGTGGTAAATAATTCGTCTTTTACCGTAAGTGTAAGGGAAATAGTAGTAGATGTAGATATTCTTGAAACAAGAGAAGTTCCGATAAGAGCGTCGGTATCGGGAACTGCGGCAGCAGGTTTTTCATATACAGGTCTTGTTTCCGTAGTACCGGAAACGGTAACCATAGCGGGAAGCGGAAAAGGATTTAATTCTTTGGAGGCTATAGATATACCTGCGGAAGATATTTCGATAGAAGGAGCTTCCGAAGATTTAAGTTATACTTTTAATATAAGCGATTATCTTCCTTCGGGGATCAGAATGGTTGATGATACGGGTGACGGAACCGTTGTTGTTACGGCTTATGTCGGTAAGCTTGAAAATGCTTATGTAGATATTCCTACCGCGAATATTCTTATAGATAATATTCCGGAGGGATTTATGGCATCTGTTGTAGATGTGGGTGGTACCAAACGTGTTGAAGTACAGGGGCTTAATGAGGAGATCGCTCTGCTTGACGGCTCTGTTATAATGGGCAGTATAGATGCTTCTTCAATGGTACCGAGAGAGCCTGTAGAGGGAGAAACAGGATTCCATACCGGGTCTTATGATGCTTATGTTAAGTGGAATATGCCGGCGGGAATAACGGTAGTCGGTGCATCTATGATGGAAGTGAGCCTGTATCCGGCGGATTCTACGGGGGTTAATCTTATTGATGGAACGATTCTGCTCCCGGAGGTGCAGTCGGCAGAATAGATAATGCTTGTTTAAAATATACATATATGCTATAATTTATGTTAGTGATTTGTGCGATTGCGCAAAGAATTATACTAAACGGAGGTCGTCCACATGGTCAGCCAGAAGGTAACTATCAAGAATCCTACGGGATTACATTTAAGACCGGCCGGAATTCTGTGTAAGGAAGCCATGCAATTTAAGTCGTTAATTACTTTTAATTTTCATGAAAACACTGCTAATGCAAAGAGTGTCCTAAGTGTCCTCGGGGCTTGTGTTAAGTGCGGAGATGAAATAGAATTTGTGTGTGAGGGTGAGGACGAGAAGGAAGCACTTGAATCACTTGTTGAAGCAATAGAGAGTGGTTTGGGTGAATAATATAGGATTTTGTAAAGTCGGCCTTGGCCGACTTTATTAATTTTATAAGAATTATAGATAGGGAGGTTTTATTAACATGAGAAATGTGGAAAGATATAGAAAAAATCCTGTGCTTAAGTTTCCGGAAAGAGAGTGGCCGGATAAAGAGATAGTTAAGGCACCTTCATGGTGCAGCGTGGATCTTAGGGACGGAAATCAGGCATTGATAGATCCTATGATAGTCGAAGAGAAAATAGAATTTTTTGAGATGCTTGTCAAGCTGGGCTTTAAGGAGATAGAGATAGGATTTCCGGCAGCATCTCAGATCGAATTTGATTTTTTAAGACAATTGGTGGATCGCAAGCTTATACCGGATGATGTATGGGTTCAGGTGCTGTCTCAGTGCAGAGAGGAACAGATAGAAAGAACCTTTGAATCGATAGAGGGTATAAAGAATGTAATCTTCCATATATACAATTCCACCTCTGTTTTACAAAGAGATGTTGTGTTTAATATGGATAAGGATGAGATAATTAAGATCGCAGAGAACGGGACCACCTGGGTAAAGGAAAGGGCTGCCGGCTTTAAGGGTAATATAAGACTTGAATATTCGCCGGAAAGCTTTACGGGTACAGAGGTGGAGTTCGCCCTGGATATCTGTACGGCGGTACAGAGAATATGGAACCCCTCGAAGGAAAATCCCATTATATTTAATCTTCCCGCAACGGTAGAGCTTAATACTCCCAATGTTTATGCTGACATGGTGGAATGGATGAACCGGCATTTTGAAGACAGGGAGAGTATTATCTTAAGTGTACATCCCCATAATGACAGAGGCACCGGTATTGCCGCAACCGAACTGGCTATGCTGGCAGGAGCTGATCGTGTGGAAGGAACTCTTTTCGGAAACGGTGAAAGAACGGGAAATATAGATATATTGAATATTGCTTATAATCTCTTTATGGACGGTATCGATCCCTGTCTTAATATAGAGAATATCAATGAGATAATCGAGGTATATGAAAGACTTGTTAAAATGCCTATAGATGACCGTCATCCTTATGCAGGAAAGCTTGTATTTACAGCTTTTTCGGGATCTCATCAGGATGCCATAAATAAAGGTGTCAAGGCGATGAAAGAACGTAATTCTTCTATATGGCAGGTTCCTTACCTTACTATTGACCCTGCCGATATAGGGCGCGAATATGAGCCTATAGTCCGTATTAATTCACAATCGGGCAAGGGCGGAGTTGCCTTTATTATGGATACCTATTTTGGCTTTAAGCTTCCCAAGGGAATGCATAAAGAGTTTGCAAAGGTAATTCAGGCGATCACGGAGAAGAAAGGCGAGATTTCTCCGGATGAGATAATGGCCAGCTTTAAAGCTTCTTATATTGATATGAAGGAGCCCCTTCACTTTAGAAAGCTTAAAGTGGATGACAGAAGTGATACCGATGATACGGAATTTGATACTCATATTAAGCTTACATACACGGTACATGATAAGGAGAATTCCTTTGAAGCAGTGGGTAATGGTCCTATAGATGCTGTATTAAGAGGATTAAAGGAGAATCTGGATATTAATATCAAGGTGCTTGATTATGAGGAGCATGCTCTTCAGGGCGGCGCTAATGCCCAGGCAGCTGCATATATTCATTTACTGGATGCCAATGACGGAAGTGTTACCTATGGTGTAGGTGTAAGCTCAAATATAACAAGGGCATCGGTTCGTGCAATATTCAGTGCGATTAATCGTCTGGGTCTTATTGATTGATAAAGGCTAATAAGTATAACGGGAAAAGGAAGGTATAAAGTGGCGGAATTTGATTATTTGATCGTCGGTGCAGGATTGTTTGGTGCTGTTTTTGCACATGAGGCCGGGAAAGCCGGTAAGAAATGCCTGGTTATTGACAGGCGGGATCATATTGGCGGAAATGTTTATACCGAAGAAACGGAAGGTATTAATGTTCATAAGTATGGTGCGCATATTTTTCATACCAATGATAAAAGGATATGGGATTATGTTAATACATTTGCCGAATTTAACAGATATACAAATTCGCCGGTAGCAAGATATAAAGAAGAATTATATAATCTTCCCTTTAATATGAATACTTTCCATGCCTTATGGGGGGTAAAGACTCCTAAAGAGGCGGAGTTAAAGATTGAGGAGCAAAAAAGGGATGCGGTTGAACAGATGAGAGCCGAGGGGGTTGCGGAGCCAAGGAATCTCAGGGAACAGGCCCTTACATTGGTGGGAAAAGATATATATGAGAAGCTTATTGAGGGTTATACCGAAAAGCAGTGGGGAAAGAGAGCTTCAGAACTGCCTGCTTTCATTATAAAACGGCTGCCGGTAAGGTTTACCTATGATAATAATTATTTTAATGATAAATATCAGGGTATTCCCGAAGGCGGTTATACCGGTATGATAGAAAAAATGCTTAAGGGTTGTGAGATAAGATTATCCACAGATTATTTTAAGGAGAGAAAAAGCTACGATAATGTTTCGAACAGGATCGTATTTACCGGTATGATAGATGAGTTCTACGGACACAGATTCGGATATTTGGAATACAGAAGTCTCAGATTTGAAACGGAAACCCTTGATATGTATAATTATCAGGGTAATGCGGTTGTTAATTATACGGAATACGAAGTGCCTTATACGAGGATAATAGAACATAAGCATTTTGAATTCGGAACCCAGGAGAAGACGGTTATTACAAGAGAGTATCCGGCGGAATGGAAATGGGGAGATGAACCCTATTATCCTATGAATGATGAAAAAAACAATGCTTTGTATTCTAAATACAGGGAACTTGCCGAAGAAGAAGACAGGGTTATATTCGGCGGAAGACTTGGTGAATATAAGTATTATGATATGCATCAGGTTGTGGCAAGAGCGTTGGAAATCGCTGATAAAGAATTAAATTGAGTATTGAATGATCATTTTTTGCGGACAGATATTACATCTGTCCGTTTTTTATTAACAAAGAAAAGGCTGACGGTATGGATAAATATTCCCAATAATGCACAAAAAAATCCGTAAAATCTTGTCTTTTCTGTTAAAGAAGTAAAAAAAATGCTTGATAAAGTAAAAGATGTCCATTCGATTTGTACAATTTAGCGTGTATATTTATGTTTGTATGGTAAATAAACTAATTAAGAGTGGATAATGATGAAGAAGAAAAAGAATATCATCGTGATGACTATGTTAATGATATGTATGTTTGTTCTTTCGGCTTGCGGCGGAACGGTTGAGAGATGGGCATATGTGCATGAACCGGAAACGGCTGTGTTATCCTTTAAATCCAACGGTAAGGCCATATATAAGGACAAGGAATATCAATATACCAAAGATGATTCATATATTCATCTTAAGGGTAAGGGAGATATAGAGGATCAGGATCTTCGTTATATTGTGGATGGTGACAAGATGATCCTATATGAAAGTTCAACCTATCAAAGGAAGGACGGAAGTTCCGAAGACGGGGTTTTCGGAGTATGGGTACAAGATAACGGCTGGGAATTTCAGTTTACAAAGGACGGAAAGTTCAGCGAGGAAAATATCTTCTACGGACATTATTCTCTTGATAAAAACAATCGGACAATAAAGCTTATGTATGATGAGCCCTTGGAAGATGCGATCCTTTATTATGAGCTTAATGGTAATGAATTAACTATTGAGTATCCCTGGCCTATGACAAAAGCAGTGGAAGAGGATTCTGCAAAGAAATAAAACGGTCGAAAGCGATGGTCGCTTTACGATAGATAACGCAGCATAAGCTGCACTAACAGATTCATAAGGAGGGTTTATTATGAAAATGAAACGCGTAGTTTCAACAGTACTTGCAGGTATGATGGCATTTTCGCTTGCAGCATGTGGAGGAGCACCGGCAGCACAGGCTCCCGCAGCAGAAGCACCTGCAGCAGAAGCTCCGGCTGAGGAGAAAAAGGAAGAAGCTCCGGCTGAGGAGAATAAGGAAGAAGCGCCTGCTGAAGAAGCAGCAGCTTCAGACGAGCCCATAACACTTTCCATGTGGTGTATAGCTACCGAGAGTGATTCGAATCGTCATTCTTACGAAGCAGCTATAGCAGATATGCAGGAGTTATATCCCAATGTTACTCTTGAGTGGGAAGCTTTTGAAAATCAGTCATATAAGACTAAGATCAAAGCTGCAGTTTCAGCTGATGAAATGCCTGATATCTTCTTTACCTGGTCTTGTGCATTCCTTGGTGATTTCGTAGATGCAGGTAAGGTTTACTGCCTTGATGATGTTTACCAGAATTATAAGGATGAGCTTCCTGTAGTTATGCTTGGCAACTCAACCTATGAAGGCAAACACTACGGTGTGCCTCTTACAATGAACATTGTTGGTCTTTTTGCTAATATGGAGATCCTTAAGGAAGCAGGTTATGATGAGATCCCCGGCACATATGAAGATTTCATTAAGTGCTGTGATGACCTTAAGGCTAAGGGAATCATTCCTTTCGGATGTGCAGGTAAGGAAACCTGGTGTGTAACCGAGTATCTTGAGTCAGTTATTGAGAAGAGTATCGGTGCCGAAGAACTCAACGATGTATTCGTTAATGGTGCTACCTGGAAAAATCAGGGTATCGCTGATGCTGTTGATACTTTCCAGGAACTGGTTACAAACGGATATTTTGATCCTGCAGGTATCGGTCTTACAAATGATGAAGTTAAGGCTAACTTCATGGCAGGTAAGTATGCATTCTATATGAATGGTACCTGGAACTGTGCTGATTTTGCAGCTGATGAGAACTTCAAGGATAAGGTTAAGGTTTCAGAGTTCCCTGTTATCAATGCTGATAAGGCTAAGCTTGGCCAGCTCATCGGTGGTCCTTCGGATACACTTGCTGTAGCAGCTTCATCACCTAACGCTGAGAGAGCAGCTGATTATGCTATGGAACTTGGTAAATATATCTGCCATTACGGATATCTTGATGGTTGCGGACTTCCTGCATGGACACCTTATGGTGATACAAGTGCAGTTAATGAGTTGACACAGACAGTTGCAGATATCGTAGCTAATGCTGATTCAATGGTATTGTTCGGTGATACAGCACAGAACGCTGATGATGCTAATACATATCTTTCATACGTAGATCAGGTTTATGGATGCCAGATCGATGGAAAAGGCTTTATTGAGGGTCTTGCAAACGATATCAGATAATGATCTGTTATTTGATATGACATTTGGTTAGTTATTAATGACCCCTCCCATATCTCCTTAAGGGGAGGTTATGGGAAGGGTCTTATTATGTGAAAAGTATTACGGAAGGTATTCAAATATGGCGGAAAATAAGACAATACAGACAAAAAAATCTCATAAAGATTTCAGAAAAGGATTGGATATATTTCTTTTTCTCCTGCCGGCTATATTGCTTTTTGTAGGTATTTTGATCGCACCCATTATTGTATCGGTTTATCGAAGCTTTCAGGATTGGAACGGATTCTCGGAGGGAACCTTTATAGGTTTTGAGAATTATAAGGAACTGTTTACCAACGGATCGATAAAATGGATGGTTGCGTTAAAAAATGCACTTATTCTTGCGTTTTTCTCGGTATTTGTTCAGTTGCCTATTTCCTTGCTGCTGGCACTTTTACTCGGACGTAAGTATAAAGGTGAAAGATTCTTTCTTTCGGTATATTTTATGCCGGTATTGATTTCAACGGTTGTTATAGGTCAGTTATGGCTTAAGATCTATAATCCTGATTACGGACTTCTTAATACAGCCCTTGATGCACTTCACTTAAGTGATTTTAAGCATGTATGGGTAGGCGAGGTCGAGACGGCTCTCGGATCGGTCATTGTACCGACGGTGTGGCAGTATATCGGGTATCATATGCTGCTTATGTATGCCGGAGTTAAGGGCGTATCTCCCGATTTAAGAGAAGCTGCTATGATAGACGGAGCTACTAACTGGCAGGTGGACAGATACGTTGTAATACCGATCATTAAGCCTGTAATAAGGACCAGCGTAATATTTGCGGTTACAGGTTCTCTTAAAACCTACGACCTCGTTCGTATATTGACAGAAGGCGGTCCGTTCCAGACTACTGAAGTTCCCAGTACCCTGTTGGAAAATATGCTTTTCTTAAGAAACAGATACGGAATGGGTAGTACTATATCGGTTATGCTGATCTTGTTGTGCTTCGCATTTTCATTGGCAATCAGTGCAGCATTTAAGGAAAAAGACTAAATTAAGGAGGAAACAAGGTGCAACTGGAAGAACGTTATACATTAAAAAAATCAAATCCTGCCATAAAGGTACTGGTTTATATTCTTTTGGTGATATGGGCATTTATAAACCTGTTCCCGATTTACTTCATGTTTACTTTTTCACTTAAATCCAATGAAGAAATTTTCGGTAAGAACATTATAGGTTTACCCAAGGAATGGCTGTGGTCTAATTATGTATCAGCGATGAAGACCGGTAACATGGGACTTTATTTCTTTAACAGTGTTCTGGTTACTGTATTTTCCATTGCGATATCCATAATGGCGGCTATGATGGCTACATATGCATTAACCCGTATTAAATGGAAGGCAGCAGGTTTTACAAATGCATTTTTTATGCTTGGACTTACTATACCGCTTCAGGCATCCATCGTTCCGGTATATGTTGTGTTATCCAAGCTTCACTGGCTTAATCATTATTCTACATTGATAATTCCGTATTCTGCTTTTACTTTATCAATGTCCATTCTGATCTGTACGGGATTTATGGTGGATATTCCATATGATCTTGATGAGGCGGCAAGAATTGACGGATGCGGTTTGTGGGGAACTTTTTTCAGGATCATAGCTCCGCTTCTAAAACCGGCATTATCAACAATCGGGATTTATGCATTTTTACAGTGCTGGAATGAATTCATGTTTGCAAACGTATTCATTTCCGACAGTAAGCACAGAACCCTTCCGGTGGGGATCAAGGCCTTATCGGGACAACATACCACAGACTGGGGTCCAATAGGAGCAGCTCTTGTAATAGCTACATTCCCTACATTACTGGTATATATCTTTTTGAGCAGAAAGATCCAGGACAGTTTTATTGCAGGTGCTGTTAAGGGATGATATTATAAAGGACAAAACAGGTTCGGCAAAGGCCGGACCTGTTTTGCGTTAATTAATAAATAATGGTATAGTGAAATATATGAAAACCATGGGAATGCAATCGGAGAATGAAATAAATAAGAAAAAAGGTTCATTATCCAGGGCTATCAGAAATTTGTTTTTGGTTATTATTCTGATAGTTGCGGTTTCTTTTTGTGTTTCTGTTTATTTTATTACAGAAAATGAAAAAAGGAATTACGCGATTCAAAATGCATATAAAGCATTGATGACATTATCAAATACCATTACTTCAAAGCTTTCCAATTATAGTGAGATATCCAGGCTTATAATGACGGATGAACGGGTGATGACCTTTCTTCGGGCGGATACGGAGAATGTTGATAATGGTATTATCAACGATGCCAGATATGGGATAATGGAAATCCTTAATGTAAAACAGGGTGTTGATTGCGTAATGATAATCAGAGAGGATATGATAATCGCCGCTACGGAACCGATCACCTATGAATATGACACCGTCTATATGGAGAGCGATGAGTGGAGAGAAGATATCTATAATGCTAAAGGAAGGGCTGTAATAACTTTAAATAGTAGCGGAATTGCCCAAAAAAAGGATGGCTCAAAGGTTGTTACCATAGGGAGAGCCATTTATGATATGTATACACAGAAAAGAACAGGAATCCTTCTTATGAATATATCCATGGATGTTTTTGAGGCAGATTTAAGGCAGCTGAATCTTAATAATATATGTATTGTGGGAGATGACGGGCAATATCTGGCCGGGAATAAGGAGTTTTTTGAATATTATGATACTGATTATAACAGTGAGAATATTATCTATAGGAATACCGGAAAATATCTTATATCAGGATTAAAGATCAGCAATGTTCCCATTATATTACTGCAGGCTTCTACATATGGGAATGAGGCGGTTCCTTATGCTATAATATATGTTATGATCATCCTGCTTATGATCTTTATGCTTGAAACTTTATATGTAAGAGCATTTATAACCCGGAATATTACCAATCCGGTCCGTCAGTTATCCGCTTCGATGGAAAGAAATAAAAAGCAGGGAGAGCTTAAGAGGCTTGAGGATGAAATGCCTTACAGTGAACTGGATATGCTTAAAAATGATTATAATAATATGATTGATCATGTTAATGAACTTATTGATACGCTGGTTGAGAAGGAGAAAACTTTAAGAAAGGCGGAGCTGAGAGTATTACAGGAACAGATAAAACCTCATTTTTTGTATAATTCGCTGGAAACAATAGGTTTTTTTGCACTTGAAGCAGGGGCGGATAAGGTATATGATTCGCTGGAAACACTGGGCAGCTTTTACCGGAATTTTTTATCAAAGGGAGACAGAGTTATAACCGTCAGACGTGAAGTTCAGATAGTAAAGGATTATCTGGCGCTTCAAAAGTTAAGATACGGAGATATTCTTGAGGATATTTATGATATCTCTGAGGATACTATGGATTTTCCCGTGCCAAAGCTTATATTGCAACCCCTGGTTGAAAACAGCATTTATCATGGCATACGCCTTAAGGGGGAGAAGGGTACTATAAAGATAAGCAGTCATCTTGAAAATACCGGAGTTATAAGGCTTTCGGTGAGGGATACCGGAATAGGTATGAGCAGAGAGCAGATAAGCAGAGTGATCAATCTTTCCCAAAAAGATATAGGTGAAAACGGTGAAAGCAGTTTTGGATTATGGGGAACGATAGAGCGGGTAAGAATTTATTGTGGAGATAACAATGTAGTAAATATAGATTCCAATCAGGGAGAATATACGGAAATAATTTTTTTCATAAAAGATATGAGAAACGAAATAACTACGGAAGGGTAGTGTGAAGTATGTATAGAGTAATGATAATCGATGATGAGGAGTCGGCTCGTAAACTAATGAGAGTTGCCATTAAATGGGAGACTCTTGATATGGAAGTGGTTGGAGAGGCCACCAGTGGAATAGAGGCTATTAATATAATTGACGATCTGAGACCGGATATTGTATTTGTTGACATTTCGATGCCTTTTATGGATGGAATTGAGTTTACACAGATTGCTACGGATAGATATCCTAATCTTATTATTATAATAATGACAGCTATAGATCAGTTTGAGTATGCCAGAAAATGTGTAAGTATGCCGGTGTTTGAATATATGCTTAAACCCATGGTAAGAGCGGAGATAACCAGGGTACTTGAAAAAGCAAAAGACAGACTTGATAAAGACAGTCGAGAGGGTAAAATAAATGCGTTTTTGGCGGATGCAGCTTCAGAAGAGATAAATAATGATAAAAATATGACGATTGAAGAGGATATGTCTGTTCAGATTAAAAAATTTCTTGAGGATAATTTTACGGATTCCAGGCTTAATCTGGCTTTTGTGGCTCAACACTTCGGTTTTAGTTCCAGTTACCTGTCGCGTAAATTTAAACAGGATATAGGAAAGAATTTTGTGGAATATCTTACGGAACTGAGGATGGAAAAGGCTAAGAAAATAGCCGGTACAGGAGAAAAGATGTTTATTACGGCGGAGAAAGTCGGGATCCCGGATCCCAATTATTTCAGCAGATGTTTTAAAAAATATACGGGTATGAGTTATACTGATTTTCAGTCCGGGTTTGGAGAGGTAGTTCGGTGATGGCTTTCGGAAGAAAATTAAAAAAGGATAATGGATATGTAATAAAAATATTGCTCTTATCATTGATGATGTGGAGTTGTTTTTTGTTTTGTTCCTGTTATAGGGTTATTGATGTTGCTCCACAGGAAAAATCAGTCTCGGAGAATCTGCCGGAGGGCAATTCCGTGGGAATAAATAAAACCACTGAGGCGTCGGTGTCGGTTAATGATATTGAGGATGTGGAAAAGCTGATAGAGGAGGAGGTTGCCTCTGATTTTACCGTAGAGGAAAAAGAGGATGATCCCTATGCCGATAAGCATGTTAAGATCACTTTAAAGGATGATGGATTTGATGTATTTACTCCTTCCAGAGCTTGTTTGCCGGATTACAGATACGGCCCTTCCATGATATATAATGATGACGGAAGTATAGATGCCTGGTTTTCGGCGCCCGGTGACGGAGCAAGGGAGTATGACTGGATCACTTACAGGCATTCCGATGATGAAGGAAGGACCTGGTCGGATGAGACCGTGGCCATAAGTCCCTCTCCCAATTCTCCCGATGCTCTTTCCACCTGTGATCCGGATGTGTTTTATTATGAAGGATATTATTATATCGGATATACTTCCACCATCAATAAGCGTGCGGATGGTTTATGCAACAGTGTCTTTCTTGCACGATCCAAAAAACCCGGTGGTCCCTATGAAAAATGGAACGGTTCAAAGTGGGGCGGAGATCCGGCTCCGTTAATATATTATGATGGAATAGATATAGGTTGGGGATGCGGAGAACCTGCTTTTGTGATAGTTGATAATACCATATATGTATACAGTACAAAGGACAGTTATTCCGGAGTTCCCGACAGAGTTAAAGTGACGGAGGTAAGGACTGCGGATATTACCAAGGAAGATTGGCCAAGAAGACTTAAATTCCAGGGGTATGCCATAATCAGAAATGATAAATCCCCGGAAGAGGAGTATCAGTACAGGGATTCGGATTCCTGGGATGTTGCTTATATCGAAGAAAGTAAGAAATTCGTAGCGGTATCCACAAACAGAAGATTCAAAAGTGACAGCTGTTTATTGTATTTTGAATCTAATGATGGTATTCATTTTGAAAAAGTTTCGGAGATCAATACCAATGTTATCTCCAGATGTCATAACTGCGGGATAATGGGTGATGGTTACGGACATATTAAGAAGGATGCTCCGGTTATGCTGGGATATGCATATGCTGGTAAATCCGGATCAAACTGGGGAATCTGGGCAACCAGAATGGTTATGGCAGACATTGATTATACAGATGAAATAGATATTGAGGATGAAGGTAAACCCAATCGTGCTCTCGCTTTAAGTTACAGAGAAGGAATTTCCGATTCGGCACCGATGATGTTAAGTACAGACAGTCTGGTTTATACCAAAACCGCAGGAACGGGAGCCTTTAATATTACCTATTATTGGCAGGATAATTATAAAAATAAACATGTTATAGATGAGTCGCAAATTACCATAATCGAATATGATCCTGATATACTTACGGTGGGTGAAGATAACTGGATATCTCCCAAGCTTCCCGGAATTTCAAGGGTAGTTATAGGGTATAACGGATTATGGAGGGAAATCTGTTTATGTGTTCTTCCCATGGAAGGTTATACATCCAATGAGATCAAGGAATTTTATCCTGTTACGGCAAGATATGATCTGTCAATTATCCAGCCCTATGTTTTAAAAATAAGACCTATGGCCGTTTTTTCAAATTTACGGATGCATGAGCTTACGGGAAGAGAGCTGGAGACCTATGGCGTGCGTTTTGCATCTGAAGATGAAAATATATGTCAGGTCCGGCAGGATGGTACACTGGTGCCGGTTTCGGTGGGGGATACGGTTATAAGTGTAACTACCGAAGCAGGTTTATCCTATAATGTTGATATACATATTACTTCGGTCTGGTGATCTTATTTCGGTCCGGTGATCTTATAAAACGGAAGGCAGGATGTGTTTAAATCGATAAATAAGGAGAGAAAATATATGATCGTAACAAAGGATATAAAATATGCAGGTGTTAATGACCTTGATATTAAATTATTTGAGGGTCAGTACGAGGTGCCGGAGGGAATGGCATATAATTCATATTTAATATCGGATGAAAAGATTGCCGTAATGGATTCAGTTGACGGTAGTTTTGCTCAACAATGGCTTGAAAATGTTGAAAATGAGTTGCAGGACAGACTTCCCGATTATCTTATTGTACATCATATGGAGCCTGATCATTCCGGCGGGATCAGATTATTTATGGATAAGTATAAGGATGCACAGATAGTCGCAAGCAAGCCTGCTTTTAATATGATGAAGAACTATTTCGGTACGGATTATCCGGACAGACAGATTGTTGTTACGGAAGGCAGTGAAATGAAACTGGGCAGCCATATGCTAAAATTTATATCGGCGCCCATGGTACACTGGCCCGAAGTGATGATGAGTTATGAGGTTAAGGAAAAAGTCCTGTTTTCCGCAGATGCTTTTGGAAAATTCGGTATAAACAAAGAGAACAGTGATGAGGATTGGGAAGGTGAAGCCCGGAGATACTATTTTGGTATAGTAGGTAAGTTTGGCCGGCAGGTGCAGGCGGTTCTAAAAAAAGCTGCAGATCTGGATATTTCGATAATATGTTCACTTCACGGTCCCGTACTTAGAGATAAGATTGATCATTATATTGATCTGTATGATAAATGGTCGTCATACAGTCCCGAAGAAGCGGGTGTAACAATTGCTTATACTTCCGTTTATGGAAATACCGGGTCCGCGGTATATGAACTGCGGGACTTACTAAAATCAAAGGGGATCGATAAGATCGAAGTATTTGATCTTGCTTCGGATGATATGTCGGAAGCGGTTGAAGCGGCTTTTCGATATGACAGGATAGTCCTTGCCACAACTACCTATAATGGTGATATTTTTCCTTTTATGAAAACCTTTATTGAACATCTTAAGGATCATAATTACTGTAAGCGCAAGGTGGCTTTGATAGAGAACGGTACCTGGGCACCTGTGGCTAATAAGAAGATGTCGGAATACCTTGAAGGTATGAATGAATTATCTTTTTGTGAAACCAAAGTCAGGATAATGGGAAGTCTTAATGAATCCGTAAGGGAACAGCTCATAAGTCTTGCGGATGAGTTATGTGTATCGATTTTATAGAATACATTGCGCATTTATAGTTTATTATGCTAAAATAAATTTCGTGTATTACTTTTATGAGAATTAGCTGATCATAGATGCTGAAAGGAGATATAAGATGTCTAAAGAAGTACCTTATAAAATTTATCTGGAGGAGAAGGATATTCCTTCATCCTGGTATAATGTGCGTTCCGATATGAAACAGAAACCGGCACCGTTACTTAATCCCGGGACAGGTAAACCCATGACTGCCGAAGAGTTGGGAATGGTATTTTGTGATGAACTGGTTAAACAGGAGCTGGATGATACCAGCGCGTATATCGAAATACCGCAGGAGATCCGTGATTTTTATAAAATGTACCGTCCTTCACCGCTTGTAAGGGCATATTGTCTTGAGAAGAAACTGGGCACACCGGCTAAGATCTATTATAAGTTTGAAGGAAATAATACTTCCGGCAGCCATAAGCTTAATTCGGCTATCGCTCAGGCTTATTATGCTAAAAAACAGGGACTTAAGGGTGTTACGACTGAAACCGGAGCAGGACAGTGGGGTACGGCGCTCTCAATGGCCTGTGCTTATTTTGAAATGGATTGTAAGGTATATATGGTAAAGGTTTCTTATGAGCAGAAGCCTTTCAGACGTGAGGTTATGAGAACTTACGGAGCATCTGTTACACCTTCACCTTCTGATACCACAGAGATAGGAAGAAAGATACTGGCCGATCATCCCGGTACTACAGGAAGTCTGGGCTGTGCTATTTCTGAGGCGGTAGAGGTTGCAACACATAATGAAGGTTACAGATATGTACTCGGAAGTGTTCTTAATCAGGTGCTTTTGCATCAGTCGGTGATCGGTCTTGAGGCAAAGGCAGCTTTGGATAAATATGACGTGAAGCCGGATATCATTATCGGTTGTGCCGGCGGAGGTTCTAATCTCGGAGGTCTTATCTCTCCGTTTATGGGACAAAAGTTAAGAGGCGAAGCCGATTACAGGATCATTGCGGTTGAGCCTGCTTCCTGTCCAAGCTTTACAAGAGGAGTATTTGCCTATGATTTCTGTGATACCGGAATGATCTGTCCTCTTGCAAAGATGTATACTCTTGGATGTGATTATATTCCCGCTCCCAATCATGCGGGCGGTTTAAGATTCCATGGTATGAGTTCGACATTATCTCAGTTATATCATGACGGGTATATGGAAGCGACAACCGTTAAACAGACAGAGGTATTTGAGGCTGCGGAATATTTTGCAAGGGTTGAAGGTATTCTTCCCGCTCCCGAGAGTGCTCATGCAATACGTGTTGCAATAGATGAAGCTAAGAAATGTAAGGAAACGGGAGAAGAGAAGACAATTCTCTTTGGACTTACGGGAACCGGCTATTTTGATATGGTGGCATATGAGAAATTTAATGATGGTGTAATGACGGATTATATTCCTACAGATGAGGAACTTGAAGAAGCAAGAAAGAAGCTTCCCAGGATAGATTAATTTAAAAGAAGATCATATTTGGAAATATTATAAAGGATCATAAAATAAAGACCGGGAGATGATATTATATTATCTCCCGGTCTTTGGTCTTTACATTTAAGAAAGGGTAAAATTCACAATTTACGGAATATGTCAGGTCAGATAGTTGCCAACATTACTCTTGTCTACAACATCGATCCGGGTCCACATATTCTTTTCGGGAGGCAGTTCTCCGTTCATTGCATTATTAAAGAGATAAATAATAGGGTCATGTCCCTGCCGGAAAGGATCCTGGCCGATGGCAGCAGTCACGGAGCCTTTGGAGATCGCTTCCAGAATCTCCTGCATAAAGTCATAAAGAACAACTTTAACCTTACCGGTCAGATTATAGTCGGCAAGGGCATTAACCGTACCCATCTGACCGCCGGCGGTAATATATATTCCGTCAAGATCCCGGTTTTTAGCAAGATAGTCTTTTACTTTTTTATAGGCTTCATCATTGCTGTCATGACATTCAATAAGTCCTACAAGATTAATATCCTTGTATTTTGAAATGGTTTCATTGAAACCGCTTCTGCGGATTTCATGGTTGGTAATGTTTTTATCGGAGGTTACAACCAGAATATTTCCCTTTTCGCCGATTTTTTTTGCAATGGTATCTGCGGATATTACACCGGAGTCATAAGCATTCTGACCTACGAAGGTCAGCCGTTTGCTGGGAGTTTCAAATTCCGAATTGAAGGTAATACAGGGAATTCCCTTTGAGGCCGCCTTATCCACAAGAGCAGCAAGTTCTTCGTAATAGCCGACCATAGCGATACCTGCATATTTTTCATCTATACATTTATTAACGGCATCCATGTATTTCTGAAGGGTTATATCCTCTATTGGCATAAAATCAACTATACAGTTCTTTTTTGATAATTCCTTTTTGGCATATAGTACTCCCTCCCGTACCTGCATCCAGAATTCATGGCCAAAAGGCATTACAACACCTATCTTTATGGTTTCAGAAGGAGTTTTGGAAACCGGTCTTATATCTTTATTATATTTATTAACAAGACCTTCCAGTCTTCCCAGCATAAATTTAAGATCGTTTACGGTACTGTTTATATTGTTGAAGGAATCCTGTTCGGTTTCGATGATCTCGGTAACCTGTTCTGTCATATCATTTATCGACTGGGCAGAATCACTGAGCTGCTGACTTAAGTCAGAGGTGGTCTTGGCAACATGGCTTATATTTTCTATATCTTTTTCCACATCATCTATTTTATTTATTACAGCTTTGTTTTTTTCGGTAATATTACCGAAGGAATTGAGTGTCTCGTCAAAGATGGCATTACTGTTTTCCAGATCGGAAATACTTTTGTTGATACTGTCTTCAACATTTTCGCTGCTTTCCATGATTTTTTTCAAGATATCGTTAATGTTTCCTATACGGGTTTTGGTATCATTGGAAAGTACGGTTATCTGTTGTGCAACTACCGAAAATCCGCGTCCGGCTTCCCCGGCGCGGGCAGCTTCTATGGAAGAGTTAAGGGAAAGCATATTAAGCTGATCGCTTATACGTACTATTAATTTTATGGTTTCGGCTATTTCCGCGATGTTTTCACGCAGTATACCGATGAAATTGGCAGTTTCCTGCATGCTGGCAGTTACTTCATTTATGTGAGTTTTGTAAGTGTCGAGATTCATACGTCCGTTATTGACAGCTTCATTTGAACCGATCGCCAGTTCCTGCATATTGTCGATGCTTTCGGTAATGGTGTTGACGGAAGAATGTAACTGTTCAATTTTGACGGAAGTATTCTGAACTAAGCGTAATTGTTCGCCGGTACTTCGTGAAACATCATTTACGACACCGGAAATGTGTGAATTATCCTTAATTGTTGAATCCATGCCCAAAGTGACATTATCAATCGATTCGGATAAAGTGATCACACTTGTCTTGGTCAGATCGATAAATTCCTGCAATTGGTCGTGAGAAACGTCATTCTGCGATTTCTTGTGTTTTTTGTCTTGTAACCCCATATTGCTCCTCCTTTTTATGTAAGAATCTTCTTGTTATTTATGCAGAATCTGGTTGAGCTTGTTTTGTTATTACTTAATGTCTATATAATACTATATATTTCTTGAAAATTAAATCA
>JAILKH010000102.1 GCA_024693925.1 Lachnospiraceae bacterium | reverse complement strand
ATACTATGGATAAGAGCCTGTATATGAAGGATGATAAGGAGGAGCTTTCTTTTCAGGAACATCTGCTAAAGCTGATAATAGCAAAGGATATGGATAATAAGGTGGTTTATAAGAGTTCAAATGTATCTAAGGGTGCATTTTCAAAGATAATGTGCGGAGATACCAAGAAACCGCAGAAGAAAACGGTTTTGGGCTTATGTATCGGACTTAAGCTAAATCTTGATGAGGCCAGAGATCTGCTGGCAAGCGCAGATATGGCTTTTAATCCATATAATAAGCGGGATAAGTTGGTTATAGATTGCATTGAGTGTGAGCAGTATAACATAATGACAGTGAACGGAATGCTGTTTTCATGTAAACAGCCTTTATTGGGAAGTTAAAGTCAATAGCAGGAGCGTAAGCTCCTGCTTTTTAAAAGTCTCCCGGCGGGAGACCCCGGGAATGTGAATCCGTTGTATTCTTGTTATAAGAAAAGAAACTGATAACGATAATACAGAGAAACGGAGGTATTTATTATGTATGGAGCAATTATAGGTGATATGGTAGGGAGCCCTTATGAGTTCGATCAGGGTGGGAAAATCAAGGATTTTGGACCATTGTTTATAAACAGGTCGGTGTATACGGATGATTCCGTTATGACTATAGCAGTGGCAGAGGCCCTTATGAATGCCGGTAAAGATGCCAAAACAGACACTATAAAGCATGAAGTTGTAAAGTCTATGAAAGACTGGGGCAGAAGGTATCCAGATGCCGGATATGGCGGAAGGTTTGGTATCTGGTTAAGGCAGAGTGACTCAAAGCCTTATGGAAGCTATGGTAACGGTTCTGCTATGAGGGTGTCACCGGTCGGATGGATATATGACAGTATTGAACGTACCAGGGAAGTTGCAAAAGCAACTGCCGAGGTCACCCATAACCATCCGGAGGGCATAAAAGGTGCTGAGGTCACAGCTTCTGCTATATATATGGCTCGTACCGGAAAAACCAAGGATGAGATCAAGAAGTATATCGTTGATGAATTCGGATATGATCTGTCAAGGACACTTGATGAGATAAGGCCGGGATATCATCATGTGGAAAGCTGCCAGGAAACTGTTCCCGAGGCAGTAACGGCCTTCCTTGAAGGAAATGACTTTGAGGATGTTGTAAGAAATGCGGTATCCTTAAGTGGTGATTGTGATACCTTAACTTGTATAGCATCCGGTATAGCTGAAGCTTTCTATGGTATACCAATTGCATATATAGGGGAGTGTCTAATGCGTGTTGAGGATGACATGCAGGATGTCCTTCAAAGATTTGACAAGTTTATCGGCCGTCAGGAAAATGATGATGAAAATTACGAAGATTATGCAGAGAATGGACCGCTCAATGATGCTTTTAATGCCTTTATGAATGCAAAAGATGAAAATAAAAGGATAGAATGCTTTACGGAATTTTTCAATATCCTAACCGAGTGTGTAGCTAAAGGAGCAATGGTACCGACACCATTTGTGGATGTGAATGGATATTTTTCAAAAGGCTTTGATCCAAATAAGATCATGATGGGAGATACCATTGAAATTAAGGATGAAGTCAGGTTAAGAGTGGATACGATGAAGGACAGTGCGGGGAACATATGGATCCCACTATTCATGAACGAAGAAGAGCTCCGCAAAGGAGAAACAGCAAACATAACAATGCCGATGCATATCTATGATCTTTTGAAGATGGGGCTTATGGATGAAAAAGTAATGGGAGTGGTAATCAATCCGTTTGGTAAACCTTATGCCTTGGCAAAGGATATGCTTAAGGCATTTCTTGACCGCTATGAGGAATGGGCTGGAAAATAGAATTATTATGCCAGTCATGTGTTATACTTATTCTATTAGGTAGTATATTTAACAAGACAAAGGTAAAAATGCCGGATATTATGTTTGAGTAAGTAGATCTATAGTTAATATCGGAAATTGCATAAACAAAGAAAACTGAGCAAAGAAGAGAAATATACCGAGGAGTAAAGAGTATTGTTAAAGTATCGGTGTCCAAGGTTCGGATGTAACGGAATAGGACTGCCTGCGGGGACAAAAAGGCCACTTAGCAGGAGTAGTGCAGTAATTGGTATTACTTCTGCCTATCTTGCAGGCGGATCCAACAGTAATATGTTCCTTACAGCCTTTGGCTACAGGGGCAGAAGAGTTATTACATTTGAATGCCAAAAATGTGGCAGAACATAGCAACAGAGAATTTAATACAGGTGACAAATGTTAAATGAAACACCCGGAAAATTAAAATGCATATATGTACCCGATTATGTTGTTTTTGATGTGGAAACGACCGGACTTTCTTGCCAGAATGATGAAATTATAGAGCTTTCTGCAATAAAGGTAAGGAATAATGAAATGGCAGAAGAATTCACTTCGTTAGTGAACCCCGGAAAGCATATATCATACCAGGCCAGTCAGGTTAATGGGATCACTGATAAAATGGTTGCGGATGCTCCATTTTTTGAGTCTGTGTTGGATGATTATATTAAGTTTATCGGGGATTTGCCACTTGTAGGTCATAATATTCATACCTTTGATCTTAATTTTATTTACAGGGACTGTAAAAAATACTTTGGAAAAGTTCCGGATAATGACTATATAGATACTCTTAAGATTGCAAAAATGAGTCTTAAAGAGCTTAGACACCATAAACTTACAGATTTAGCAGCATATTATGGTATTTCTGCAGAAGGAGCCCATAGGGCATTAAATGACTGTCGTATGAATCAAGTAGTGTATGAGAAGTTATGTCATGAAAATGTAAGTAACGATGGAAGGGTAATCAGCTGTCCTGAATGCGGAAGTCTGATGATCAAACGTCAAAGCAGCTTTGGATATTTTCTTGGTTGCGGTAATTATCCTGAGTGTAAGCATACAATTCCACTGAGTAAACGGAATTAGTTTCAAATAATTAATTTATGAGGGTATATGTCATGAGTAAAGAAAGCAAAAGAAGTTTAAAAATAGAAGAAAAATATGCTATTCAGCAAATGGGATGGTTTTGGAGGGATTGGCTTTATCTAAAAGAAAGTGATTCCGAGGATTATTTCATCGCCGTTAATAAATATCATCCGACACAAACTAAACGTATTAGGAAAATTCAATTATAGGCATTTTTGTTTATGTAGTATTTAAAAAGCTAAACGCATCCTGGAGGTGAAGATATGATTGCAGACAACATTTCACTTAACACTCAGAACAGCATAAGGATCGCCACATCAATCGGTAATATCTACATAGATCCTTTAAGTATCAAGTCAGAACCCCATGATGCTACTTTTATTTTGATAACCCACGAACATTATGACCATTATTCGCCGGAAGACATTTTAAGAGTATGCAATGAAGACACTATCTTAGTTGTTCCAGAGAAAATGGTAGACGATACCGGTGATCTGGTCGATTCGGTTGGCCTCATAACAACGGTAATGCCGGACATTCACAAAGAAATATCCGGACTTATAATAGATACAATCCCTGCGTACAATAAATTGAAACCTTTTCATCCAAAAAGAGCGGGATGGGTAGGTTATATACTTACAGTTGATGATACAAGAATATATATTGCCGGTGATACCGATATAACTAATGAGAATGAAGTGGTTAACTGCGATATAGCCATTGTACCGATAGGCGGCAAGTATACTATGAATGCCATACAGG
>JAILKH010000092.1 GCA_024693925.1 Lachnospiraceae bacterium | reverse complement strand
CATTGACAAACCGAATAAATGTTCGTATACTACTCGTAGAACAATTGTTCGTAACATTTGTTCGATTTTGACCATGTGAATATTTATCAAACAATCTTTGATGGCTTAATAATATACAGTGTTTTGGAAAGAGGGTACTATGGGAGCAATGGATTTAAGGAAAAGATACACACAAATTTTGATACAAAAAAGGAAAAGAGAAGTACTTAAACAAAAAATAATTTTAAGCTTACTTTTTATCTTAACCGTTATCAGTTTGAGTTTTATTATAAATGTCCGTTCTACTTTTGCAAAAGCAACTCAGGCACCTGATAATAATATTAAATGTTATAAATCAATTACCATTTATTGCGGTGATACACGTACCTCAATATCAAAAGAGTATTATACCGGGGAATGGGACAGTGTTACTTCTTTTACAAATGAAATAAAAAAGATTAATCATATATCAAATGATGATTATCTTATAGCCGGGAATTATCTGACCATTCCTTATTATAAAGAAATTCACTGATAATTTAATATATCATAAATAAATTAAGGTTCCACACAGGCACATCTTATAGTTTATAGTAAACATAAAATCCCCTCTTATAAGATGTGCCGTTTTATATTTCTCTGAGTTTTACTGCATTGGCAGCCATCCGTAACCTGTTTTGATCCTGTGCAGCATAGTGTTTCTTTGTTGTATTAACATCCTTATGTCCAAGTACATCAGCTACCAAATATATATCACCGGTTTCATTATACAGATTTGTACCATAAGTGCTCCTAAGCTTATGCGGTGTTATTTTCTTTAATGTAGTAACGGTTTTTGCATATTTTTTCACCAGGTTTTCCACGGATCTGACCGATAAACGTTTATTTTGCAAAGAAAGAAAAAGTGCATGTTCATGTCCTGTTACAGCAATAATATGCGATCTTTCCTCTATATATTCTCTTAAAACTTTTTCAACCTCTTCGCCAAAATATACAATTTGTTCATAACCGCCTTTTCGTTTAATTAAAATTCCATTATTATTAAAATCTACATCCTCAATATCCAGACCAACACATTCAGATACACGAATACCGGTTCCCAGTAATAATGTCATTAAAGCAATATCTCTGACTTTGGTCTTCTCATGGAATTCCAACTGTTTTTTTGTTAATTTTTCACCGCTTTCAACATTATCAAGAAGTCTTGCAACTTCATCAATATCAAGTCGGATGATCTCTTTTTTATGTAATTTAGGCATATCTACTAGAGATGCAGGATTTTTCTCAATTCTTTCCGCTTTGTAGAAATAATTATACATACTTCGGAGAGAAGCAAGCTTTCTTTGTTTACCACGTTCATCATTCGTAATTTCTTCATTTTCTTTAGTATATAACGTTAAATAATCAAGAAATTCAGTTATATCTATAGGTTTTATCATATCAAGAATTTCTATATTAAAGTCCGTGATTTCTAACTTTTTGCATACCGGATTGGATTCATGGAGAAATTCAAAAAATATTCTCAGATCATATGCATATGCAAGACGTGTACGAGCCGAAGTAGTATCCTTAATACCAAGAAAAAATTCTTTGCAAAAGGATGGAAGAGTAGACATGATCTCTCTTAATTTAATGGTATTATCTATATCCTTTTGTTCATGATAATCATGATATTTCTTAGAAGTATTCATATTTTCCCCCTTATAACGAAACAGATAATTCATAATAGACAATTCAAAAGAGTATATATGTTTTAGATTGTTAATTATTTAACATTTTTTTAAATCCGGCCAACCCTTAATACCGGAATTTACAATAGCCGTAAACATTCTTTCTTTTGTACCTCTGTTTTTTATTTCTATATTCCCCAATAAATTTTTGACATACTCCCGTTTGGTATTTCCGTCTGCAGGGCAAGGACTTTTACACACCGGCAGATTCATTTTATTGGTAAAACCGATCACATCAACTTCATTAACATACAATAATGGTCTGATAACCGTTAAATCCATACGATCCAAATATGTTTTGGGAGCAAACGTATGAAAACGTCCTTCATAGATTAATGATAATAACATTGTTTCCACAACATCATCTTTATGATGAGCATATGCAACTTTATTACAGCCCAAAGCTTTTATTTTTTCATTTAAAGCTCCTTTTCGCATTTTAGCACATAAAGAACAGGGATTTGATTCTTTTCTTTCATCAAAAACGATTTTAGCAATATCGGTATGGATAATTGTATATTGAACCCCTAAAAAATCGCATAGAGAGCAAATTGAATCCAGATTAAGATTTTCAAAACCCAGATCAACAGTTACAGCTATAATATCAAAATGCTTCGGATAGAAACGTTTTAATTCATTTAAAGCATAAAGTAGCGTAAGGGAATCCTTGCCGCCTGATATACCTACAGCAATTTTATCATCATCATCAATTAAAGAATAATCATCCACAGCCTTTCTTACATGGCTGAGCAGACGTTTAAGTTCCATAAAACCCCCTTATATTCCGCAAAACCGCCACTATCTATTCGTTAAAGTTGTCTTTCGCGAATAGTTGCTTATCTCCAAACCACTCTTCTCAAATATCCTGAATTGATTTTATTTATCATCAATACTGTTAATATCATAAGGCGTGGACTGATAAACATAATAATTTAACCAGTTGGTGTATAATAATTGACCGGCCGAACGCCAATTAACAATGGGCTCCTTATTTGGATCATCATCCGGGAAATAATTCTTTGGTATTTTAGGTGAAATACCTTTTTCAATATCTCTGAAATATTCATTCTTTAATGTATCAAAATCATATTCCAAATGACATAATACAAAAAATTTACGTGAATCCTCGGTTTTTACGATAGTAACTCCCGCTTCTTGGGAATAAGCCATTAATTCAAGCTCCGGAATCTTTTCTATAGCACTTCTTTCAACATATATTTCCCTTGAATGCGGTGCATAAAATACATCATCAAAACCTCTGAATAAAGGTGCATTTGGTTTTAAGGTTCTGTGTGCAAAAATTCCCGAAAGTTTTTCTTTATAAAATTTATGCATTATACCGTAATGATGATATAATCCAGCAAAAGCTCCCCAACATAAATAATAAGTACAATGTACATGCTTTCCGGCCCAATCCATTATCTCACATAATTCTTTCCAATAAGCAACGTCCTCATATTGTACGTAAGCCAGCGGTGCTCCGGTTATTATCATACCATCAAATTTCTGCTCTTTTATTTGATCAAAGGTAATATAGAAAGAATCCAGATGATGAGTATCAACATGCGTTGGTGTATAGGAAGCTGTCTGTAAAAATTCAACATCCACCTGTAAAGGAGAATTTGACAGCTTTCTTAATAACTGGGTTTCCGTTACCTCCTTATTGGGCATAAGATTAAGGATCAGAACCTTAAGGGGACGAATATCCTGATGCATAGCCCTGTTCTCATCCATTACAAATATATTTTCCTCTTCCAGTATTTTCTGAGCCGGAAGATCACTTTTAACCTTAATCGGCATGATAACCTCCTGTTTCTTCTCAATATATTATATATTAAACAAATTACATATTTTGATCTTCAAGTAATTTATTTAATTGATCTTCTGTAATAATAGGTATATTTAATTCTTTTGCTTTTTTGTTTTTTGATGATGTTGATGTAAGATCATTATTTATAAGATAATCGGTTTTTGAACTTACCGAGCCTGCAACCTTACCTCCCAAACTTTCAATAAGTTCTTTAAGTTCATTTCTGTTTTCATAATGCTCCAAAGACCCGGTTATTACAAAGGTCTTCTTATTAATAGCTTCATTTTGGGTATTAAACCTGGGAATCTCAATTGTTACTTCCTTCAATAATTCGTCCAGTTCAGTATTATGCACTTTGTCTTTAAAATATTCCGAGAAGCTCCCAGCTATCACGTTACCAACACCATCTATAACACTTAATTCCTCTTCTCCTGCAGTTCTTAATTTATTTATATCATAATCAAATTCCGAACATATTATTTTTGCATTTGATAAACCAACATTAATAATTCCAAGACTGTATATCAGCTTAGGTAAAGTTACCTTTCTGGATGCATCTATGGATTTCATCAGATTATCATAAGATTTTTCACCAAAGCCTTCAAGTCCGCAGATTTCTTCCTTATATCGGTTTAATCTGAAAATATCCGCAAACTGATGAATATAACCTTTTTCAATGAATTTTTCAAGGGTCGCTTCCGAAAGTCCGTCAATATTAAAGGCATCTCTGCTTACAAATAATGTGAAGCTTTTGATCTTTTTGGCAGGGCAATCGGGATTTGTACAATACAAGGCCTCAGTATCATTTATTTTTTTTATAATGGTCTTTCCGTTACAGGCAGGACATTCACAAGGAATGGCTAAAGCCCCGCTTCTTGTCTCATTATCTGCAATCTGAGGGATGATCATATTGGCTTTATAAACAGATATGGTATCTCCAATACCAAGCTCAAGTTCTTTTACAATACTCAGATTATGAACACTCGCACGTTGTACCGTGGTTCCTTCCAATTCTACAGGTTGAAAAACAGCAACCGGATTAATAAGTCCTGTTCTGCTGGGACTCCATTCAATATATAACAACCTGGTTTTTTTAATTTCATCCTGCCATTTAAAGGCAATGGAATCTTTGGGAAATTTAGCCGTTCGTCCCAAAGACCTGCCATAAGCAATGTCTTCATACGTAAGAACAAGACCATCAGATGGTATATCATTACTTTTAACCGCCTCGGCATAATATTCGATCGTCTGTTCGATATTGCCACTGTTCACTATATGATACTCTACTACCGAAAAGCCCTGATCTTTAAGAAATTCCATTTGAGAAGCTTTGGAATTTCCAAAATCTTCTCCCGAAGCCTTAACCAGCGTAAAAGCATATAATCTTACATTTCTGGCAGCCGTCACTTCATTATTCAACTGTCTGACGGACCCTGAACATAGATTTCTGGGATTTTTATATTTCATATCCACATCTTCGATGGTATCATTTATTTTATTAAAATCAGAATAACTGATAACAGCTTCACCTCTTAAAACCATTTCTCCCTTAAAAGGTATCTTATGAGGAAGATTTATAAAGGTCCGTGCATTTGGAGTTATCACCTCTCCTACTTCACCGTTTCCTCTGGTCACCGCCTTACTAAGCTCTCCGTTATTATACGTAAGTACAATTGTAAGACCATCAAGCTTCCAGGAAAGTAAACCCTCTTTATCCTTAAGCCACTCTTTAAGTGCCTGTCTATCCTTGGTCTTATCAAGACTTAACATAGGACTTTCATGTCTTTCCTTCGGAAGTTCCTCTACCGACTCATATCCCACCTTTAAAGTTGGAGAACCCGATAAAACCGTATTGGTTTCATTTTCAAGCATAACAAGCTCATCATAGAGTCTGTCATACTCATAATTACTCATTATTTCATTATCCTTGGCATAATACTCTCTGGAAGCTTCATTAAGTATATTAATAAGCTCCTTCATCCTATCCAGTTTATCCATATGGGTTTATACTCCGAATACTATATATTATTTGATAAAACATCAATTATCATTCTTATCAATATTACACATCTTAAATAATCTGTTTATTTCATCCGCCTTAAGTTCTCTGTATTTTCCGGTCTCAAGCTCTCCCAATTCAATATTCATAACTCTGACACGAACAAGTTTTTTAACATGATAATCAAAGGTCCTTAACATTCTTCTTATCTGCCGGTTTAATCCCTGGGTAAGAATTATGGAAAAAGAATTATCAGATATTCGTTTTATTTTGCAGCTTTTGGTAGTCACCTTTAAGTCCCAAAGATATACTCCTTTACTCATTTTATAAAGATCGGCGTCTGTAATTGTACGGTTTACCGTTACAATATATTCCTTTTCATGCTCATTTCTGGATCTCATCATTGCATCAATAAGATCCCCGTCATTTGTCATTATAAGCAATCCCTCAGAGTCTTTGTCAAGACGACCGCTATAGGTTATCCTTACCGGATAGTTCAGGTAATCAATGACATTATTCTCTTCCATTTTTTCGGCGGTACAAACAATTCCTTTGGGTTTATTAAAGGCAAGATATACTTTATCCTCGATTCCCTTTACTTTCTGTCCTTTAACATATATTTCCATTTCCGGATAAATTTTCATCCCGTTAACAGCAGGCTTTCCGTTTACCGTAACTAATCCTTTATCTATTAATTCATCAGCATTTCTTCTTGAGCAGATACCGCATTCCGCCAGATATTTATTAATTCTGATCCCTTTATCTTCCATTGATCAATATCCATTATCCTTTATCATAATTATAAGGCCTTCCGGCCTTATTTATCTTGGTTTGGTTACCTTTCCCTTAATTTTTTCCATTTCATCCACAAATACAAGTATTTCGGCAACTACTTCATATAATTCGGGAGGTATAAAATCTCCTATTTCAAGTTTTGATAAAGTATTTGCCAGCTTAGAATCCTGATGTAAAGGAACGTCGGATTCTTTGGCCTTTTCAATGATCTTTTCAGCTAAAGCCCCCTTACCGGTAGCAATAACCTTAGGCGCAAGATCTGTAGGATCATATTCAAGAGCAATAGCCTGCTTTATCTTAGGTTTTTTATTCTTATCATCCATATAACATACCCATTATTTGCAATATCTCCCATTTTATCGCACTAGGCTCTTACATCAAAGGAAAGCTTTGATACTATGGGACCTCCCACAACTCCGTTGCTCTTTTCTTTCAAAAGTTCGCCTACCACTGAAACCGGTTCTTCATTACTCTTCTTCATTGTGACACTGGTACTCATATTATAACCTTTTTTTAACAATCTCGCATCAAGAATGCTAATATTATCTTCAACAAGATTAAGTGCAGCTTCATCTGCGAGGTAAAAATTAGTACTTACTTTATTTTTCTGCATGGCCACATAAACATCCATAGGTCCCAGATTATCCATATCAAGATGTAAAAGAGCACTTATATTTCCGTCTTTATTTGAAAGATTCTTTTTCTTGGTATAAACAAAAAGTTCTCCATGGGCATTTTCCTGCTGCATACGAATCGGTAACTGAACATATTGAGCCATTTGATTTATCTGGTTCATAAAATTAACATTATCATTTATATTTTGTGCACTTTTTGCCACTTCGGTACCGGAGAGATTTGCATCCTTAAGTATCTCCATTGCTCTTGAAGACTGCTCTGCCAGCCTTTTATATAACTCTTCTACCGCCCCGTCCTTTGCAACATCTACCGGATTAAGAAGCATCTGTTTCATTAGTTGATTTCCGACCAGTTGTTTAAAATCACCGTTATTCAGTAATTTTGTTAAGGCTTCCATCTGTTCATTACTAAGTTTATAACCATTATTATTATTGTTTATAAGAGTCTTGACAAAATCTATAATATCATTGGAATTCATTGTACCATTGGCGATATTATTTAATTCCTCGGCAGGCATTCCAAGCTTGGAAAGATCTTCCATCAAACCTTTCATAAGCTGAGAATTATCATCCGAAGACTGCCCCTGGGAAAGTGCGGTCCCTCCCTCTTGATTTACGGCAGTCTCACCCATATTAACGGATGTATTCATGGCTGATTCATTCTGTGAATCGGGATTAAGCGTAACAGCCCATACATCTTCCACATTTACTTCCATATTGTCGGTCACTTCGGTAATGATAATACCCGGGCCGTTTAACCCAATCTCGATAGACTGCGAAGCCGTAGCGGTAATCTGCGGATTATTCAATATTTCATTCCAATTTTTATCTCCGGAATTTACCAGACTTAAAATATCATTAGATAACTGAAGCTGAGCATTATTGAGGATTGCAGAAGCTCCGCTATCCGTATTGGTAATACCTTCATTACTTTGTATTACCCCTTCTACTCCGGGATTTGAACCGATAAGATTACTTAATCCCGAAGAAAGACCTTCCGCATCATTTATTATCTGATGTTCAAAATTCATATAATTCTCATATTGTTCAATATTTAATTCATTAACCTGCAGCCCCAGCTTGGTAAGCTGTATTATAGTAGCCGGATCTGTAGTAGGATTGCTTTCAATATTTCTTGCCATAGCCTGTAGTGCCTGCTTATTAACAGACATACCTTCCTCCAGCATACCGGTTACCATTGCAAGATTGGTAGCCGTTGATTTCAAGCCTGCTTCAAAAAGCGCAGCGTTAGCCATAGAATTATTGGCAAGATTGTTATATAGGGGATGCAGTGTCATACGTTCACCATTACCGGTCACCTGAAATACCAGCTTTTGCCCCGTTGAAATATCCATATTTTGATCCAGTTGAGCCGTTAAAGTTGAATTGTTATCGAGTTTTAATGTGATCTCATTATTTTTCACATTAATAACTTCTCCTCCCACTACCTGCCCCGGGGTAATATTGGCATTAGCTGAAAGGTTTGAATTCCTGCCTGCAAGATTACTTTCAACACCGGAATTATAATTCACATTACCCGAATTCAAATTACTTGTTTGACGATATGCATTTAAAGCATCCAGATTAAGTGCCATCCTTTATCCTCTCTTTTAAGGCCTTTTCATTTGAAACCTATGGCAATTTTTTCAAACAGCATTATACCGTTTTTTTGCGAAAATTATATAAAATTTCCAATAAAACTTCTTCTGTGGATAGGCGTAGGGCCATATTTTTTTAATGCTTCAATATGCTTTGAACTGCCATATCCTTTATTACCGGCAAAATCATATTCCGGATATTCTTTATCGTATTCCACCATAAGCCGGTCTCTTGTAACCTTGGCAACAATTGATGCGGCACCGATGGAAATACTCTTTGCATCCCCTTTTATGATTGGTATTTGCCGAATATTTACCTTAGGTATGGTAACGGCATCATTTAATAATAGATCCGGAATGGGGTCAAGTTTTCCTATTGCTTCACGCATTGCTTCATAGGTGGCTTGTAAAATATTTATCTCATCTATTATACTGTTATCAACATAACCAAGTCCAACCGAAACAGCTTTTTCCATTATAATATCATAAAGCTCTTCTCTTTTTTTTTCGGATAATTTTTTTGAATCATTAATATATAAAATCGAACAATCTTTAGGAAGTATTACCGCACCGGCCACAACAGGTCCTGCAAGTGGTCCTCTTCCAACTTCATCAATACCGCAAATATAATTGTATTCACTATATTTTTTTTCAAATTCCTTAAGCTTTTCGATACGTATAAGCTCAGCATTATATTTTTCTGATTTTTTTTCAGCCTTTTCAACCAGCTTATGAACAGAGGAACGATCATCATCTTTATATTTTTCAATAAAATTATGTAAATCACAATCAGCAGTTATACTCAATTCATTCTTAATTTCGGAAATATTATTTATCATTTAATTGTACCCGCAAAAATAATATTTTATATGTATTCAACTTGATCTTAAGGTAATTCAAGAGTGATCTCCCCAAGTTTTCCGTTTCTGAAATCATCGATCAATAATCTCGAGGCACGTAAAACATCAGGTTCTCCTCCCTTTAACAGACATTTTCTCTCTATTGCAATATCCTTTATAAGTTCATAACTCTTTTTATCCGTCGATACCCCGTAACGGTCACCTATCATTTTATAATAATCATACTTAAGGCATTTAATATATTCGATAAAATCAAAGGCCAATTCATTTATATCTATTATCTCATCATTGATCGAACCGATAAAAGCAAGTAATCTACCGGTTACCGGATCTTCAAACTTTGGCCACAGCACCCCCGGAGTATCCAGTAATTCAATATTTTTATTTAACCTTATCCATTGTTTACCTTTGGTAACTCCCGGTTTATTACCTGTTTTTGCAGCTGCTTTACCTGCAAGGGAATTAATAAAAGTTGATTTTCCCACATTGGGGATTCCTACGATCATTGCCCTTATAGGACGATTTTTTATACCTTTTTTTAAATCTTTTTCTATTTTTTCTTTACAGGCATTTTGAATAGATGGAATAATTCGATTAATACCTTCTTTGGTTCTGCTGTTTACCGTTACTACTGTATACCCAAGATCATGGAAATGATCTGTCCAAAGCTTTGTGGAAGCACCATCTGCCAGATCCGCTTTATTCAAAATAACCATTCTGGCCTTCCCCTGAGCCAGTTTATCAATATCCGGATTTTGACTCGCATAAGGAATTCTTGAATCCAAAAGCTCTATTACAAGATCCATAAGCTTTATATCTTCCTGCATCATTCGGAAAG
The DNA here is from genome assembly GCA_024693925.1 of Lachnospiraceae bacterium. Classification (GTDB taxonomy): domain Bacteria; phylum Bacillota; class Clostridia; order Lachnospirales; family Lachnospiraceae; genus UBA2868. The sequence continues at coordinate 18,116 of JAILKH010000092.1, read as the reverse complement.
CCTTGGTCATATGTCCGGGAAACCATTGATATGTCATTATTCCACCTTTCCCATTCTGATATCTTCATATTTCAAATGATACCATACCTTACCCACGATCATTGATCTGTTTACATTACCGATATTTGCACTCCTGCTGTCTTCACTGTTTACACGATTATCTCCCATTACAAAATATTCATCCTCTCCCATAGTTAAAGGTTCCGCTGCAACACCGGCATCCAGCGTTTCCGTATCCATCGCACTCATTTCATCATTAATATAAACAGAACCCTGCTTAATTTGAATTGTTTCTCCCGGAAGAGCAATAATTCTTTTAACATACAAATGTGTGTTTTCATTACCGTTAGGATGAAAAGCGATTACATCCCCTCTTTGGGGTGTGGAAAACTGGTATATGATCTTATTCAACAACACTTCTTCGCTGTTAAAAAGTTTAGGCTCCATTCCCGAACCGACAACACTGGTTTTTACTCCCACAAAATTTGCGGTCATGATTCCCAGGAATATTGCAGCTGCAATTCCGAATATCCAGAAAATAATATCATACACAATTACAATGTCCAATTTATTATTTTCCTTGCTTTTATAATTTAGATCAATGATCCCAAGATTATTCTTCTTCATAAATAGACCTTATCATATTCCGTTTCATACTACCAATAATTTTTCTTAATAATAATCAAGGGGCAAATACTTAACGTATTTGCCCCTTGATGATCAAACATAATAAGCCGGTCAAGGGAATGATTATTTAACCACTTCCTTAACTTTAGCTGCTTTACCAATACGATCTCTAAGATAGAACAGCTTAGCTCTTCTTACTTTACCGCGTCTTACTACTTCAATCTTCTCAACAAAAGGAGAATGCAGAGGCCAGGTTTTTTCAACTCCTACACCGTTGGATTTCTTTCTAACGGTAAATGTCTCTCTGTTGGAACCTCCCTGTCTCTTAAGAACGGTACCTTCGAAAACCTGAATTCTTTCACGGTTACCTTCCTTGATCTTGGCATATACCTTAACGGTATCACCAACCGCAAAATCAGGAATATTTTCCTTCATCTGCTCAGCTTCAATATTTTTGATTATATCGTTCATAATGAACCTCCTTAAAAATCCTGACGTTCTTACCTAAACTAAGCAGAGGACCGTCTACTTGACATAAAACAACTATATTAACTTACCATAAAATCAAACAGATTGCAAGAATTAGTTATTGATAAGCTTATCTTCTTCATTATTCCAGCTATAAAGCTTACGGATTTCTTCACCTACTTTTTCCGAAGGATGTTCCGCCGCTAATTTTCTCATGGCCTTAAAATGTACCTGACGGCCTGCCGGTGACATATCAAGCAGGAACTGCTTTGCAAAAGAACCATCCTGAATATCCGAAAGAATCTTCTTCATGGTCTTCTTTGTTTCTTCGGTTATAAGCTTGGGACCGGTAATATAATCACCATACTCTGCAGTATTGGAAATAGAATATCTCATTCCTGCGAAACCTGATTGATAAATCAGATCAACAATAAGCTTCATTTCATGTATACATTCAAAATATGCATTTCTCTCATCATATCCTGCTTCAACAAGAGTTTCAAATCCTGCCTGCATAAGTGCACAAACACCACCGCAAAGTACAGCCTGCTCTCCGAAAAGATCGGTTTCTGTTTCTGTTCTGAAGGTTGTCTCAAGTACACCTGCTCTTGCTCCGCCAATAGCTAATGCATATGCAAGTGCTTTATCAAGTGCTTTTCCGGTTGCATCCTGTTCTACCGCAACAAGACAAGGTACACCTTTTCCTGCCTGATATTCCGATCTTACGGTATGTCCCGGTCCCTTGGGAGCTATCATTGTAACATCTACATCCTTTGGCGGAACTATACAACCGAAATGAATATTGAAACCATGAGCAAACATAAGCATGTTTCCGGCTTCAAGATTAGGCTCAATATCGTTTTTATACATATCTGCCTGTTTCTCATCATTTATAAGGATCATGATAACATCAGCCTTTTTAGCCGCTTCAGCTGCTGTATACACTTCAAACCCCTGTTTTACGGCTTTATCCCAGGATTTAGAACCTTCATAAAGTCCGATTATAACCTTGCATCCGGACTCCTTTGCATTAAGTGCATGCGCATGTCCCTGACTTCCGTAACCAATGATCGCAATCGTTTTGCCTTCAAGGGCTGAAAGATTACAATCCTCTTCATAATAAATCTTTGCCATTTGTTTATCCTCCTGAATAATGTTATATATTTACCGTCAGTAACTTATTTACCTTCGGGCGCTAACTATTTATGAACAGTGATTCCGGCAGTTCCTCTCTTAAGACCTGCAATTCCCGTACGGGCGATCTCTAATATCTCATAATCTGCCAGCAGATCCAGAAAAGCCTCGATCTTATTTTGATTTCCGGTTAATTCTATTATCATTGAATCCATGTCAACATCTATGATCTTGGCTCTGAATATATCAGAGACAGAAACTATAGCTTGTCTCTGATTATCTGTAGCGCGGATCTTTATCAGTATAAGTTCTCTGTAAACGGAAGAATCCGGCTCAAGTTCCCGAACCTCTTTAACATCGATCAGTTTACCTACCTGCTTTTCAATCTGATCCAATATTGCTTCGTCCCCGTTAGTAACAATGGTAATACGTGTAAAACTGGGATCCGAAGTGACACCGGCAGTTATACTTTCAATATTATAACCCCGGCGACTGAAAAGTCCCGAAATACGACTCAAAACTCCTGATTGATTATCTACAAGTAACTGAAAAACCTTTCTATGCATTATTTTTCCCTCTGCTTTTGACACGGTCCGCCGGCTCACTGATATAATTCCGGTGCCTGTTTATTATTATAATTTTCTTACCTTATATATTTAATCACTCAAACTGCATTTTTGCAATGCCAATGTACCGGTTCTTGCAACTTCTACTATACTTATTGATGCTAACATCTGTATTAGAAGATTTGTTCTCTCCGGAGTATCACATAATTGTATGGTCAAAAGAGTTTTACTCATATCAACTATAGAAGCATTTAATATATCGCAGATCTCCATTATTTCTTTTCTTGTACTTTTATTGTACTTAACTTTGACAAGTATCAGTTCACGACTGACACTTTCTTCCTCCATAAAGGTTTTGATCTTGATAACATCAATTTTTTTATTAAGCTGCTTTTCTATTTGTTCAAGTGTACCCTGTTCCCCCGATGAAACTATGGTAATACAACTAACCTTAGGATCATCAGTCTCGCCTACCGCCAGCGAATCTATATTAAACATACGTCTGGAGAACAACCCGGCTACCTTACTTAAAACCCCGGAACGGTTTTCAACAAGTACAGAATATAATCTTTTCATATCAACCATCAAACTCCTATTATTTTACCGTATCCTTAGGATCTATCATTATCTCCATAAGGGCAGGATCTTTAATTTCGAGAAATTCATCAATGATCTCGTTTGCTCTTTCCATATTTTCCAGCCGGAAAAAAGGAATATTATATGCTTCGGAAATTTTACCGAAATCAGGAGAACCGCTAAGATCCACCACCGAATAATTTGCTTTATAGGTATTATACTGATATTCCCTAACCAATCCAAGATAACCGTTATGGAAAATTATGATCTTAACCGGCAGGTCATGCTGCTGCATTGTTGCAAGTTCCATAAAAGACATTTGAAAAGATCCGTCACCGCAGGTGGCTATGATCTGTCTGTTTTTATCGGCTGCCCTTGCACCGATAGCCGCAGGAATGGAATATCCCATGGTTCCCATACCTCCGGAAGTTAAAAATCTGCCTTTTTTAACCTTATGATAACCGCATGACCACATCTGATTCTGGCCGACATCAGCAACATAAATTGCATCTTCCTTAAGCTTATCCGAAAGTATACCGATAAATTCCGCCGGATCCACATAATTACCATCCGGTTTTTTCCTTACAGGTTCACTCTTTTTATAATCATTAAGAATATCGATCCAGTCGCTGCAATCACATTCGGCATCATACTTTTTCATATCGATAAGTATATTTTTTATATCCCCTACCAAAGGTATATGCGGACCTACATTTTTACCTATTTCCGCCGGATCCACATCTATATGAACAAGTACAGTATTGTCCATTGTAAGATCCGGCTGTGAAATTGCACGATCGGCAACTCTGGCACCGATCATTATAATAAGATCCGATTCATTCATTGCCTTATTTGCACAGGCTTTTCCGTTATTACCAACCATACCGAAGAACAAAGGATCATCTGTGCTCATAACACTAAGCCCCATAAGGGTTGATACCACCGGTATGGAATATTTATGTGCAAACTCCTGTAACTCCTTACGGGCATCGGATAAATGCACACCTCCACCAACACATATTATAGGTTTTTTGGCTTTATTAATTGCTTTTATAACTTTTTTTATCTGTACTACATGTCCCTTTACCGTTGGTTTATAAGTTCTCAAATTAACTTCTTCGGGATACGAAAATTTAGAGATCGTTGCATTCTGGATATCAATAGGTACATCAATCAGAACAGGCCCCTTTCGGCCGGTTGAAGCTATATGAAATGCTTCTCTGAAAATCCTTGGAATATCCTCCACATTTTTAACAAGATAACTGTATTTTACAAATGATTCCACAGCTCCTGTAATATCTGCCTCCTGAAAGACATCGGATCCAAGCTGTCTTGAATCAACCTGACCGGTAATACATACAAGAGGGATTGAATCCGCATAAGCCGTTGCTATACCGGTAATAAGATTGGTAGCTCCGGGACCTGACGTAGCTACACAAACACCCACTTCTCCGGATATTCTTGAATATCCGCTGGCCATATGAGCAGCATTTTGTTCTGTCCTTACAAGAACCCTTTTAATATCAACCGATAACATACTGTTAAAAAACGGACATATAGCAACTCCGGGATATCCGAATATAACTCTTACCTGCTCTTTAACCAGGCATTTTGCCATTGCATCTGCACCTAACATAATTTATAAATCCTTCTTTCATCCGGCATAAAGTGCATTTTAACATTATAAACTATATGCCTGTTTTCTGTTTTATATTTGATAATTTGATCGCTTTACCACGTTAGAGGTATGTCCATAACAGACATACCTCATTTGATCAATTCCTATGACAAATCTTAAACTTATCTGACAGTGATCATCGTCTGAACATACTTGCCAGCGGTGAAACGATCGCACTCAGATCTGCTATTGCATTATTAAGTGATTGTATGTCAATTTCCGTAATTGTCTTTAGAGCTTCTCCCATATTCTTTTCACTGGAAACAACAAGATTATCCACATCTTCAAGCATACCGGTTATATCCGCTTTTGCAAGTTCGGTTGTAACATCATTAAGATTCTTGATGACCGGCTGTACATCATTAAGTACTGTGGTAACCTGTTCGATAGCAACATTGGCCTGTCCTATGGCCTCATTAGCCTGTCCTATGACTATATTTGCCTGGTCTACAATATTATTGATCTCGGGAAGGATACGGAATACAGCCATGGATACACAGATTACCAATACTAAAGCAAGTAAGGATGTAAACATTGCAAAATAAACCTGAACCTTAGTATAAGTAAGTTTCTTATCATTATTATCTCTGACATCCATAAGGAGGGCAGCCAGTACCTTCATATCATCACTTTGTATAGCCTCAATAAGTTCTTTATCATTGGCTTTGCGCTGCTTCTTACTCAGTTTTTTGTTATTATTATTTATAAGTTCCTGAATTCTTGGGTTATTATTATTTTCCACGATAATCTCCTTTACTGCTTCGGTAACAGAAGCGTTTTCACCATTTTCATCAATCATTTTTGAAACGACAGCTTCATCTTCTTTAGCATCGTTGTCATCAGTATCCGATACTTTTTCTTCCGTAGTTACATCTGCTTCTTTTGCAATATCTTCGACCCCGTTACTGACTTCCTGTATTGCATCCGAAGCCTTATCTTCAGCCTCGTTTACGGCAGCTTCTTCTACCGTTTCCTCAGCTGCCTCCGGAGCTTTATCTATGGTTACATCTGCCGAATCTTTAATCTCTTCCTCGGCTGCATTTGCCTCCGGGTCAGCCTTTTCTTCACTTTCCTCTATGATATCTTCGGCTTTTTCTTCGGTATCGCTTACAACAGCTTCAACCTTTTCTTCTGTTTCCTTTACAGCTTGTTCCGCATCTAAAGACACATCCGATTCGGCTTCAAGGACTTCTGTTTTAACCTCTTCAACTACCGGCGTATCATTGGGTGAAGCTGCCGGCAAGTCGGAGACGGCTCGTGAGTTTCTTCTTCTTTTCGCCATAACCCTTCTCCTTTTATTTTTATTTTATAAACCATATTAACGGCAAGCCTGAAAATAATGGTTATTTGGAACTGTATGTTTCTATAAGTCTGGTAGCAAGCTTAACTGCTTCCTGAGCATCTTTACTATATCCCGAAGCGCTTATCTCATCACAATAATCCTGAGTTATCACTGCCCCTCCGATCATTATCTTTGCCCTTATTCCTTCAGCTTTTGCCAGCTTTACAACCTCTTTCATTTCCTGCATCGTAGTAGTCATCAATGCAGAAAGTGCAATAATATCCGCATCGGTTTCCCGTGCTTTGGCAATAATATCTTCTTTTGAAACATCTTTCCCAAGATCATAAACTATGAATCCATAATTTTTAAGCATCAGAGCAACCAGATTTTTTCCTATATCATGGATATCACCCTTTACTGTAGCAATCACTATCTTTGCTCTGTTACCGTCTCCTTTATCACTCTTAAGAAACGGTTCAAGATGATCTATAGCTGTTCTCATGGCCTCGGCACTGGCAATAAGCTGTGGGAGAAAATATCTTCCCGATTCAAAAAGCTTTCCAACCTCATTGATACCCGGCAGGAGACTGCCGTTTAAAATATCATTTGCCTCACGGCCTTCTTCAAGTTCTTTCTTTACATATTCAACGATACCGTTTTTATTTCCCTTCAATACGGAATTTTTAATAATATCCGAATTTTCATCTGCATTACCGGGGCCATTTTCCCCCGCTTTGCCGCTATCGTTTTTCAAACCCTTTCCAATTCCCTTTAAGGCTTCATTTTCACCTTTGATACTTATGGTACCCATAGGAGCCATATCGGGATAGCGTTCCTTGAGAAAAGATATATATTCAATATATCTTATATCCGCATCATTTTTATTTAAGAGCATATCCGTTGCCAACGCTCCCGCCACAAGCTGATGCTGTGAAGGATTTGATATAGCCATTGTCAGCCCGTTTTGTATAGCCAGATTTAAAAAGGCAGAATTAACATTTGCTCTTTCCGGTAACCCAAATGAAATATTTGAAAGACCGACAATTGTTGGAAGCGAAAGTTCTTCTTTACAATATCTGATAGTTTCAAGTGTTTCCAGCGCGGCTTTTTTATTTGCTCCTACCGTGGCCACAAGACCATCTACAATAATATCATTATGGGATAATCCCAGTTCTTCTGCACGTTTTAATATTTTATTAATGATGTCCTTTTTTTCATCCAAAGATTTAGGCAGACCTTCATCCGATAAAGGAAGCAATATGAACATCGCACCATATTTCTTTGCTATAGGCAACAGATTGTCAAATTTTATCTTTTCAAAGGATATGGAATTAATAAGAGCCCTGCCCGGATATCTTCTCAAAGCCTGTTCAATAACATCCACGTGACTTGAATCTATTACTAACGGCAAAGAAACATGCGTAGTGACTTCTTCTATTGCCGAAAGCATGACAGATTTTTCGTCAATGCCGCTCATACCTACATTTATATCCAGTAAAGATGCACCGTTCTCATATTGCGAAACAGCAAAATCATGTACTATCTCAAAGGAACCGCTCCTTAATTCTTCCTGAAGTTTCTTCTTGCCGGTAGGATTGATCCTTTCTCCGACTATCATAAATTTAGAATCAAGATCAAAACATACCGTACTCTTCTCGGATGCCAAAAATCTTAAATTCTCATCCCTTTTATGACTTACCGGCTTCATATCTTTGGTAAGTTCATATAATTTGGCAATATGTTCAGGTGTTGTTCCGCAGCATCCGCCGACAATGGATGCACCGGCCTCTACAAGAGGAACCATCTGTTTTGAAAAATCCTCCGGTGAAAGCTCATATACCGTATTACCACAGGAATCCAGCCTGGGCATACCGGCATTGGGTTTGGCAATTATGGGAATATTTGATATATCCGCCATCCCGGATATCACATCCACCATCTTATCCGGTCCCACTGAACAATTAGTGCCTATTGCAGCTGCTCCGAGGCTCTCCAAAACACAGGCTGCTGTTCTTCCGTCGGTTCCGAATAAGGTTCGCCCGTTTTCTTCGAAAGTCAGAGAACATAACACCGGTAGATCACAGGTTTCTTTTGCCGCTATCAAAGCAGCTCTGGTTTCCTGAAGCGAAGTCATTGTTTCTACCACAATGACATCCACCCCGGCTTTGATTATAACCGATAATTGCTCCTTATAAATTCCTACCAGTTCTTCAAAATCCAATGTTCCCATAGGCTTAAGTTGTCTGCCGGTCATGGTAAGATCGGCAGCAATATATGCCTTGGCTCCCGGATGTTTCTTCAAAAAAATGTCTCTTGCCCTTGCTGATACTTCCACAAGTCCCATGTTGATATCAAAGAGTCTGTCATCAAGTCCGTATTCAGCCAGCTTTATCCTGTTAGCGGTAAAGGTGGGAGCAAGAACAATATTTGTGCCGGCTTCAAAATATTCAATTTGAAGCTTTTCAAGAATCTCACTGTTATTCAGAATAAACGTTTCCGGACAGGCACCCTTTGGCATCCCTCTTTTCATAAGATTTGAGCCGGTTGCTCCGTCCAGATAGATAATATCTTTAGATAATTGTCTGAATTCACCTATGTTCATATATACATCCAAGCCTAGTTATTTATTATTGTATCATAAAAATCCGTTAATGTATTCTATTGATTAAGATTTTATGGATTTTTTTGTTCGTTTTTTTCAAATTCAAAGCCCAATCCGCTTACTCCGCCGTCTTCTGCTTTATTAAGCCTTAACTTTGCACTGAATTTAACCCCATTTTTACTTACAAAATCATTAATGATACCTGTAATTCCGTGATTAATAAGATCCTTTAATTCTTCTTCGGTAACCTTGTGTTTAAGAACGGTTCCCACGGAAAATTTACATTCCTTTGATGTGTTATTTTTATAATTTTCACACTCAAAACCTTTATTGCGCTTTTTAACGATCTTTCCGTTACATATGGGACAACTTATACCCTCAACATATTCAATTCCCGGATCCTCTCTGTCAAAATCAAAAACGGCTTTATATTTACCATCTTCGCAAACAAGCTTTAGCGCCGCATCAAAGGGCTTCTTCTTCGAACTCATAAACCCCTTTATTATTCCGGTTCTTTTATTGATGATAAGGTCTTTAAGATCATCTTCGCCTATAAGAACACCGGCGATCTTACCTATGGAAAAATCACATTTCCTGTCCTTATCCCAATAATTACTGCAGCCGTAACCAAAAGAAGTAGTGGTTATGATACCGTTACATTTGGGACAGTTTATGTCAAGCGGTTTTCTCGTAGCTGCTCCTTTACTGTTTTTATCCGTAAAAGGATTTATTCTCCCAACAAGCTTTGTTTCAATATTCCCCTTGATCATCCGGTCTGTTTCTTCACGGATATAATCTTCAAGTTTTTTTCGATATTCCGAAGCGTCAACGCTTCCGTTTATTATACCCTCCAGACCTTTTTCCCAATTTGCGGTCATTTCGGGATTAAGCAGGGACGGTACATTAAGATCCACTACTTCAAATACCATCTCCCCAAGCCTGGCAGGCGTTAGAATAAGAGTTTTTTTATTTTCATTTATATATCCTATATCTACCAGCTTTTTTATAATACCTCCTCTTGTTGCCGAAGTACCTATTCCGGTTTTTTTGATCTGTTCCCTTAATTCCTCATCCTCTATGAGATTTCCGGCATTTTCCATGGCCAACATCATGGTACCTGCTGTATACCGTTTAGGCGGCGAAGTCTTTCCTTCTTTGATCTCAAAAGAATCTATATCAAGAACATCACCCTTCTTAAGCCTTTCTATTCTTTCAAGCATGGTCTTCTTAGAGGCTTCACTAAGATTATTATCTTCATCCTCCTTTTGTTTTACTACCCCTGCGATTTCCATATATCCCTTTTGGGATAATATCTTTGCCGAAGAAAACAATTTTTCTTTATCAACACAGACTGTCAGCTTAACGGAAAGATACTGTGCAGGAGGATAAAAAATACTTAAAAATCTTCTGACTATCAGATCATATACTTTTTTATGAGTCTCGGATAAACCGGATAATTCCTTCACCTGACCGGTAGGGATTATAGCATAATGATCCGTAACATCAGCATCTTTTACATACTGGGTTTTTGCAAGGCCTTCAAAAAGCTTACCACTTATGATCTTTTCAACATAAGATGTTACGGGTTCATAATCCTTAAGACCGTAAATATTTTTATATATCTGTCCGGCAACCGCTGTGGTTAATACCCTGGCATCGGTTCTGGGATAGGTTGTAAGCTTTCTTTCATACAGATCCTGAGCTATCTGAAGCGTTGAATTGGGATTTATCTTAAATCTCTTTGCACATTCCGCAGACAATTCCGTTATATTAAAAAGCAGAGGCGGTTTTTTCTTGGAAATCGATTTATCGATCATTTCCACAGTTGCAGGCTTATCCTTCAAAAGATCAATAAGCGCTCCGGCATCTTTACTCTCTTTAAAACCGTTTTCTTTATACAAGAGAGGACTGTTAAAATATACCGAGCCACTGACCGCCTTCCATTCTGCGGGAATCTTATCCTCGGTAAGATTTCCGATCACTCTGTAAAAAGGTGTTTCCGTAAAATTTCTGATCTCTCTTTCTCTGTAAACCACCATGCCGAGAACACAGGTCATTACACGTCCAACCGCTATTGCCGCATATTTTTTCGTGGCAGCGGCATCATTTATCAGCTTACCGTATTTTACCGATAATACCCGTGAAAAATTAATACCGAGAGAATAATCCTCTATGGTACGCATAATTCCCGATCTGCCGAGGGCAGCATATTCGCTCATAGCTTTTGCTTCTTTAATACCTTTAAGTATCTCATCATCGGTCTGGGAATCGATCCATACCCGAAGTTCCTTCATTCCCTCTCGTACACCGCCGAAATTTCTGATATTTTCCTCGATGGTCTGTCCTTCTTTTCCGGAATCACCTGCCCAGTAAACCGTATCCACATCTTCTCTGTGCAATAATTTATTAATGATATCATATTGCTTGGCTACAGGTTTAAGCACCCCATATTTATATTCCTCCGGCAAAAAAGGAAGATCCTCCAACTTCCAGGATTTATATTTAATATCATAAGCTTCGGGATAAAGCATTCCCACAAGATGTCCCACGCACCAGGAAATAACATATTCACCATTCTCTATATATCCATCGTGATTTCCGCTTACCGAAAGGACTCTGGCAAAATCACGTGCAACCGAGGGTTTCTCGGTTATAATAAGTTTTTTACCCAAATAACACCTCTTTAACGATCACAACTGGGACCCGTCTATCAGCTTCACATTAGTTTTGATCATAGCTTCCTGTTTCAATTCAAGATCAAAATCTCCGGCTGAAAACAAATAAACGGAATCTATATCTAATTTAGCCTGCTTTACACAAAACATAAGCCATTCATAATCAGCATAACTCATTAACGGATTTTCCCAATTGCATAAAGCTACCAGAGTTCGTCCGTTATCATCGGTTGCAACAGTATCTATAGTACCTACCTTTCCAACCCATACACCCCTTTGGTTATATCTGAAACTGAGCTTATCTCTTTGATTTAATATATCAAGATATTCGGCGCATACATCCGTAAAACAATATGCCGTATATGATTTAAATGTAGGAGCAATATATCTTGCAAAAAACTTTTCTCCATTCATAAATGCAAGCCTGGAATAATTTTTGAAAATATATTTATACCAGAATCTGACAAAAGGATTTCTGATTCTGTATATTCCTTTTTGAACATTTTCACGACCGGCGGTATTGACCGAATCAATTTTGGTAACCATTTCAAACTCTATAAGATTTTTAAGATAAACGGATATCTTGGCTCTGCTGAAACCGGTATATTTATAAATGTCATTTAATTTATTTTTACCCTGGGCCAGCGCAGACAGGATGGTATTATATACCACCGGCTCTCTGAGTTCATTTGGTAAAATATGATTCCCGTATTCATTAAGCGGAGCGCCTTCCTTCAATACAAGTCTGCAGATATTTTCGGAAACCGTTCTGTTATCATCCCACAGATCCCAAAGCATGGGCTGTCCGCCTATTATAGAATATGCTTCCACACTTTCTTCCATTCCGTAATTCTTAAAATGGGATGTGAATTCCAAAAATCTAAGATCATTAAGTCTTAAAAGACCGGATATTTCAAAAGCCAGTTCCTTAAGTTTATCCACCATTTGGTTCTCTATCCAGTAAACCGAAGATGAACAAAGAAGAAACATTACGGATTCCTGGTTCCATTTACTGTGGGCACCGTGAACTACCGCTTCCATAAACCCGTTTCCCGACTTTATCATATTCTGAAATTCATCAACAATTATAATTCGTTTGCCTGAATCCGATTTCTGGGAAGTCATGGTTGAAAGAACACCTGTATAACCTTCCTTAATTACGGTTTTTTTTGGTAAAGTATCTTTAAGTTCATCGTACCACTGTTTCAACTGTTCTTCATCCGAACAGGCTCTGGCAGAATAGTAATAAAAATCCTTTCCCTTTAAAAATTCCCGCAACAAAGAATGTCTGCCACTGTATCTGTCTCCATATAACACAACAATCTGATTATCATTTCTGTTATAATAATTTTGTAATGTTTTTAATTCGTTAGATCTTTTAAAAGCCATTCTAACACCTGCCTATTCTAATCACTCACTCTGACAATTGTCCTATAAAAAGCTTCTCAAATTCACTCTTCGACATGGGTTTACCAAAAAGATACCCCTGTATTACATCACATTTTATTTTTTTCAAATAATCATACTGATCCTGTTCTTCAACTCCCTCGGCTATAGTCTCCAGCCCAAGCTTATTAACCATATCCACTAAAGATTCGGTTATTATGTTGGTTGCCTTATCCTTTATTGCGGTATCTACAAAACTCTTATCAATCTTTAAAGTATCTATAGGAAGATTCTTAAGATAGGAAAGTGAAGAAAATCCGGTACCGAAATCATCCAAAGATATACGGAATCCAAGCTTACGCAACTGATTGATCCTTCTTATTGCTTTTTCACTGTCCTCAAGGAAGATACTTTCCGTAAGCTCCAATTCAATATACTCGGCATTAACACCATACAGGTTTAAAGCATGCCTTAAATCATCAACAAAATTATCTTTTGCCAATTGAACAGCCGAAATATTTATAGATAAAATAAAAGGAAAATCATATTCATTGCACCATTCACTGACTATACGCATCGAATCCTTGATAACCCAATTGCCTATGGGAATTATCGCACCGTTTTTTTCGGCAATGGGAATAAAATCCGTAGGATACATGGATACTTCTCCGTTTTCATCTATCCATCGTATCAGCGCTTCCGCACCTCTTAATTTATTATCCACCGCATAAAACTGAGGCTGAAAATACAATTCAAAATCCTCATTTTCTATAGCTTCTTTTAGTCTTTCCTCTATCGAAACCGATTTGATAAAACTGTTTATCATGTCCAGTTCAAAATATTTAAGATTATTTTTTCCCGATTCTTTAGCTTTAAAAAGTACGATCTCAACATTTTTTACAAGCTCAAAAGCCGTTCTTCCCCCTTCGGGATAACCTGCTACTCCTCCGCTTACCGTAATCCTTACTTCTTTTTTATTAGTAAGAACAAAAGGGGTTTTTAATTTTTCACAGATTCCTTTATAAATTTCATCCGCTCTTATGGTTTTTAAAGGATCAAATATGGCAATACTGAATACATCCGAACCAAACCGGCCTATTTTAATATTCTCATTGGAATATTCACGAATAAGTCCCGCAAAAGCCTGTACAAGCTCGTCTCCCAGCAAAAGGCCTATGGAATCATTGATTTTTTTAAAATCATCAATATCCAGGAAAAGCAATTCCACCGACGTTTTGTTTTTATCTGCATCCTCACACATATTTCTTAGCAAAGAAACGAAATGATTTCTGTTATACAACCCTGTAAGTGAATCATAATATGCAAGATACTGAAGTTCTTCATGCTGGGCCTTTATCCTTGTAATATTTGTAAAAGCCAGAAGTTTCTCTACCGGATTTCCGAATCCATCATAATTAACTGTTCCGTTACAACGAAACCAGCCTTTTTTTTCGGCTATCCTTACCTCTCCTTCAGAATGTTTTTGTTTATTTTTTTCCATTTGAAGAAAATTATTATTGAAATAATCCCAATCCTCATCATAAATAAAATTACGCAAATATTCCTTATCAAACGGAGAATTTAACGCAGACCTGTCGGTAATATCATCCCACGGCCCATACATTCGGATATTTAAGCCCTTACGAAGATCGTAATAAACATAAAGATCTCCGAAATTGGCCGTGATCATATTAAATACATTCTGATCTTCTTTTAATTTTTCATTTATAGAAACCAGCATTTCTATCTGTTGATTATTATCCGACATAATTACTCCTTAATGTCCCAGAATCTATTTAGCCACAATATAACCCTTGGCTTTAAGAAGTTCAGCGCACAGAACAGCTCCGCCGGCAGCACCTCTTACAGTATTGTGCGAAAGACCGACAAACTTAAAATCAAACAGTGTATCCTCCCGTAATCTTCCTATGGATATTCCCATTCCCCTTTCATAATCAACGTCCAGGCTTACCTGAGGACGATTATCTTCTTCCATATACCTTATGAACTGCTTGGGAGCACTGGGCAGATCAAGCGCCTGAGGCTCACCCGAAAAATTAACCATCTTCTCTATAAGCTGTTCTTTAGTGGGTTTTTTATTAAAATTAACAAAAACCGCAGCTGTATGACCGTTAAGGACCGGAACTCTTATACACTGGGTTGTGATCAAAGGGGAAGAAGCTTTTTCAATCCTGCCGTCAACTACCTTTCCCAGGATACGTAAAGGTTCCTGCTCACTTTTTTCTTCTTCTCCTCCGATATACGGAATGATATTTCCAACCATCTCCGGCCAGTCCTTGAAGGTCTTTCCGGCACCTGAAATTGCCTGATAAGTTGTGGCAACAACCTCTTTGGGCTCAAATTCCTTCCATGCAGCAAGCAAGGGCGCATAGCTTTGAATCGAACAATTTGGCTTAACCGCAATAAAACCTCTTTGGGTTCCCAGTCTTTTTTTCTGAGCCGCAATAACTTCCGTATGCTCCGGATTTATTTCAGGGATTATCATCGGAACATCCTCTGTCCATCTATGTGCACTGTTATTGGATACAACCGGTGTTTCGGTCTTGGCATATTCTTCTTCAATGGCTCTTATCTCATCCTTGGTCATATCTACGGCACTGAACACAAAATCAACCGTCGCTGCTACCTTGTTTACATCACTGACATTCATAACCACAATATCCTTAACGCCTTCGGGCATGGGCGTTGTCATTTTCCATCTGGCTCCAACCGCATCCTCATATCTTTTTCCGGCACTTCTTTCGCTTGCCGCAATGGTAACTACCTCAAACCAGGGATGATCCTCAAGCAGAGAAATAAATCTCTGACCAACCATACCTGTTCCACCTAAAATTCCGACTTTTAACTTATCACTCATTTTTTTCCTCCTGTTTTGCTTCGATCCGTTAGTTTTCCTGCCGGATCTCCTTAATAAACTCTCTGCATTTTTCGATCTCTTTTATCATGGCCTCATGACCCGGCGCCCCTTTTGTCAAACGTTTTTCAACACAGGCCTCCAGGCTTACGGCTTTATAAATATCCTCTTCAAACACCGGACAGATTGCCTTAAATTCCTGTAATTCCAATTCATGTATAGCTTTATTATTATCTATACAATATAGCACAAGTCTTCCTATTATCCCATGTGCATCTCTGAAAGGTACACCTTTATTAACCAGATAGTCAGCTGCATCTGTTGCATTTGAGTATCCCCTTAAAGCACTGTTTGCCATATTCTCACAATTAAACCTGACGGTACCGATCATTCCGTCAAATAATGATATACAGCCTTTTACCGTATCTATCGCATCAAAAGTAAGTTCCTTATCCTCCTGCATATCTTTATTATAAGCAAGGGGAATACCTTTCATTGTCGTCAGTATTGACATCAAAGCTCCGTATACTCTGCCGCATTTTCCACGAATAAGCTCGGCAATATCAGGATTCTTTTTCTGAGGCATTATACTGCTTCCCGTAGAATATGCATCATCTATTTCTATATACTTATATTCATTACTGTTCCATATTATTATTTCTTCACAAAATCTGCCAAGATGCATCATGATCGTACAGGCAGCCGCTAAAAATTCAATAACATAATCCCTGTCCGAAACAGAATCCATACTATTATCCGTGGCCCCGTAAAAACCAAGTTCTTTTGCTACAAATTCCCGATCCAGAGGATAAGTTGTTCCCGCTAAAGCGCCTGCCCCGAGAGGACAATAATTCATCCTTTCATAAATATCCTTCAATCTCAGATGATCTCTTTTAAACATTTCAAAATAGGCCCCTAAATGATGTGCAAGTGTAACAGGCTGCGCTTTTTGAAGGTGTGTAAAACCCGGCATATATGTATCTATATTATTTTCCATCAGACCAAGTAAGGTCTCCAGAAGCTTTATTATAAGTTCTCCCGTCTGTGTGACTTCATCACGTATATACATTCTCATATCGAGAGCAACCTGATCATTACGACTTCGTCCGGTATGTAATTTCTTTCCCGGATCCCCTACCCGTTTAATAAGATTAGCCTCCACAAAACTGTGTATATCTTCATATTCTTCGGTAATGGCAATATCACCGGCTTCAATATCCTTCAGAATGGAATCAAGTCCTTCCAAAATAGCTGTCTCTTCCTCCTTTGAAATGATTCCCTGTTTCTTCAGCATTTGAGCATGGACCTTGCTGCCTTTTATATCCTGTTTATATAAACGTTTATCAAATGATATGGAAGCATTGAACAAATATACCATTTTATCTGTCTCTTTTGTGAATCTGCCACCCCATAATTGAGCCATTCTTAACCTCCTGTAAACCTGCAAAGTATGTTCACATAAAACATCTTATCACAAAGTTACTATTTCGTAAAGATAGGGACAACTTTGAAGCAATAGCTTCTGTTGTCCCCATCAAAAATCTTAAACCGAAAAAACAAGTCACTTATATAAATATGCACAAAACAATCAATAAAGCTCCCGGCCGGACTCGAACCGGCGACCTACGCATTACGAATGCGTTGCTCTACCAACTGAGCCACGGAAGCTTACAAATGACTTACTAAAGAATTATATTAAAATTTTATCAATTATGCAACATAAAAATATTATTTTTTAATAACCTTCCTGACTATTTTTTTCTTTATGATTTTTTTCTTTTTTACAGGTTCATCTATTGCTTCATTATCCTCTGCAAACCACTCTTCATCCGCATAAACGGAAAGGCCGTCTTCATAGCTTGGCAAAGGTTCATCTACGTCTCCTTCAACTTCATCAAAATATGTAGTTTCATAATCTATCCCGCTGTAACCATGATCTATATAACCCTGCTCCGTTTTGACACCATCGGGATGCTCATCCTCTGCATCATCCTCTATATATTCCTGAGGAGTTACTTCTGCGGAATCATCAAATTCTTCAGGATATTCCTCTTCTTCACTAAATTCCACAGGATACTCTTCCCCTTCTTCATCATTAAATTCCACCGGATATTCCTCTGTCTGCTCATCATACTCTTCAATAAATTCTGCCGGTTCGCTGAATTCTTCGGGATACTCTTCTATAGGTTCACTGAATTCTTCGGGATACTCTTCCATCGGTTCGCTGAATTCTTCGGGATACTCTTC
>JAILKH010000067.1 GCA_024693925.1 Lachnospiraceae bacterium | reverse complement strand
TGTTTAAGGGCAAATCAGATAATCAGACCGATAGATAAGCATTCATATGATTACTCAAAATTCAAGATTGCTTTTAAAGGAGTTTGCGACGTGCCAGTAACGGATGTTCTTCCGACTGGAATAGGGGGGGTATTATATCCTCCAAACAGTATTCCTCAAGCTGCTTTTGACAAAGAACTCATAAAAAAAACCTGCTTATGTCAGGATGATATTTGGCTTAAGATATGGTCACTAATAAATGGTTATACAAATGTTATAGTAAAGAGCAAGATACATATAGATACTATGGATGAATTTCAGGAAAAATGTCTTCACATAGAGAATAAAGATGGAGGAAATAATATTGCTTTTCGGGTCATTTCAGAATGGTTGGACAATAACTATTATAAAGGAATCCTATATGAAAAATTATTTGAAACAGGCAATAGCATAGAGGATTATTGGAAAAGCATTTCCCCGTATAAACAAGATCTGAAAACAGGTATTTTTAAGAAGTTTTCGGAAAAAGATTTATATGTGTATGGAGCAGGAAAAGGAGCCGAGCTTGTGACGAGGATTTTAGGTATCATTGGTGGCTTGAAACCAAAAGCATACATTGTAGCGGATACTGATAAAAATCCTTCGGTATATTTGGGCGTTGCTGTACGCGGAATTGATGATATAAAACCCCCAAAAGGCAAATATCGTATAATAATATCACCGGCTGAAAAACACCATCATAAAATAATTTCAGACCTTAAATCCCGAGGCTGGTCTGATTTTATTACAATCAGAGATGAGTGGATGGGCGAACTGATTGCATGTGAGAACCGAGAAGAAGAGGCAATAAATAATACGTTGCTGGAGTTCGCGAGAGAAGACTGTTTGAATGATAAATCATAAGGAGTATGCATTTGTGAATGAAGCGTCACTGAGTGTGGTCATAACCATATATAATTTGGAAAAATACATTAAGAGATGCATAAATAGTATTCTGACTCAGACTCATATCCCCGATGAAATTATCCTTGTGGATGATGGATCAACAGACAGAAGCGGAGAATTCTGTAATGAATATGTGAAAAGGTATCCATTTATTAAATATATAAAAATCGACAATGTTGGAAGTGCAGCAGCAAGAAAAGCAGGTACAAAAGCTTCAAAGGGAGAATATATTGCTTATGTGGACGGGGATGATGTGCTTGAACAGACTATGTATGAGAAATACATGGAACAGGTAAACCTACATCACCCAGATGCAGTTATTGGCCGAATTACAAAAGATTATAAGGATTATTGCGTTGAGATACAGGATCGGATTATTCCAAAGATATATGAAGAGGATAATTATGAGGAGCTAATTGACAAAATGGTAGATTGTGGTCCATTTTCCGATTACGGTATTCATGCAAGCCTGTGTAGTAAGGTGTTCAGGAAAGAAACTGTAGCTCCTTACATCTATGAAGTGGATGAGAGGATTGTATTTGGAGAAGATGCAGCTGTACTTTATCCTTTTCTAATCAACAGTCTCAAGATATGTGTGACCGAGCTTACAGGATACCATTGGGTTATGCGCGAAGACTCAAAGACTCATTCCAAAGACAGTAATTATTTATCAGAACTGAATTATCTTGAAGATTATTTGAGGGACAGGATACCGGAACAGGTTTTACTGCCATTTATGTTGAATCAGATTCAGAATGCTTTACATAGACAATATGGGTTTTGTGATAGCTATGCAATAAAGGCTAAATACAAAAACGATGATGAAGTGATATATTTATTTCCATTTGAGAGAATTCCAAGAGGAAGTGGGATTATTATATATGGAAATGGTTTGGTAGGTAAGAGCTTTTGCCGACAAATAAAGCATTCAGGATATTGCAGAATTATTGCTATCGCCGATAGAAATGCTGATAAAGAAGGTGATTACCATATCATCCAGCCAACAGAGATTTATAAAAAGGATTACGATTATGTATTAGTCGCAGTTTCGAAAAAAGAAATGGCAATGGAAATGAAAGAAGTATTAAAAAAAGAAGGAATAAATGAAGAGAAAATCATCTGGTCAGAATATAGAATTTGATATATGTGAGCAAGTGAAAGTGTCTGTAGTCATGCCTGTATATAATGCCTGCAAATATCTGGAACAGTCTGTTGAGTCAATACTTACACAGTCATTGTCGAGTATAGAGCTTATATGTGTTGATGATGGGTCAGATGATGATTCGTTAGATATCCTTAACAGGTTTATGTATAAAGACAGGCGGGTAATCGTAATATCTCAAAAGCATTCAAATGCAGGAAAAGCAAGAAATGCAGGTATGTGCAAAGCGTCAGGAAAGTATTTATTGTTTTTAGATGCGGATGATATCTTCTCAAAGAATATGATAGAGGAGGCATATAAAACAGCAGAAGATAGGAAAGCTGAGATAACAGTATTTGGTGGAAATAACTATTCAGAGATAAAGAAAAAAACGGGAAGTAATACAGGACTTCTTCAGATGAAAATGGTTCCTGATGATCCTGTATTTAGCTTAAAGAGATATAGAGGACGTATTTCTTTCTCATCAACTGCGCCATGGAATAAGTTGTTTCTTAGGGATTTTATTGATAAAAACAAACTTGAATTTCAAAGTGTCAAAAGTGCAAATGATCTTTATTTTGTAACGATGGCCATGCTCCTGGCGGACAGGATAACAGTTATCGACAAGCAATTGATAAGCTATAGGATTGATAATCCTGACAGTCTACAGGGTTCTAAGGCTAAATCTCCATATGATGGGATCAGTGCGTTGCATCTTATATATGATGAAATCAATAGCAGGGGGTTATATAATTCGTGTTGTGTTGATTTTAATGAGCGTTGTGTGGCTATCTGCTTATACTTGCTGCGAGGGATAGAAGCGCCGCAGTTGTATGAGGAATTTTATGAGTATTTAAGAACGGAATTCTTTGGGAGTGTAGGTCTCAAGAATGCGAATGAGTCAGATTTTTATCATTATTCATTGTATAGGGAATTGAGGGAAATCATGGATGAAACAGCAGTAGGATACCTCTTGAAAATGAATAAAAAGATAAGGCAAAGAGAACGTAAATATTGGTTATTTCCTTTTTCCGAGGTTCCCTCAAAATCAAGAATTACTTTGTACGGTGCCGGGGAAGTTGGGAAGTGCTTTTACAAGCAAATAAGTGATAGTGGATTTTGCGAAATATCAGAGTGGGTAGATAGAGCGGAATTACAGGTTGACGGTAACAAAGTAATACATCCTGATGCGGCCAAATGGACAAGTGATTATGTTGTTGTAGCTGTGGAAAATGAAGAAATCGCCGCACAGATTAGGAATGATTTAATGAACAGAGGAATTGAAGACAATAGAATTATTTGGAGCAAGATCATAATAAACGAGAGTTCATAAAAGGAGCAAATAATGGTTATTGAGTATCTTTGTAATGTCGGGTATAGATCAGGTCACGAAATTGGAGCATACCTTGTCGGTATACAGGAAGACCTTAATGCAATACGAAACAAAAAGATATATTTGTTTGGGGCTGGTGAAAACGGATTCCTTGCAAAGACGATATTACAGGAGAGAGGTTTTAAGATTAGTGGATATGTTGATAATAATGTAAAAATGAAAGGCAAGCATATAGGAAATCTTGAGATATTCCCGGTAAAAGATCTGCTTGACGATACTAATGCTTATTTTGTGATATGTGTAAGTGAAAAGAATATTGCAGGTGCTCGTTTGCAGTTATTGGTAAATAGAATAAGAAGCTTTAGCATTTTTGTTAGGATGAACGGGCATAGTTTTATGTCGGAAGATATAGCTTTGCA
>JAILKH010000055.1 GCA_024693925.1 Lachnospiraceae bacterium | reverse complement strand
ATTATTTATGCCTACGGAAATATATTTAACAAAATCATCTACCATTCTTATTGCGAGAGGCTCATTAGCATTATAAGCCGCTATGAATTCATCCATGGTAACCTTGGATTGCCCTTTTGAGGAGGAATAAATCTTAAGAATAGCCCGTTCGGAGGCATACTGTTCAAGACATCCTCTGTTGCCGCAGGGACACAGGCGTCCATCGGTATTAATAATGGTGTGACCGAATTCGCCTGCGTTTCCGTTAAAGCCGGTATATAGTTCATTGTTAAGGATTATTCCTACTCCCAATCCGGAATGAACACTTACACCGATCATATTGGGTACGTTATAACAGAAACATTTTTCGCCGATAACCGAAAGATTTGCTTCGTTTTCCATGATAACAGGTATATCAAAATGCTCACGGAGTTTCTGAGCTATGGGAAGATGGGTGTAATCATAGTAAGGAGTAAAGGTTATCTCGTTGTTAAAGATAACGCCATGAACTCCGATGGAAATACCCACAACCCCGAATTCTGTGGGTGTCAGCTCGCTTATGCGGGAAGTGATTATATATATAAGACCGCTGATTATATTATCTCTGTTGTAATTATTTGGGAATTGCCTGAGGCCGCAATCATTTCCCTTAAGATCGGAGGTAAAAGCGGTGATGGTATCAACTCCGAGATCGATTGAAAGTATATGTCCGTTTTCTTTACAGAATTCAAGAAGTATGGGTTTTCTTCCGAGAGAAGTATCAAAAGAACCGATTTCTTTTATAAGTTTTTTGTCCAGTAATTCGGAAACTATAGCCGAGATAGTAGCCTTTGTAAGTCCCAGTTTTGCGGATATTGAAGCTCGGGATATCGGACCTTCGTTAAGAATAGTTTCCAACACCAGGTGTGAATTAATATCACGGATCATCTCTTTACTGCCGGTAATCATAATGGTCTCCTTAAAAAAAGCTTTGTTTAATAGTATAACTTAAATTGTTTAATAAGTAAACAAATGATAAGTGCAGGTTATACTGTCTGATAGTTTCGTGACGGTTATATTAAGGTGTGATATAATACCTTTAAAAATTCTATGTAATCCATAAAATGATTTGGGAGCAAAATAAAATGTATCAGAAAAGATCAAATTTTCAGGAAATGCTTTTATTATTTGTAGACAGTTTTTGTATTTTTCTAAGTCTTATGGTGTCAAACTATATAAGACATAGGAGTCTATTTGAAATTCCCAGAGATGATATGAGTTTTGGTATTCTTCTCGGTATGTGTGTGGGGATATATTTTATTGTTAATCTTATGTTTAGATTAAATAAAGATTATTATATAAGAGGACCGTTTCATGAATTGTTATCGGTTTTCTGTAATAATCTGATAATAATGTTTGGCGTGATCGCAATCTTATATTTCGTCAAATTGGGTGAAACAACTTCCAGAACCCTGATGTTTCTGTTTGTTATATTGAATACGTTATTTATGACATTCGTTCATCAGATGATAAAATATCTGCTGCCTAAGATATATCGCGGAGTTCTTGATTATAACAGACTCTTAATTATAGCCGATTATGATCTGGCAGCTTCAGTGATCGATAATATAAGAAATACCAGAGATTTTAGGCAGGAGATAGTAGGGATTGCAATAATTGACAGAAATGATCTTAAAGAATGTAATGGTATATCCGTGGTTTCCAATATGGATGATCTTAGTAATTATTGTAAAGGGGCATCTCTGGACGAAGTTTTTATAGCATGTAACGATATGAACGGAGAAGAAAAAACTGTAATTTCAGGTATTATGGAAACCCTGGCATCTATGGGTATTACAATTCATTATTATGTAAAAGTTCCCGAACTAAATGAGGTTAGGCATAAGATGCTGGTTAAAATGGGAGAAATGTATATTATCACTTATGCAAATCAGGTTATTTCTATCGGGCATTTATTAATAAAGAGAGTAATGGATTTTTTGGGAGGAATAATCGGATGTATAATAACTGCCGTTCTGTATATTATATTTGGGCCGATAATTAAATGGCAGTCAAAGGGTTCGGTTATCTTTACTCAAAAAAGAGTGGGCCGAAATGGCAGGATCTTTAATATATATAAGTTCAGATCTATGTATATTGATGCCGAAGAGCGTAAGAAGGAGCTTATGAAACATAATGAAATGCAGGGGCTTATGTTTAAGATGGATAAGGATCCGAGAATAACACCTATAGGACGTTTCTTAAGGAAGACTTCATTGGATGAATTTCCTCAGTTTTTTAACATATTAAGAGGGGATATGTCCATGGTGGGAACAAGACCGCCTACACTGGATGAATTTAATGCCTATAATTATTCCCATAAGAAACGTTTGTCATTTCGTCCCGGACTTACGGGTATGTGGCAGGTAAGCGGCAGAAACGATATATCCGACTTTGAGGAAATAGTAAAACTGGATGTTGAATATATTGACGAGTGGTCACTTTTACTGGATATAAAAATTTTATTAAAGACCTTTGTTGTAGTATTTAAAGGAAAATAAAAACTTTATACGGTTAGTATTGACTAATTGTACATGGGGGTGTTAGAGTCTAATTAGTTTAGTAATTAAACTAAATGATGGATGGGTGATTTATTATGGATGAAAGGAGAGACTTAAGTGAAGATATTAAGTGTTAATGATCCTGAATTCAGGAAATACGGAAAAATCATTCGGGGGATAGATTTTTCCAACATATCAAAGGTGATGGGGGAGATGCCCTGTCCCGACAACGAGGTAGTTTATGTTCCTTCCATAGCTAAAATGGAGGAATGTCCGGAGGCAAAGCAGATAGCGGAGAGTCTTTACGGTGGTATGCCTATCGAGATAGGATATTGCAATGGTGACAACGTTATGCTTAATGCAGTTGAATATCACAGAGATTCTGAGATCAATATAGCGGTTACCGACTGTATTATGATCTGGGGAAATCTTGCGGATGTTACTGAGGATTATACCTATGATACCTCTAAGATGGTAGCATTTCATCTTCCGGCAGGAACTGCCGTGGAATGTTATGCGACTACACTTCATTATGCACCCTGTAATTATAATGGTAATAAATTCAGGGTAGTGGTAGTTCTTCCCAAAGGAACAAATACGGATCTTGATTTTAAAGTGGATGCAACATCTGAGGATAAGCTGTTATTTGCGAGAAATAAGTGGCTTATAGGTCATCCCGATGCGAAGATCGAAGGTGCTTTCAATGGGCTTATCGGAAAAAATCTCAATGTAAATGAGTAATAAATGGTCGTTTCAAGTAATGGATTAAACAGGAAAAATCTGTTTGATCATAGATGATGGATGAAATATTTATTGAAAAGGAGAAAGAATATGAATAATATGCCTAAAGTTAAGATTGGTATTGTTGCAGTATCACGTGATTGTTTTCCGGAAGAATTATCGGTTAACAGACGTAGGGCTCTGGTAGCTGCTTATACAGAAAAGTATGGTGCAGATGATATTTATGAGTGTCCGGTATGTATTGTTGAGAGTGAGATTCATATGAAACAGGCTCTTGAGGATATAAAGAAAGCCGGATGTAATGCGCTTTGTATTTATCTTGGTAATTTTGGTCCCGAAATATCGGAAACCATGCTTGCCCAGCAGTTTGACGGTCCTAAGATGTTTGTAGCCGCTGCCGAAGAAGATTATAATTCGGTAACCGTATCAGGACGTGGAGATGCATATTGTGGTATGCTTAATGCAAGTTATAATCTTGCGCTTCGTAATGTTAAAGCATATATTCCCGAGTATCCTGTAGGAGATGCGCAGGATTGTGCGGATATGATCCATGAGTTTGTTCCCATTGCACGTGCGGTATATGCTCTTTCCAATCTTAAGATCATATCCTTCGGTCCCAGACCTCTTAATTTTATGGCTTGTAATGCACCTATAAAGCAGCTTTACAATCTTGGGGTTGAGATTGAAGAGAATTCGGAACTTGATCTTTTCGAAGCCTTTAATAATCATGCCGATGATAAGAGGATTGCCGAAGTTGCTAAGGAAATGGCAGAGGAGCTTGGAGCAGGTAATAAAAAACCTGAAGTTCTTAATAAGCTTGCTCAATATGAAATCACCTTGCTTGACTGGATCGAAGCACATAAGGGTTCCAAGGAATTCGTGGCTATAGCAGGAAAGTGCTGGCCGGCTTTCCAGACTCAGTTTGGTTGTGTTCCCTGCTATGTAAATTCCCGTCTTACCGGGCGCGGAATACCCGTATCCTGCGAGGTTGATATATATGGATGCTTAAGTGAGTATATCGGGCAGTGCATCAGCGATGATATCGTTACACTTCTTGATATCAATAACTCTGTTCCCAAGTGTATGTATGAAGACAGCATAAAGGGCAAGTTCGATTATAAGCTTACCGATACATTTATGGGCTTCCATTGCGGAAATACCTGTTCAAAGAAGCTTACAAGCTGTGAAATGAAGAATCAGGCCATTATGGCCCGTTCGCTTCCGGTTGAGGTGACCAACGGAACTCTTGAAGGAGATATTGTTCCCGGACCCATTACCTTCTACAGATTACAGTCAACCGCAGATGCGATTCTTCGTGCATATGTTGCTGAGGGAGAGGTTCTTCCGGTTGCTACAAGATCCTTTGGTGGTATCGGTGTATTTGCGATTCCCGAGATGGGACGTTTCTATCGCCATGTATTGATCCAGAAGAATTATCCTCATCATGGGGCTGTAGCCTTCGGACATTTCGGAAAGACCTTGTTTGAGGTATTTAAATATATAGGGGTTGAGGTAGATGAGATTGGTTACAATCAGCCGGCTTCTCTCCCTTATCCTACGGAGAATCCTTTTAAATAAAAAAGTGAAATAGTTTAGCTTATACTTAATCCGGGGGTACCGTTTAATAACGGTACCCTTTTTGGTTTTTTTTATCTTTAATCTATGATATTATTTACTCGGGTGGAGACTATTTACGAGGACGGATCTTAATATCACAGGGAGAGAAAAGCATGTCTATCATCAGGAGATTTATAAAGTTATCTGTTATAACATTATCAGTGTTAATGTTAATGATTCTGACGTATAAAATAGAGGTATCGGCAGAAGTTTCAAAAAGGGATGTTTTTGGTACAGGAGCTGATTATACTTCTATATTGTACGATTCTACAAACGGATTACCCACATCGGAGGCAAATGCCATAGCTCAGGATGAAGAAGGTTTTATCTGGCTGGGGGGGTATAGCGGACTTGTAAGATATGACGGTACCAATTTCTACCGGTTTGAAGCTTCCACGGGAATATCCAGTGTCTTCAGCATATATGTGGATTCCAAAAACCGGGTGTGGGTAGGAACAAATGAGAACGGTGTAGCATTATATGATCACGGAGATATAAAGACATACGGTCGTGTTGAGGGAGTAGAATCCGCTTCGATACGTTCAATGACAGAAGACAGTGAAGGAAACATTATTATAGGAACAACTCAGGGATTGGCATATATTGATGCAGAAACCCTGAAAATGCATGCAATTGATGATCCGCAGATCAATTCGGAATATATAACCGGCCTGTCTAAAGATATATCGGGTAATGTATACGGCCTGACATCGGAGGGGGCGTTATTTTTGCTTGATGAATTAAGGGTTACGGTTATATATGATATGAGCCGGGTAAGTAATGAGCAGATAAATGCAATGTATCCCGATCCTGATAGAACAGGTATTATTTATCTGGGAACGGTTGAGTCTGAATTGATCATAATAAATGTTAATGATGAAGATATAAAGATAGTATCCAAAAGATCCGTATATCCTCATAAAAATATAAACAGTATCACAAAATCAAACAGTAACCTGTGGATAGCATCCACAAACGGTATCGGGTATTTGGATATAAATGATAATTACAATATACTGGAAGAACTGCCCATGAATTATTCCATAGGAAATGTAATGGTGGATAAGGAGGGTAATTTATGGTTTACATCTACAAGGCAAGGGGTTATGAAGCTGGTTCCCGACCGTTTTGTGGATATATCAAAACTTGCCGGACTCGATAACAGAGTTATAAATACTACCTGTGTTAATAATAAAAAGCTTTATCTGGGAACGGACAGTGGACTTGAGATATTGGATATAAATAATTATGTATCTCTTAATAATGAACTAACAAAAATGCTTGAAGACGTAAGGATCCGTTGTATTAAAAATGATGATAAAGACCGGGTATGGCTGTGTACGCATGGAGAAACGGGACTTATCTGTTATGAACCCAAAGATGGCTCCATAAAGATTTATAATGAGAGTAACGGGCTGGATACCACGAAAGTAAGGGCTGTACTGCCCTTGGAGAACGGAACCGTAGTGGTGGCAACCGGTAACGGAATGTTTATAATATCAAAGGATGGAAAGATCAAACATTACGGAGAGGAAAATGGGGTTAATGCAGCCGAAATATTAACAGTTGAGCAGGGACCTGACGAAAAGTTATATTTGGGATCCGACGGAGAAGGTATTTATGTTATAGATGAATCCGGAGTATCCAGGCTGGGAATAGAGGAGGGCCTTACAAGTGAAGTTGTAATGCGTATTAAATGGGATTCTGTTCGTGAAATGTTCTGGATCATAACCTCTAATTCCATTGAATATATGAAAGATGGGGTAATAACGGCAGTGACTGAATTTCCCTATGCAAATAATTATGATATTTATTTTGATGATCATGGTGGTGCCTGGGTACTTGCATCTAACGGGATTTATATTACCAAAGTTTCCGAGCTTATTGAGAATGATGATATACAGTTTAGTTTTTATGATCTGAAAAGTGGGCTGCCGTATATCGCAACCGGTAATTCAAGAGATTATCTGGGAGAAAACGGAGATCTGTATATAGCCGGAACTGCCGGTGTGTGTAAAGTCAATATAAATGAAGAGAGCGAAGAAAATAAGGATATAGGAATAGTTGT
>JAILKH010000045.1 GCA_024693925.1 Lachnospiraceae bacterium | reverse complement strand
AGTTAAGACTTTCTATTGATTTCAAATAAATTAATATATTCGTTTGTAGTTTTTATGAACCTTTGTTATAATTTATAGAGTCTTTAATATTGGTTGATTTTAAAGGACAAAAGAGCTAATAAAAGAGGAGATTTTAATGAGAAATAATGAATCAGGGTTTTCCTTGGTGGAGTTAATTATTGTTATTGCAATAATGGCAATATTGATAGCATTACTTGCTCCACAGTATGTTAGGTATGTTGAGAAATCCAGGCTTGCAAATGATGTACAGGTAATAGCGGCAATTCACAATGCTTTGGCTGTGGCAATAACGGATGAAAATATAGAGAACAGGCCTTTGGCAGGCTTTACACCGCCACAGATTAAGTTGGAAGACTTGGATACTCCGACATATTATACTCCATATAAGGAATTTGTAGATGAGTTTAAGGGATTTTTAAATATAAACGATATTTCAACACTTAAAGGTCATCTTAAGGCAAAAGCTTATAAGGGGCAAGATATACTTGTACAAATAGATGGCTCAACTCAGAAGATCACAGTTACCGTTGTTTCCGGCTTGTCCGGAGTTGATGATATCGTCATTGAATAATTTTTTTGTAATAGAGTTGTTATATTAGCTGTAAATAAGCTTGAAATTGTAAAAACCTGTAATCTGTGGTATTGTATCAATGGATTACAGGTTTATTTTGTAATATAATTTATTTAGTATTCAGAAGCGGAGCATAAATATATGATCAGTATTGTGATACCCTGTTACAATTCCCATGAGACTTTGGAGAGGGTTATAGACGAGATAGATAAGGCTTTAACGGAGGGGCACAAGGAAGAATATGAGGTTATTCTTGTAAATGACTGCTCACCGGATAATACGATTGATATTATAAGAAAGCTTTGCAGGGACAGAGATTATATTACAGGTGTGGATCTTGTTAAGAATTTCGGTCAGCACGCAGCTCTTATGGCAGGTTTTCATTATGTTAAGGGAGATATAATCGTTTGTATGGATGATGACGGTCAGACACCGGCAGATGAGATATGGAAGCTTATTGATGAAATTAAGGCAGGTCATGATGCCGTATATGCTAAATACGGTAATAAGCATCACAGTGTGTTTAGAAATATCGGGAGCAAATTAAACGATCTTATGGCAGATGTTATGCTTAATAAACCTAAGGATCTGTACGTGTCCAGTTATTTTGCGGTAAAGAGATTTATTGTGGATGAGATCATTAAGTATTCCAATCCTTATCCCTATGTTATAGGTCTGGTCCTTCGTTCAACCAAGGATATTGTAAATGTAGATGTTAATCACAGAGACAGGATGGCCGGTAATTCCGGTTACACCTTCGGTAAGCTTATAAATCTATGGTTAAACGGATTTACCGCTTTCAGTATTAAGCCCCTTAGGATGGCTACCGGATTCGGAGCATTAATGGCTGTGGGAGGGTTTATTTACGGTATTATAACCATTATACGTAAACTTCTTGGAATTAATTATGTATTGGGTTACAGCGGGATTATTACCCTTCTGACTATTATAGGGGGTATCCTTCTTCTGATGCTTGGCATTATAGGCGAATACATAGGGCGTATATATATTTCTCTTAATAATTCACCACAGTATATTGTCAGAAGTGTGATGGGAAAGGAAGATAAATGATCTATTTCAGATTGAGCAGTTCTCTGCAATTGCAATATGACGGAGCATTGAGGAAGCTTAAGGGAACATTTGTAAGTAAGGAAGTATACCTTCTGTCAAATGATGAATTAACCGCCCTCGGGAGACCCTATTCTCTGGTGATATCTCTTAAGGATGCATCCTTATCGGAGACTAAATCTTATGAGCGGTGGGAGGGAATAGAGGAGATACTTAATGAGGATATTCCTGCCATAAAGGAAGGCACCTTAATGGGGGAGTTTATGCGGTTCCTTCTGATGCGTTTAAGAAGAGTTCTTAAGCTTGAACCTTATGCGGATGAATATATGCTTTCCGTTCTGGAGGGGAAGTTAAATGAGAGAGTAAAGTATTATGATATATATATTGATAAGGATTCCTCCGAAATGACATCTATCAGATATAAGGGCAATGATACCGATATTGAAACCGTTCTTAAAATCATTTCCGAACCTTCCGATGCTGAAGAAGCCCTTAAGGATATTGATCTTATGTATGCCTCCAGGCTTATGGGATTAAACCGGTACGAGGAGGCGCTTAAGCTTTTTAAGGAGGCCTTATCAAGTGTTAGCGGGGATTCGATGATGGCCACGGAATTTAATCTTAAGCTTGGGGAAATATATTTCTTCCTTGAAGATAAAGAAGCGGCAATAAAGTCATATAAGCTCTGTGATAAATGTTATATTAAGGATATAAAGGATTATTATATCCGGGTTGGACATTTATTGCTGGACGATAAAGAAGAGAATGGTTTAAAGCTGCGGGAGTATTATAAGGGAATCCTTAATCCTACTTACGGTAAATACAAGGGTGATGAATATAAGGATATAGTCGCGTATGCCAAACCGTTATATCCGGAGTATGAAGAAAAATGTCTTGCAGCCGGTAAAGCCGAAGTCGGATAAAGACCGGTGTGTTAAGTCAGCCAAAATGAAAGGATATTGATTTGAATAAAAGAAAAGTAGGTGCTGAGCATGAGGAACTTGCTGTTTCATATATTAAAGATAATCATATAAGGATACTGGAGCGTAATTTCAGGTCAAGATCAGGCGAGATAGATATAATCGGTTATGATGGAGAGTATTATATTTTCTTCGAAGTTAAATACAGGAAAAGTGATGCATCAGGCAATCCTGCGGAGGCAGTTAATTATAAAAAGCAAAGAGTGATATCAAGAGTTGCGGATTATTACAGAATATGTGCAAAGCTTTCGGATACTTCCAATATAAGATTTGATGTGATCTCTATTTTGGGTGCTGAAATAGAATGGTATAAAAATGCATTTTATTATATTCCGCCAAATTGAAATATAAGAAGCCGGAGAGTTTATTATAAAACTCTCCGGCTTATATAAATGATCCTTCCGATCATATCTTATCTGTAATACGGAGGATTACTGAAGCGGTTCATCCACATATTCCCGGTTATTATATTGAGAAAGTATCTGATTGATCTTTTCCGTAGGTGTATGTACATTGGATAATGATACATCATGGTTTAAAAAATCAATTATCGATGCCAGGAATTTACTCATATTTGCCTCAATAAAATAAGGCCGTTTATATAATTCCGGTGAATGATAATTAAGATTGGTACATATGATCCTGTCAAAATAGCATTTTTCATAAGCTTCATCAAAGATTTCAAGGCCGTCTGTAAATAATCCGAAAGTACAGCAGATAAATACCCGCTTGGCATTCATTGCTTTAAGCTGCTTGGAGGTATCCAGCATACTTCCACCGGAGGAAATGATATCGTCAATAATGATAACATCCTTACCGTCTATGTTATCTCCCAGGAATTCATGGGCAACAATAGGATTCTTGCCGTTAACAACCTTGGAATAATCTCTTCGTTTATAGAACATACCTGTATCTACTCCAAGAACACCTGCGAAATAGACAGCTCTGGGAAGCGCTCCCTCATCGGGACATATTACCACCAGATTATCCTTGTCAATAACCAGATCCTTCTCGTAATGAAGCAAGGATCTTATGAACTGATAAGGAGGTTGAAAATTATCAAAGCCGCAAAGTGGAGCCGAGTTCTGGACTCTCGGATCATGAGCATCAAAGGTGATTATATTTGCAACTCCCATTTGATGAAGTTCTTCAATTGCATATGCACAATCCAGGGATTCTCTGCCGTAACGTTTGTGTTGACGACTTTCATATAAGAAAGGTAAAATAACCGTAATACGATGTGCTTTGCCGGCTGCCGCAGCTATTATTCTTTTAACATCCTGATATATATCATCAGGTGACATGTGATTAATAAAACCGTTTATCGGGTAAGTAAGAGAGTGATTCACAACGTCTGCAAGTATAAAAAGATCTTTTCCGCGGATCGATTCATGAAACTCACCCTTGCCCTCACCGGAACCGAATCTGGGACAGGAACAATCCGCGATAAAATCAGAGGACTGATACCCCTGAAAGGCCGGAGATCCCAAATGCTGCTGATTTACTTTCTTACGGAATTCCACAAGATAATCATTTACCTGATGGCCAAGATCTAAGATACTGTCGTGTATGACAAGTTTAAGAGGTGCAACCTGAATCACATCATTTAAGCGATCGATATTGCTCATTTTCGTTCTCCTATTATATAAAGTGCATTATCTGCGTATTATTTATACCATTGAAAAGAGGTATAGTCAAGGCGCAGTTTGGTATTAGGAGGAGGGATCAGGCTTGACATCGGGATAACACACATTTATTATGAACGGTGGGTTTATTTAATTTAAATTAATGTAAGCAGTATAAAAACAGGAAGCAGGTAACAGTAAAATGACAAAGATAAGAACAAGGTTTGCTCCGTCACCGACGGGGAGAATGCATGTAGGAAATTTAAGAACCGCTCTGTATGCGTATCTTATTTCAAAGCATGAGAACGGAGATTTTCTTCTTAGAATAGAAGATACGGATCAGGAAAGATTCGTGGAAGGGGCGGTTGATATAATCTACCGCACTATGGAGAAAACAGGACTTGTACACGATGAAGGTCCGGATAAGGATGGGGGCGTAGGTCCGTATGTTCAGAGCGAACGACAGGCACAGGGTATTTATCTTAAGTATGCAAAACAGCTTATTGAAGAGAAAAAGGCATATTACTGTTTCTGTGATAAGGAGAGACTGGAAAGTCTTACTAAGGTTATAGACGGCAAGGAAATGAAGGTTTATGATAAGCATTGTCTTCATTTAAGTCAGGAAGAGATTGAGGATAATCTTGCAAAGGGTAAACCTTATGTTATAAGACAGAATAATCCTACGGAAGGTACAACTACTTTTCACGATGATATTTACGGGGATATTACCGTTGATAATGCCGAACTTGATGATATGATACTTATTAAATCGGATGGTTATCCGACTTATAATTTCGCAAATGTAATTGATGATCATCTTATGGGAATCACCCATGTTGTGAGAGGAAACGAATATTTATCCTCTTCACCTAAATACAACAGATTGTATGAAGCCTTTGGATGGGAGGTGCCGGTGTATATTCATTGTCCTCTTATTACCGATGAGAATCATCAGAAGCTTAGTAAAAGAAGCGGTCATTCCTCTTATGAAGACCTGCTTGAACAGGGATTCGTTTCCGAGGCCATTGTCAATTTTGTAGCACTTCTCGGATGGAGTCCCGAGGATAATCAGGAGATAATGTCTCTTGAAGAGCTTATTAAGAAGTTTGATTACAGGCATATGAGTAAAAGTCCTGCGGTATTTGACTATACCAAGCTTAAGTGGATGAATGGTGAATATATTAAAGCGATGGATTTCGAAGTGTTCTATGAGATGGCTTTGCCCTATATCAAAGAAGTCATAACTAAGGATCTTGATCTTAGAAAGATAGCAGGTATGGTTAAGACAAGGATCGAAATATTCCCGGATATCAAAGAGCATATAGATTTCTTTGAAGAGCTTCCGGATTATGATATAGAGATGTATACTCATAAAAAGATGAAGACAAATGCCGAGACTTCCCTTGAGGTTTTAAAAGATGTTCTGGTGCTTCTTAAAGACCATGAAGATTTCAGTAATGATGCTCTGTATGCACTACTGAGCAAATATGTGGAAGAAAAGGGCGTTAAGAACGGATATGTAATGTGGCCTGTAAGGACGGCTTTGTCCGGTAAACAGATGACTCCGGGCGGAGCAACCGAGCTTATGGAAATCCTGGGTAAAGAAGAATCCATAAAAAGGATAGAGGATGGAATTGCAAGATTATCTGAATAAAAGGAGATAATAATGAAAAAAGAAGAGAACAATAATGAGTTGATTGATGATAATACTCCAAGCGAGGAGATGTCCGTGGAGCTTGAGCTTGAAGATGGGTCCGTAGTAAATTGTGCAGTCATAACGATCCTGGAGGTGGATAAGAAGGATTATATTGCCTTATTGCCGGTGGATGAAAATGGTGACAGTAAGGATGGAGAAGTATGGTTCTACCGTTATGAAGAGGATGAGAAGGATCCCAATGTAGAGCCTAAATTAACCTTTATTGAGGATGATGAGGAATATGAAGCGGTTGAGGACGCTTTTGATGAATTCCTTGATAATGAAGAGTTTTTTATGGATGAGGAATAGTTTAAGAAAGGTAATACATGCATCAATTGAATAATGAGCAGCAAAGGGCCGTTGCACACAGGGACGGTCCTATGCTGGTACTTGCGGGTCCGGGCTCCGGAAAAACATCGGTTCTTGTTAACCGGGTAAAAAGGCTTATTGAAGTTGAGAAGACAGATCCGCATAATATTTTAGTGCTGACATTTTCAAAGCTTGCTGCTGAGGAAATGCATTCAAGATTTGATGATCTTGTAAGCACATCGTATCCTGTGACTTTTGGTACATTTCACGCCGTATTTTATCATATTTTAAAACGTCAGGGCCTGTACAGAACAGGCGAAATCCTAACACGTAATAAAAAAATCGAATTACTTAAGATAACCGCGGGACGTAAGGGGCTTAAGCCCTTTATGGATATTTCCGATGCGGAAAGGATGGTTGAGCTTATAGGCTATAGGAAGATGGGAGATAAGGCTTTTCTTGCGGATATATCAGGGGATGATAAGGAACTGTTGGAAAAGCTGTATGATCCTTATGTTTTGTTGTGTAAAAAAGAAGGATTAATTGATTTTGACGATATGATAAATGACTGTTTGAAGGCTCTTAAAAGCAATTCTCTTATCCTTAATAAGTGGCAGGAAAGATACAGATATATACTTGTGGATGAATTTCAGGATATCGATCTTAGGCAATATGAGGTTATGAAGCTTCTGGCCGGTAAAGATGCCAACATTTTCTGTGTGGGAGATGATGATCAGTCTATTTATTCCTTCAGAGGGGCGCAGCCTGAAGTAATGAAAAGATTTGTTAAGGATTATCCGGAGGCTAAGCAGGTTAAGCTTAAGTTAAATTACAGATGTCCGGGGGAGATAATAAGTCATGCCGGCAGGCTTATAAGCCATAATAAGGACAGGTTCGATAAAACACAGATATGTATCAATTCTGATAAAGTATCAAAAGGAGATAAAGAAGAGTCATCGATCAAGGGATATTGTATCGAACATAAATGCTTTGGTTCGGTGGGGGAAGAAGCAGTATACTGCATAAATATCATAAAGAGGATAACTGCTGAAGCGGCGGACGGAAAATATGAATCTATAGGGGTTTTATACCGGAATTCAAGGAGTGTGGATATGCTGGAGGAATTCCTTAAGCGGGAATCCATACCATATACAAGAAAAGACAGGAAGTCGGATTTCTATGATAAGGACTGGGTTAAGGATATTCTGGCTTATATAAGGTTTGCATACGGTGAAGAAGAGCAGTTGTTCAGAGTACTTAACAAGCCCTACAGGGGACTGGTCAGGGAAAGCATAAGCCACCGGCCCTTAATAAAGGAGGAGGTGTTAAAGTATTATGAGGGTTCCGTTTATCTTAAAGAGGGATATGATGCCTGCGTAAAATTATTTAAAGATATTGAGTATATAAAAGGGTTGAATTGTTATGCGGGGGTTAATTATATTCTAAAGGGGATCGGGTTATACCGGTACATAGAGAATAATTATTTTGCCGACAGGAGCAGAGATGATATTGAGGTGATCATAGGGGAGATAAGGGAGAGAGCAAGACAATACAGTACCTTTAAAGAATGGCTTGCCGATATTGAAAGAGGCAGCTGTACCGAAAAGGGAAACAGCAGTATAAATAACAGGATTGAGTTGATGACCATACATGGCTCAAAGGGGCTGGAGTTTGATAATGTGTTTCTTATAGGCCTTCAGGAAGGTTTGTTTCCGGGAAAGAGAAATATGGGTATAAAGCAGATGGAGGAAGAAAGAAGACTTTTTTACGTAGCCATGACCAGGGCTAAGAAACGACTTTGGCTTATGGGAATAAAACGGGATAATTACGGAAAAAGAGAATCCAGATTCATCGGAGAAGCCGGATTTAAGACTGAAACTGTTGGAAGTATTCTGTGACTTGTGTTATAATGTCATGTAATGTTTTCGACCATGAATAAATTCGTGATCTTAATTTTTAATGGAGTTGGATCCATAATCTAATAACGAAGAAAGTATGATATATATGGATAATAATAATGTGAGCATTGGAGCCGGTTATCCCTACGGAGCAACGGTTGTCAGAGAGGGAATACAGTTTTGTACGGTCTGCCCGGAAGGAAAGAAACTGATCCTGAAAATATACGATAACAGCGGTGTGATTCTTTATAATATTGAGATGAATGATTATTCTGTCTTTGGAAATGTTTATTCCGTTATAGTTAAGGGTATAATACCATCGGAGGTTTATTATAATTATTATTTCGGTAATGAGGCAGTACGTGATCCTTATGCAATGAGGGCGGACAATAAGCGTAAATGGGGCGAATACAGAAACCGGACGATCCATTATCGTATATATGACCCCGAATATGACTGGCAGGGAGATAAACCCTTAAGGCTTCCTTTTGGCAAGGTTATCGGATATATGCTTCATGTACGTGGATTCACAAGGCATTCGACTTCCGGAGTGACGGCAAAAGGCTGTTTTCAGGGAATTGCCGAGAAAATATCATATCTTAAAGACCTGGGTATTACCCAGATTGAAATGATGCCGGCTTATGATTATGACGAATGTGAATCGATAAAAAGTTATAAATCCTCGGAAACGGATGAAGAGGGTAAAGTCACCGGCGCCCAGAAAAGGATAAATTACTGGGGGTTTAAAGAAGGAGAATATTTCTATCCGAAGCCGCAGCTGTGCTATACAGAGGATGGGATTAAGGAGTTCAAGGATATGGTACGTGCTCTGCATGCAGCCGGGATCGAGCTTATAATGCAGTTCTATTTTCCCCTTGAGGTAAACAGGAATCTTATCGGTGAATGTTTAAGGTTCTGGCAAAGAGAATACCATGTGGATGGTTTTCATGTCTTCGGAGAACATTTGCCTATGGATGTTCTTGCGACGGATCCTATCCTCACGGGAACCAAATTATATTATGAGAGATATAATGCCGAAGGTATATTCTCGGTCTCCCAATGCTGTATTAATAAGAATCTGGCTGAATATAATCAGGATTATATGATCGATATGAGAAGATTCTTAAAGAGCGATGAGGATATGCTCAGTAAATTTATGTATCGTCAAAGATGTAATCCCGAAAGAATAAAATGTATAAATCATTTAACATCCTATGACGGGTTTACTTTAAATGATCTTGTTTCTTATGATTATAAGCATAATGAAAATAACGGAGAAGAGAATAAGGACGGAACCGGTTATAATTACAGCTGGAATTGCGGAATTGAGGGAAAGACCAGAAAGTCCGCGGTATTGAAGCTTCGTATGAAACAGC
Organism: Lachnospiraceae bacterium; assembly: GCA_024693925.1. Lineage (GTDB taxonomy): Bacteria > Bacillota > Clostridia > Lachnospirales > Lachnospiraceae > UBA2868. Next base: position 42,011 of record JAILKH010000045.1, on the reverse strand, counting down.
TTAAGAATGCTTTTTGTCTTCTTATCTTTTCACAGAGTATGCCAATGTTTATGGCCGGAGATGAGTTCATGAATACCCAGTACGGAAATAATAATCCGTATTGTCAGGATAATGAGATCACCTGGCTTAACTGGAAACAGAATAACAGGACCGCCGAGCTGTTTGAATATGTAAAGGATCTTATTGCATTAAGGAAAAATCATGGAGTGCTTTCCATGGATAAGGAAGCCACACTTCTTGATAATAAGTCCTGTGGTTATCCGGATATTTCATATCATGCCGAGATGGCCTGGTATCCTCAGATAGATACCCATATAAGACATATCGGCACTTTGCTTTGCGGAGAATACGGTGCCGGAGATAAAGCAGATGATTATTTCTATATTGCGACGAATATGCATTGGGAGGAGCATTTCTTTGCTTTGCCGAAGTTGCAAAAAGGAATGGAGTGGTCTTATTGTCTTGACACGGATTCTTCAGATCCCAAAGCTTATAATATTGAACTTGATGATAATGGTAATAAGATAATAAAGGTTCCGGCAAGAACCGTGCTGGTACTTATAAGTAAAGATGATCCTGCGCAAAAAGGTAAGGCTAAAAGAATGGTAAAGAAGGCAGGAAGGCATGAGTAGCGGAAATGAAATCCTGCGCCTGCTTAAGGTGGTTGAGGAATTAAGAGGAGAAAACGGCTGTCCCTGGGATAAGTCAATGACGCATGAATCTTTAAAAGCTCATGTTATCGAAGAAGCAGCGGAGGTTATCTGCGGGATAAATGAATATGTAAAAACCGGAAATCCCGATAATTTAAAGGAAGAGCTGGGAGATCTTCTGTTTATAATCCTTCTTCAGACCCGGATAGCTAAAGAGGAAGGGCTCTTTGATTTTGATGATGTATGCGGTACTATCAGTGAAAAGATGATAATGCGCCATCCCCATGTTTTTAAAAAGCCGGTTTTTGATGAAAACGGCAGGGAATTAAAAACTTGGGATGAACTTAAGGCTTATGAAAAAAAGCATATGAAAAAGCCTGATACGGAAGAACTTTTTGAAGCATTTAATGAAAGTAAAGAGCTTATTGATGTGGCAAGAAATAGAAAGTTGAAAAAATTAAACAGGGAATGATCATTACGAACGGAGGGAAGGAACATATGAAGCATTTAATGTATTTATTATATCAAAGGAAGGAGAAAATACTGATCTTGCTTGTGGGGCTGTTTTTTGGTATGTTACTCGGTATTTTCCTTGCGCCGGTTAAGAACGGCGTTACTATAGGTAGCTATAACGGTAATAACAATAACAAGAAAAAAGAAGAGGAAGAGGAATTTAATCGCGATCTTGCAATGGAAATGGGAGAGTTGAGATAAGATGGATAAATATGTTGCTTATGTATCGAGTTATACAGGTGAAAATGACTGGGGGATCAGGATATATGATGCTGACGTTAATGAAGGGCGGCTTACGGAAAGAGATCATATTTCCATAACCAATTCCTCATATCTAACCATATCGCATAATGGCAGGTTTATTTATTCCATAACGGATATGGGGGTAGAATCCTTCAGGATCGTTAAAGACGGTAATCTTGAAGAGATCAATATGGCTTCCATAAACGGAATGAGAGGCTGCTATATTTCAACGGATTATACGGACAGTTATTTATTTGTGGCGGGATATCATGATGGGAAGATCACAGTATTAAAGCTTAATGAAGACGGGTCCATAGGACAGATCACCGATGAGATCTTTCATAAGGGAATCGGAAGCATTGCCGAGAGAAACTTCAGACCTCATGTAAGTTGTGTTAAGATGACCAGAGATAATCATTATCTGTGTGCCTGTGATCTTGGACTGGATCATGTAAAGATATACAGATTTAATCCCGTAACGGGTAAGCTTAAGCTTGCGGATGTTGTAAGATGTGATCTGGAGTCGGCTCCGAGGTATATAAAGTTTCGTAAGGACGGAAAATTCTGTTATATAATCCATGAACTCAGTAATACCATTGAAGTTTATTCTTATGAAGAGGAGAATGATAATCCTGTATTTACAAGGATTCAGCGTGTTCCTACAATAAACAGTTATCATGCGGGTGATTCGGCGGCCTGTGCCATGAAGCTTTCCAATGATAATAAGTTTTTATTCTGTTCCAATGCAGGGGATAACAGTGTGGGAGCTTTCTCGATAGATGAAGAAACGGGAATGCTGGAGAAGCGATTTGTGCTTCCCATAAGCGGTGATTATCCTAAGGATATAGCTGTATTTCCGGATTCAAAACATCTTGTTTCCTTAAATCATGAGACAGATACAATGACCTTTTTTAATGTGGACCTTGATAATAATACTCTTATAATGAACGGACCTGAGGTAGGAGTTACAAAGGGTAACGGCATAGTTATTATGAAAGTAAATGAATAAAAAAAATATACAGTAACCATTAGGGGTTACTGTATATTTTTTTTAGATTATCCAATTTGGAACTCATATTTCTCATAAGGAGATCAAGAACAGTAATGGCGGTCATTGATTCCACAACTACCACGGCACGGGGTACTATTATGGGATCATGGCGGCCTTTAATATTTATTGCGATCTCTTCATTGTTTTTGTTTACGGTTTTTTGCTGTGAGCTTATGGAGGGAGTGGGTTTAAAATGAGCCCGAAGTATTAAGGTATCTCCGTCGGACATTCCACCGAGAACTCCTCCGGAATGATTTGTTCTTTTTATGATCTTTCCGGTTTCATCAAGAGTAAATTCATCATTATTTGTACTTCCTTTTGCGCAGGATACTTTGATCCCATCACCTATTTCCACGGCTTTGACTGCACCGATACTCATTATTGCTTTTGCAAGTTCGGCGTCAAGCTTGTCAAATACCGTTTCTCCGATCCCCGCAGGCATTCCCTTAACAAGACATTCTATGGTACCTCCGGAGGAATCTCCCAGACTTCTTAATGTATCCAGATATTCGGAAGCTTTTACGGAAGCCTCTTTATCAGGCATATATAAGGGATTTTCGTTAATGAATCCTTCATCAAAGCGGTCGGGATCGATTAGGATATCACCTATGGATGCCGTATATGTCAAAATAGATATTCCTATTTCTTTTAATATTTTCGAGGCTATGGCGCCGGCTGCCACACGGCCGATGGTTTCGCGGCCGGAAGAACGGCCGCCGCCTCTTGGATCGCGAAAGCCGTATTTCTCATTAAAGGTATAATCGGCGTGACCGGGTCTGTAAAAGGAAGCTATTTCCGAATAATCTTTTGAATGCTGATCCTTGTTAAAGACAATAAGAGAAATGGGAGTTCCGGTGGTTTTTCCTTCATATACTCCGGATAATATACTTACTTCATCCCCCTCTTTGCGGGCGGTAGTATATTTGGATTGACCGGGTTTGCGTCGGTCAAGAAAACTCTGTATATCCTCTTCGTTTAAACAAAGTCCCGCAGGGCATCCGTCTATAACTACTCCCAATGCTTTTCCGTGGGATTCTCCCCAAGTGGTTATTCTGAAATCTGTTCCGTAATTTGATCCTGCCATAATCATCTCCGATTTAGTTGGTTTAATATATGCACTGCTTATTATAATATATAATAACTTTTATATCAAAAATACATTTAATTGTAAATTATAAAAATATGTGCTATCCTTTATTGGATTTTATAAAGATAAAACAAAGAGGTTGGAAGCTTGATCAGTGTAATTAAAGACATATTGAATCATATGAGTAAAAAAATTCCGTTACATACTGTAATCTGCTGTATTCTGGTATTGTTTATGACATTGTGCCCGAAGATGTTTGTTACCGGAGTATATGCATTTTCGGGAAGTGAGAGACAGGATGGGGAAGAATCCTTTACAGCGGATGATTTAAGAAAATACATTAGAGAATACGGTAATGATAATAAGGAAAAAGATTCCGTATCCGGGGATTCCATACAGACAGAAAAAGATGGTATGAAATCTGAGGAGCTCTGGCAACAGTTTATGAATCTTACCGTACAGGAAGAGGAAGAAGAGAAGTCTTCATCCTCCTTTGATAAAACAGTGTCGGGAAACCGGGCTGGTGAATCGGTATCAGGGAATGAAACCGTTTCGGATAAATCCTCAAATATAAAAAACGGGGAGAAATACTTCATACCTTCCGAAGAAGATGCCTGGATGCTTATACTTGTAAATAAGCAGAATCCCATCCCCGCTGATTATGATCCTAAGCTTGTAAATATTAATTCCGGAGCAAGAATACGTAAGGAGGTTGCCTTGCCTCTTGCCGATATGTTTGATGCGGCAGCGCAAGACGGAGTTACGCTTACCGTTTGCTCGGCTTACAGAAGTCATGAGCATCAGCAGGAATTATTTGACAGAAAGATACGGAATTATACCGGTAGCGGATATTCTTATCTTGATGCTTTCAGAATAGGTTCCTATTCGGTTATTATACCCGGTACTTCCGAACATGAACTGGGAATGGCATTGGATATAGTAACACCCGGATATACATCTCTTACAGAGGGCTTTGCTGATACCAAAGCCGGTAACTGGCTGGCTTATAATTCCTATAAATACGGATTTATTCTAAGATATCCCAAAGGTAAAGAATATATAACGGGTATAACTTATGAGCCGTGGCATTTCCGTTATGTGGGTAAAGAAGCGGCCAAAGCAATATATGACAGCGGTCTGACACTGGAAGAATATTTGGATAAGATAGGTTGGGGATAATGAAATATACAGTTCTTAGAAGAGAAGGAGAAGCCAAGAGGGCGAGGATGGAAACCGTTCACGGGGTTATAGAGACACCGGTATTTATGAATGTGGGAACGGTTGCGGCTATAAAGGGTGCCGTTTCAACGGAGGATCTTGAGAATATCGGAACCCAGGTTCAGCTCTCAAATACATATCATCTTCACGTAAGACCCGGGGATGAGGTGGTTAAGAAGCTTGGTGGACTTCACGAATTTATGTCCTGGAAGAAGCCTATTCTTACGGATTCCGGAGGGTTTCAGGTGTTTTCCTTAAGCGGTTTGAGGAAGATAAAAGAGGAAGGGGTATACTTTAATTCTCATGTTGACGGGAGAAAAATATTTATGGGGCCGGAAGAAAGTATGAGAATACAGAGTAATCTGGCTTCGACCATAGCCATGGCTTTTGATGAATGTCCGGGTTCAAGATCAGACCGGGAGTATGTTAAAGCATCCGTAGAGAGGACTACCAGATGGCTGAAACGATGTTCGGAGGAAATGAAACGGTTAAATTCTATGGAGGATACCATAAATAAAGAACAGCTTTTGTTCGGGATCAACCAGGGAGCGGTGTATGAGGATATAAGAAAAGAACATGCTCAGATCATCTCGGAATTTGATCTGGATGGTTATGCCATAGGAGGACTGGCGGTAGGCGAAAGTCATGATGAGATGTATTCAATGATCGAAGCGACGGTTCCTTATCTTCCGAAGGATAAGCCCACATATCTTATGGGAGTGGGTACTCCTTCAAATATTCTGGAAGCGGTTGACCGGGGGATTGATTTTTTTGATTGTGTTTATCCTTCAAGGAACGGCAGACATGGGCATGTATATACAGAACATGGGAAGCTTAATCTGTTTAATGCAAAATATGAACTTGATAAACGTCCCATAGAGGAAGGGTGTGGTTGTCCGGCCTGTAAAAGATATTCCAGGGCATATATAAGACATTTGTTAAAAGCCAAAGAAATGCTGGGTATGCGATTGTGTGTACTGCATAATCTGTATTTCTACAATACATTGATGTCACAGATACGGGAGGCTCTTGATAAAGGAGAATATAAGGTCTTTAAGAAACGTAAGCTTGCGGGATTTGTTGACGGTGAAGGTTAATTTATATGTTTCTTTGTAGTATTTGTAAAAACACTTGATGAAGTTTTTAAAGTTGTGTATTATTTAAAAAGTGTATTATGAAGAGTGGAGGAAGAAAATATGACATTATTATTAAGCAATGCTCAGGCAATGTCGGGTACGGAATCAATAATTTATATGGTTGGATGGATTGTTTTGTTAGGCGTACTTATGTATTTTATGTTTTATCGGCCCCAGAAAAAGGAGCAGGCAAGACATGATTCCATGATCGCGGATATACAGGTGGGAGATGCTGTCCTAACATCTGCGGGATTTTACGGAATAATCATTGATATTAATGATGATACCGTTATCGTTGAGTTCGGAAGCAACAAAAATTGCAGGATCCCGATGAAAAAGAGCGCCATTACGGAAGTGGAAAAGACCGGATCGGAATAGAAATATCATATAACGGAATGAAGTAATATGCAGGGTGCTCAAATGGGCATCCTTGTATGTGTTTATTTTGAATATTTGTAAGGTAAACAGGTTTAGGAATAACATAGAGTTTGCCGGAAAGTACAGAGGTTACATATGAAATATCGTATTGCAAGTATTAAAGGTGACGGAATCGGCCCGGAAATAGTTACTCAGGCTCAGAAGGTACTAAACAGAGTGGCCGAAAAATATGGCCATGAATTTGAATTTAAAGAGCTGTTGATGGGAGGATGTTCCATAGATGCATATGGAATACCTCTTACCGATGAAACTATAACGGAAGCCGGTAACTCCGATGCGGTGCTTATGGGTTCTATAGGCGGTAATACCGCTACATCCCCCTGGTATAAGCTGGAGCCCTCCAAACGTCCGGAGGCAGGATTGCTGGGGATAAGGAAGGCTCTTAACCTGTTTGCCAATTTAAGACCCGCATATCTGTATCCCGAGTTAAAGGATGCATGCCCCCTTAAGGAAGCGGTTGCGCAAAAGGGTTTTGATATGATGATGATGCGGGAACTTACCGGGGGACTCTATTTCGGAGAACGGTATACCAAAGAGATAGAGGGTGTTATGACAGCGGTGGATACTCTTTCATATAATGAAAAAGAGATAAGGCGTATTGCGATCAAAGGCTTTGATATAGCCATGAAGCGTCGTAAGAAGGTTACGCTTGTTGATAAAGCCAATGTTCTCGATTCATCAAGACTTTGGAGAAAGATAACAGAAGAAGTCTCAAAGGATTACCCGCAGGTTGAATATGGTGTGATGCTTGTAGATAATTGTGCAATGCAACTTGTTAAGGATCCTGCTCAGTTTGATGTGGTTCTTACCGAGAATATGTTTGGGGATATTTTATCGGATGAGGCATCTATGATAACAGGATCCATAGGAATGCTTCCTTCGGCATCATTAAATGAAACCAGATTCGGTTTGTATGAGCCATCAGGCGGATCGGCACCCGATATTGCCGGGAAAAATATTGCCAATCCCATAGCCACCATATTAAGTGCTGCAATGATGCTTCGTTATTCCTTTGATCTTGATAAGGAAGCGGATGCTATTGAAAATGCGGTTAAACAGGTCCTAAAGGAGGGTTACAGGACCATCGATCTTGCAAAAGAGGGTGAAGAGACTGTTAAATGTGATGAGATGGGTGATCTTATTGCAGCAAGAATCTGAATAAAATGATCATATACATAAATTATACATGGCTTTAAAGATGAAAGGAGTTGAGTCGGTATTATGCAAAGTGATAATATGAAATGCGGTATGCAGCAGGCACCGGCAAGGTCGTTGCTCAATGCGTTGGGGTATACCCCCGAAGAGATCAAAAAACCTATGGTAGGTATTGTATGTTCTTATAATGAGATTGTTCCGGGACATATGAATCTTGATAAAATTGCCGAGGCGGTTAAACTCGGGGTTGCCGAGGCGGGCGGGACACCTGTGATGTTTCCGGCTATAGCTGTATGTGATGGTATAGCTATGGGACATATAGGTATGAAGTATTCCCTGGTGACAAGAGATCTTATTGCCGATTCAACGGAAGCTATGGCCATAGCGCATCAGTTCGATGCACTGGTAATGATCCCTAACTGTGATAAGAATGTGCCGGGGCTTCTGATGGCTGCGGCAAGGGTTAATGTACCCACGGTATTTGTATCCGGCGGTCCTATGCTTGCCGGACACGTTAAAGGAAGGAAGAGAAGTCTTTCCTCCATGTTTGAAGCGGTGGGTGAATATGCTGCCGGTAAGATAACACAGGAGGATGTTACCGAATATGAAGAAAAGGTATGTCCTACCTGCGGTTCCTGCTCCGGTATGTATACAGCCAATTCCATGAATTGTTTAACAGAAGTTCTTGGTATGGGGCTTCCCGGTAACGGTACGATCCCGGCTGTTTATTCTGAAAGAATAAAGCTTGCAAAGCGTGCGGGATATGCGGTCATGGATATGCTAAATAAAAATATCCGTCCCAGGGATATAATCACTAAGGATTCGATATTAAATGCACTTACCGTTGATATGGCGCTGGGGTGTTCTACAAATTCAATGCTTCATCTTCCGGCTATCGCACATGAGATAGGTTTTGATTTTGATATTTCCTTTGCTAATCCCATAAGTGAGAAGACGCCTAATCTCTGTCATCTTGCTCCGGCAGGTCCTACCTATATGGAAGATCTTAATGAGGCCGGAGGTGTATATGCCGTTATAAAGGAATTATGCGATATAGGACTTATAAATGAAGATTGTATGACCGTAACCGGTAAGACCATAGGAGAAGCTGTAAAGTATTCAAGGAATAAGGATCCCGAGGTTATAAGAACTGTTGATAATGCATACTCTAAGACCGGAGGTTTGGCAGTTCTTAAGGGTAATCTTGCTCCCGACGGTTCTGTGGTCAAACGTTCTGCAGTGGTGCCGGAAATGTTAAAACATGAAGGACCTGCCAGAGTGTTTGAGTGTGAGGAGGATGCTATTGATGCAATCAAGGGCGGCAAGATACTTGAGGGAGATGTTGTTGTTATAAGATATGAAGGCCCCAAGGGTGGTCCGGGTATGCGAGAAATGCTTAATCCCACATCGGCCATTGCCGGAATGGGACTTGGTTCCACGGTAGCACTTATAACCGACGGACGTTTTTCGGGAGCCTCCAGAGGTGCATCTATAGGTCATGTTTCTCCGGAAGCAGCGGTTGGTGGTCCGATAGCCCTGGTTAGAGAAGGAGATATAATAGAAATAGATATTAATAATTATTCTATTAATCTGAAAGTGTCGGATGAGGAACTTGCGAAAAGAAGAGCAGAGTGGAAACCCAGAGAACCCAAGGTTACAACCGGGTATCTTGCAAGATATGCAGCTATGGTAACAAGCGGTAACAGAGGTGCCATTCTGGAGATACCGAAAAATAATTAAATTCAGAAAGCGGGAGAATAAAAATGCAGTTAACAGGTGCTCAGATAGTAATGGAATGTCTTAAGGAGCAGGGTGTCGATACGATATTCGGTTATCCGGGTGGAACAATCCTAAATATATATGATGCTTTATATGAATACAAGGATACATTTAAGCATTATCTTACGTCGCATGAACAGGGAGCTGCCCATGCGGCTGACGGTTATGCCAGAGCAACGGGTAAAGTCGGAGTATGTATGGCTACATCGGGCCCGGGTGCAACAAATCTGGTAACGGGTATTGCTACCGCATTTATGGATAGTATTCCGATGGTTGCAATTACCTGTAATGTAAATTTGCCGGCACTTGGAAAGGACAGCTTTCAGGAGGTTGATATTGCCGGTGTATCTATGCCAATAACCAAACATGGTTTTATAGTTAAAGACGTTAATAAGCTTGCAGATACAATACGTAAAGCCTTTGCAATTGCAAAAAGCGGAAGGCCGGGTCCGGTTCTGGTTGATATAACCAAAGATGTTACAGCTAACAAAGCGGAATACAGGAAGAAAGAACCGTATTTACTGGATATGCCCGTAAGATATACCGAGAAGGATATTGAGAGGGCAATAAAGCTTATTGAAAAATCAGAAAGACCGTATATTTATACCGGAGGCGGTACTATTATTTCGGGGGCAAGTTCCGAATTGCTTGATTTTGCTCACAGAATAGAAGCACCGGTATGTGATTCTCTTATGGGGAAAGGCGGTTTTGACGGTACGGATGAGCTTTATACGGGTATGATAGGAATGCATGGTACCAAAACCGCAAATCTGGGAGTCAGCCAATGTGATCTTCTTATTGCTGTCGGGGCCCGGTTCTCGGACAGAGTTATAGGTAAGGCAAGCAGATTTGCCGCAAAGGCAAAGATCCTTCATATAGATATCGATCCTGCGGAGATCGATAAAAATATAAAGACCGATGCAAGTATAGTCGGAGATGTTAAGGAGATACTTACAATCCTTAATTCCAGGATCGGCCAGAAGAAACATACGGAGTGGCTTGCTAATATAAACGGGCTCAAGGAGAAATATCCTCTTTCCTATGATAGCGACAGGCTTACCTGCCCTTATGTCATCGAGGAATTCTATCGGCAGACCAAGGGTGAAGCTATCATAACAACGGATGTGGGACAGCATCAGATGTGGGCTGCACAGTATTATAAATATAAGGATCCCAGAACCTTTATTTCTTCGGGCGGACTCGGTACTATGGGATATGGTCTGGGAGCTTGTATAGGCGCAAAGGTAGGAAGACCCGACAAAGTGGTTATAAATGTTGCCGGGGACGGATGCTTCAGGATGAATATGAATGAACTTGCAACTGCCAGCAGATATGATATTCCCATAATACAGGTTCTTATAAACAACGAAGTACTTGGTATGGTGCGTCAGTGGCAGACCTTATTCTATGGTGGAAGATATTCAAATACTGTGCTGACCGATAAGGTGGATTATCAGATGGTTGCCAAGGGCCTTGGATGTGAAGCAATAAAGATCACACGAAAGGATGAGGTTTGTGCAGCAGTAAAGAAGGCACTGGAGCTTAAGAAACCGGTATTGGTGGAGTGTGTTATCGACCAGGATGACAAGGTATTCCCCATGGTTCCCGCCGGGGCACCTATAGAAGAAGTTTTTGATGAAACGGATCTTAAAAACAGCAAATAACGAATAGGATTTATATATGCTTCAAAAAGCGGTAAAAATAAGTGGTATAATAATTGGAACTTTATTGGCTCTGGCTTTGATGATATATATGTATATGTCGGTATATTTTTCAAAAAGATTTTCTTACGGCACATATGTTAATCATAAGGATATTCATTCCATGAACATTAACGAGGCCAATGATTTTCTGGTTTCAAATCATATCCCCGGTGTAGACTATTCAAACATTACTTTGTTATTTGAGGGAGCCGAAGGCTATAGTGAAGCCATAAAGGGAGAGGATATAGATCTTAAAGCCGATATGACCATGGGATTATGGAAAATAAAGGAAGCTCAGACTCCGTTTGGGTGGCCTGTATATCTGTTTTATCCGGTGGATCATAATCTTGTTCCGGAGATATCTTATAATGAGGATAAACTTAAGAAGGCGATAAAAGAGTTGGGTTGTGTCTCGGATAAAGGAGATAAAAAAAATCCGGTAGTTGAGCTCAGATGTGATGAAAACGGCTATTATCTTTATGATGAGATAGTTGATAAGGCTGATGAAAATAAGCTTTTTGATATTGCCGTAAAGGCCCTTGAAAACATTGATAAGGGTGTGTTGGAACTTGATATAACGGAATGTTATATACCGCATGATATTCCGGAAAAATATATGGATGCGGTTCGGTTAAATGATAAGATCAATCTGGTTAAGGAAGCCAAGATCACATTTTTTGATGATGGGATCAAATATACGCTTAACGGTAATCTGGCTCAGGGATGGTTATTAAAGGATGATACAGGGGCACCTGTACTGGATGATAAATCAAACCTTGTATTTGACGAAAATAAAATACAGGGTTATACTGAATTCTTGTCGGATGTTTATAATACTTCCGATGGATATATTGATTGGGAAAAACATTCGGGGGGTATCGTAACCTTAAAAAATGCGCTTCCGGCTTATGTGGTAGATAAAGAAGCAGAGGCTGCTTCCATAAAAGAAGAGCTGCTTAAAGGCAGTGTTCTTACCAGAAGACCTCTTTATTCTTCCGAAGGAAACGGAAGGGGAAATGCCAGAGTCGGAGATACCTATATAGAAGTAGATATGAGTGAACAAAAGATATATTATTTTGATAAAGGTGAACTTACTTTGACTTCGGATGTAGTTACCGGTAACCTTGCCAAAGGTAACGGAACACCCGCAAAGCTTTGTTATTTATATTTCAAACAGAAGAACCGGACATTGAGAGGAGAGGGTTATGCCACCTTCGTGAATTACTGGATGGCTGTCAGCGGTCGGATAGGTATACATGATGCAACCTGGAGATCCAAGTTCGGAGGAAATATTTATAAAACTTCCGGTTCCCACGGCTGTGTAAATGTTCCGAAGGATTTCGCGGCTAAACTGTATGAGGTGGTTGAGATCGGAACTCCATGTGTGATGTATTATTGAAATTAAAGAATATTAAATGTCTTAATATAAAGGAGGAGAAGAAGTGAAAAGAGTATATAACTTTTCGGCAGGTCCCGCAGTTTTACCTGAGGAAGTACTTAAAGAAGCTGCAGATGAGATGATGGATTATAAGGGTAGTGGTATGTCGGTTATGGAGATGAGCCATCGTTCCAAGGTATATGATAACATCATCAAGGAGGCTGAGGCTGATCTTAGGGAACTTATGAATATTCCGGATAATTATAAGGTTTTATTCCTTCAGGGTGGTGCAAGCCAGTTCTTCGCCGAGGTTCCAATGAACATGATGAAGAATAAGAAGGCAGGTTATATCGTTACGGGTCAGTGGGCAAAGAAAGCTTATCAGGAGGCTAAGATTTTCGGAGAGGCCGTTGAACTTGCTTCTTCCGCCGATAAGACATTTTCATATATTCCTGATTGCTCCGATCTTGCCATTACGGATGATATGGATTATGTATATATTTGTGAAAATAATACGATTTACGGAACCAAGTACAAGGAATTGCCGAATACAAAGGGGAAGGATCTTGTTGCGGATGTTTCTTCATGCTTCCTTTCGGAGCCAGTGGATGTATCCAAATATGCGGTTATTTACGGTGGTGTTCAGAAGAATGTTGGACCTGCAGGTTGTGTAATAGCTATTATAAGAGAAGATCTTATTACCGATGAGGTTCTTCCGGGAACCCCTACCATGCTTAAATGGAAGGTTCAGGCAGATGCGGATTCACTTTATAATACACCTCCCTGCTATACCATATATATATGCGGCAAGGTATTTAAGTGGCTTAAGAAAATGGGCGGCTTAGAGGCGATGAAGAAGCTTAACGAGAAGAAGGCGGCAATATTATATGATTATCTTGATGAAAGTAAGCTTTTTAAAGGTACGGTTGAGAAGGAAAGCCGTTCTCTTATGAATGTTCCGTTTGTTACGGGAAATGAAGAACTGGATGCTAAGTTTGTCAAGGAAGCAAAAGAAGCCGGATTTGAGAATCTTAAGGGACACCGTACGGTGGGCGGCATGAGAGCATCTATCTATAATGCTATGCCGATCGAGGGTGTTGAAGCATTGGTTAAATTCATGAAGGAATTCGAAAGTAAGAATTTAAAGGAGAATGCATAATGTTTAAATATAATTGTTTAAATCCTATTGCAAAAGTGGGACTGGATAAATTCAGTAATAATTTTGAAAAATGTGATGATATTAAGGAAGCGCAGGGAGTATTGGTAAGAAGTGCATCCATGCATGACATGGATCTTCCGGAGGGACTTCTTGCGGTTGCAAGAGCAGGCGCAGGGGTTAATAATATACCTCTTGAGGATTGTGCCAAAAAAGGTATTGTTGTATTTAATACCCCCGGTGCAAATGCAAACGGTGTTAAGGAACTTGTTATAGCAGGTATGCTTCTTGCATCACGTGATATCGTAGGCGGTATTAATTGGGTTAAGGACAGTGCTTCGGAAGCGGATATTGCCAAGATGGCTGAAAAAGAGAAGAAGAAATTTGCCGGCACCGAGATTCAGGATAAGAAGCTTGGTATTATCGGTCTCGGAGCAATAGGTGTCAGGGTTGCAAATGTTGCGAAACATCTGGGTATGGAAGTCCTTGGATATGATCCTTATATTTCCGTAGATGCAGCCTGGAATCTTTCGAGAGATATCAAGCATGTAATTGATGTTAATGAAATCTATGAGCAGTGTGATATTATTACAATTCATGTTCCTCTTATGGACAGTACAAAAAACACCATAAATAAAGAGGCTGTTTCAAAGATGAAGGATGGTGTTATCATACTTAATTTTGCCCGTGATCTTCTGGTGGAAGAAAGTGCCGTTATTGAAGCAATAAAAGCCGGCAAGGTTCGTAAATATGTTTCTGATTTTCCGAATCCCACAACAGCAGGTCAGGAGGGTTGTATAGTTATTCCCCATCTTGGAGCTTCTACGGAGGAATCCGAAGATAATTGTGCAAAGATGGCGGTTAAGGAACTTATGGACTATCTTGAAAATGGTAATATAGTAAATTCGGTTAATTATCCGAATTGTGATATGGGTGTATGTACCAATGAGAGTCGTATTGCCATCATGCACAAGAATGTTGCAAATATGATCTCCAGATTTACCGGAATGTTTGGCGAAACAGGTATTAATATTTCCGATATGACTAATAAGAGTAAGGGAGAATATGCTTATACCTTAATGGATCTTGATGCCAAAGCGACAGATGAGATCGTGAAAAAGCTTGAGGCCGTGGACGGTGTTATCAGAGTCAGAGTTGTAAAATAATTAAGAAATTATATGGAAATCCCCGTATATGCAATACGGGGATTTTTTTAATTAAATTTTAAAATCAAAATCGGGTCCCAGATCCTCCCGGTATTTTTGCTCGGCTTCAACTCCCTGTTCCGACGCAAGATCCATATATTTTATAAATATATCTTCAATTGGCATGCCGGTTTCGTCGGATATTTCCTGCATTATGGGACGAAGCTTTTCGAGCTGCTCGGATACATGGGTTTTCTGGGGGTCAATATCTTTAAGAACATCTTCTGCATATTTATTTATTCTGTTTATAAAATTTCTTTCTTTCTCGGTCATGATCGTACCCTTTCTTTATATGTTGTTCGTTATTACTATTATAGCAGATAATTAAACGTAAAAGACAAATAGTTTCATATTTGGAAAAATATTGTTATTATGTGAGTTTTCTGATACAATATTTAGTGTATGTCGAGAAATCGGTAAAGTATATTTTCGGATACATATCATTATCCGGGGTGGAGGTATATATGGCAGTTATAAAACCATTTAATGCAATAAGACCTGCTAAGGGTCTGGAAGATAAGATCGCGGCATTGCCCTATGATGTATATAACCGGGCAGAGGCAGTTGTAGCCGTTAAAGGTAATGATAAATCTTTTTTGAGGATAGACAGAGCGGAAACAGGTTTTGATGATTCGGTGGATACATATGATGACAGGGTGTATAAAAAAGCCAATGAGTTATTCAGGAATATGCTTGATGAAGGAGATTTTGTTAAAGATGATAAAGCCTGTTATTATATTTATGAATTAACCATGGACGGACGTGCACAAACCGGAATCGTAGCCTGTGCATCCATAGATGATTATATTAATAAAGTCATAAAAAAACATGAAAACACCCGGGCGGACAAAGAGGTTGACAGGATAAGACATGTGGATTCACTAAGTGCCCAGACCGGTCCTATTTTTTTGGCATATCGTGCAAATGAAGATATAAATTCCATAGTTGATAAAGTTAAATCAAATAAGGCAGTTAATGATTTTGTATCAGAGGACGGCATTGGACACAGGGTATGGGTGATCGATGCACCCAAGGATATTGAGTTGATCGAAAAAGCATTTGCTTCAATGGATTCAATATATATAGCAGACGGACACCACAGATGTGCCAGCGCAGTGAAGGTTGGATTGAAGCGGAGAGAGGAACATAAGGATTATTCGGGAAATGAGGAATTCAATTATTTTCTGTCGGTACTTTTCCCGGATGAGCAGCTTATGATAATGGATTATAACCGTGTGATCAAGGATCTTAACGGTCACAGCATGGAAGAAGTGATGGAGCTTCTTTCGGGATTGGGAGAATTGAAGGAAATGGGTGCAGATCCTTACAAGCCTGCCAGAAAAGGAGAGGTTTCGGTATATGCACAAGGGAAGTGGTATTCTTTAAAGTTTGCGGATAAATATCTTGTTGAGGATCCGGTTGCCGGTCTTGATGTATCCGTATTGCAGGATAATGTATTAAAACCTGTTTTTGGGATTGATGATCCGAAGACAGACAAGAGAATAGATTTTGTAGGTGGAATAAGAGGTCTTAAAGAACTTGAGAGAAGATGCGCTCTTGACTGTAAGATCGCATTTGCAATGTATCCCACGTCTATAGGTGAGTTGTTTGAGGTTGCTGATGCGGGTCTGCTTATGCCCCCTAAGTCTACCTGGTTTGAACCTAAATTAAGAAGCGGATTGTTTATTCATGAAATAGAAAGATGAAGCTTCAATCATAAAAACCTTATAATAAATATATGAGAAGATCTTTTTTGATCTGAAAATATGATGTACAGGAGTGAAATTGTTATGGATAAAAAACTGTATAAGATGATGGATTGGGCAAGAATAGAGGGGCTTGTTTATTCGGAAGAGGATGATCCCCACAGCTTTCTTGGCGGACATTATGTTTCCGGCGGAATTCTCATACAAGCTTATTTTCCCGGAGAGGAAGATATAGATAAGGTAATTGCTGTGGTAAAAACGGGGGATACTTTTAAAGAATACACCATGGAATTAATGGATGAAACCGGTTTCTACGCAGTGCTTGTCCGCAGTCTTACTAAAATCAGGTACAGTTATTATTTCAAGATATATAACAGTGAAGGTGAATCCTATGAGCTTCAGGATCCTTACAGATTTGCCCCGGTCCTTACGGATAAGGATATAGCCAGGTTGAATGCCGGAATACATTATGAGGCATATAAGGTTATGGGAGCACAGATAAGGAAGATCGACGGTGTAAAGGGAGTATCTTTTGCAGTGTGGGCGCCTAATGCACTGAGGGTAAGTGTTGTAGGTGATTTTAATAATTGGGACGGAAGAAGACATCAGATGAGAAGACTTAAAGATGGAGGGATATTTGAAATCTTCATCCCCGGTCTTAAAGAAGGTGCTGTTTATAAATATGAACTTAAGTTAAAGGGTGATATCATAAAATTTAAATCGGATCCATACGGCTTTGGTGCAGAGCTTCGCCCGGCAACGGCTTCTATAGTAAGGGATATTTCAGGATATGAGTGGACCGATAAAAAATGGATGGACGGAAGAAAAGAATATCAGGGAAAAGATAAACCTTTAAGTATATACGAAGTTCATCTGGGGTCTTTTATGAAACCCGAGGACGGAAGAGAGTTCTATAATTACAGAGAGCTTGCTCCGCGTATTGCGGATTATGTGTTAAAAATGGGTTATACCCATATAGAGGTAATGCCTGTAATGGAACATCCCCTGGATGCTTCCTGGGGATATCAGATCATCGGCTATTATGCACCTACAAGCAGATACGGAGAACCCGAAGATTTTATGTACTTTATGGATTATATGCATAATAAGGGTATCGGCGTTATTCTGGATTGGGTTCCGGCTCATTTTCCCAAGGATGATCATGGACTTTCCGAGTTTGACGGTACCTGTCTGTATGAACATCTTGATCCCAGACAGGGTTATCATCCTCATTGGAAGACTTCAATATATAATTACGGAAGACCACAGGTAAGTAATTATCTGTTGGCTAATGCTTTATATTGGATAAAAGAGTATCATGCGGACGGTATCAGAATGGATGCGGTTGCTTCCATGCTTTACCTGGATTACGGAAAACAGGACGGACAATGGGTAGCCAATATATACGGTGGGAATGAGAATCTAGAAGCAGTGGAGTTTCTTAAGCATTTTAATTCCATTCATTCCAAAATGGATGATGGTGCCATCGTCATAGCGGAAGAATCTACGGCATGGCCCAGAGTTTCGGCTTCCCTGGATGATGATGGTCTGGGCTTTGATTACAAGTGGAATATGGGCTGGATGAATGATTTTACCGAGTTTATGCGGTATGACCCTTTGTTCAGGACAGGTCATTATACGGAACTTACATTTTCAATGATATATGCATATTCGGAAAGGTTTATTCTGGTATTTTCACATGATGAGGTTGTTCATGGGAAGGCTTCCATGCTCTCCAAAATGCCGGGATCGAATAAGGATAAGTTTGCCAATCTTCGTGCCGCATACGGTTATATGATGACTCATCCGGGAAAGATTCTGACTTTTATGGGACAGGATATCGGGGAGTGGGATGAATGGTCCGAAGAAAGAAGTGTACAGTGGGAGCTGCTACAGTATGACGAACATAAGAAGTTTAATGCTTATGTTAAGGAAATGCTTGATTTTTATAAGAATAATCCTGCTTTGTATGAACGGGATAATGAAATAGAAGGTTTTGAATGGATCAATAATATTTCGGCAAATGAATGTATAATCGTATTTTTGCGTAAATGTGAATCCCAAACTTTACTGGTGGTTTGTAATTTCGCAAATATAAACAGGGAGAAGTATAAGATAGGTGTTCCTTTTGCCGGAAAATATAAGGAAATATTTAATTCCGATAATGTAAAATACGGCGGTACGGGATGTGTAAATCCAAGAGTTAAGGTTTCCAAGGTAGATGAATGCGACGGAAGAGATGATTCCATAAGGATAAGTGTGGGACCTCTTGCGGTATCCGTATTCAGATATGACGGACCCGCTGATATAAAAAAGAATTCCGCAAAAAAAACAAAGGGAAAAGGTGATGATAATAAGGGAGGGAAAAAATCCTTAAGACATGAGCTTGAAGAAAAATATATAAGGGAAGAAAGAGGTTTGATAGATTAATGCAACAGGTTGTCGCTCAGGATGTTGCACAGGATGTAACAAAGGAATTTACAAGATTTCAACGATATACCGGTGAATTATTTGATGGAGCTTTGAATGCAGCCGTTAAAGTTGTTATTGTTATTATTTTATTTTTCATTGGGAAATATGCAATAAAGCTTATAAGAAAACTGGTGGTTAAATCACTGGAAAAATCTTCTATAGATAAAAGTAATATCAATTTTATCGATGCAACGGTAAAAGTGATTTTGTATGTTTTGCTTATAGGCTTACTGGCAGGATATTTTGGAGTTGAAACAGCCTCAATAGTTGCTGTACTCGGATCGGCCGGTCTTACTATCGGTCTTGCTTTTCAGGGTTCATTATCGAATTTTGCCGGTGGAATGCTCATACTTTTGACAAAACCTTTCAGAGTCGGGGATTATGTGGTGGTATCGGGTATCAATGCCGAGGGAACGGTAGATGGTATAGAGATGTTTTATACAAGGCTTATGACGGTGGATAACAGATCAATAATCGTTCCGAACAGCGTAATGTCTAATACAACGGTTACCAATGTTACATTTTATGATGTCAGAAAACTTGAGATAATAGTAGGAGTCTCTTATAACAGCGATATTGATAAGGTTAAGCAGGTGTTGAGAGATCTTCTTGACAGTGAGAGTTTTGTTGTGCATAACAAAGAGAAGCTGATATTTGTAAGTGAACTTAATTCCAGCAGTATTGATATGGGTATGAGATTTTATGTTAAGAAATCCGAATACTGGACTTCAAGATGGCAGATACTGGAGGATATAAAGAAGCGCTTTGACGAGAATGGGATAGAAATACCGTATAATCAGCTGGATGTACATATGGACAGGGAATGATTTGCGATGTTTTGTAATTTGTGATAGTATTTCTCTTTGGGATAAAAGGGGATTGTATAAGTTAAAAGTGGGAGGTTTGTTATGTCTTTTTTTCAAGCGGTTTTAATGGGAATAGTTCAGGGTTTAACTGAGTTTCTGCCTGTAAGCAGTTCGGGACATTTGGCTTTGATAAAGAATATTTTCGGAGTTGAAACAGATGGTGGAATATTGTTTGATGTTTTGCTTCATGTAGCAACGCTTGTAGCGGTTTGTGCGGTTTATTATAAAGATGTACTCCGTATATTGAATGATTTTTTTGCAATATGTATAGATTTTTTTGCCAATATCGGTATTTTCTTTAAAAATATTTCTGCAATAAACAAAATGGAATACAGACCTATATGCAGTACGCCGCACAGAAAATTTGTCGTAATGCTTATAGTGTCTACCATTCCTACGGGAATAATGGGCATATTGCTGGATGATGTTGTCGAAACACTTTCAGGTAATTTGCTGGTTATAGGTTTGTGTCTGCTTGGAACGGGCGGGATACTGTTTATTTCCGATCTTATAGAAAACGGAACAAAAAAACAGAAGGATGCAAATCTGGGAGATGCCATGCTGGTAGGTATAGCACAGGGTTTTGCGGTACTTCCGGGAATATCAAGATCGGGCACTACCATCACAGGATGTTTACTTTGCGGTTTTGACAGAAGATTTGCGGTTAAGTACTCTTTTATAATGTCTTTACCGGCAATTCTCGGTGCGCTTATACTTGAGTTGTTTAAGCTTCCCGGTGCGCAGGGGGCCGGAGTGTCTGCCGGTGCCTGTATTGTTGCTATGATACTGGCGGCTGTTATAGGTTATTTTGCATTAAGAATAGTTAATGGGTTTGCGGTAAGACGAAATTTTAAACCTTTTTGGATATACTGTTTTGCGGTAGGAGCCATTTCTATCATAGTTTTTTTGGTAAAGCTTTAAAATATTGAATGCTTTAGGGTTTATACGAAATTTGAGGGAATTTCGTATAAATTTTCGTTGCGGTTGTTAAATTTGTAACGATGTTGCTATGTGTACGGGTTTTAAAGAGGTAAATAATGTCAACGGGGTCAACAAAGAGAAAAAATAATTCATCTTCAAGGAACAGTGGCAGAAAAACCACATCCGGGACAAGAAAAAGGATTTCAAACGGGAGTACTTCCAAAAGAAATGTAAAAAGTCGGGCATCTGCAACCGGAAATAAGGCAGATGAGGGATTGATCAATGAAATTTCATTGATTGTGATAATCGCGTTTTCGGCATTGCTGCTTTTGAGTAATCTTGGAATAGTAGGAAGTCTTGGGGATTTCATTAGCGGTGTATTATATGGTTTATTTGGGATCGTATCATTTCTTGTTCCGATAGCATTGGTAATGGCTGCATTTTTTTATGTATCCAATAAGGGACTTACCATAACTACAGTTAAAATATGGGCGGGGGTCGTACTTCTTATAGTTTTATGTGCCCTTGCTCAAATGTTGTTTCCACCAAAGAACGGAGTTATTAACAGAATTACTGATTATTATACGGTATGTTCCGGAGTTAAAAGAGGCGGGGGCATAATAGGCGGTGCTCTGAGCAGTGTTCTGACAAAGGGCATTGGGACTATCGGAACATATATAATCCTTATTGTTTTATTGATCATTTCCGGAATTCTGATAACCGAAAGATCTTTTCTGGCAGGAGTCAGAAACGGAAGTCTTACCTTGTATGATAACGCAAGAAATGATATAGAGAGGTTAAGAGAAAGAAGGGAAAATGAAAGACCTCTTAAAGAAGAACAAAGACGGCTTCGTAATGAAGAGAAAGAAGCAAGAAGGATTGAAGAGGAACTTATAAGGAAACAAAAGGTAGAGGAACGCAACGAGCGTTTAAGGATTAAGGAAGAGGAACGGCTTAAAAGAAAGCTCGAAGCGGAGAAGGTTCGTGAGGAGAACTTAAGACAAAGAGAAGAAAATCTTTTAAGAGTGGATAAAAAGGTGTCCGGTGTTATGATGGATACCACATTAAAGAAAGAAGATAATATAAATGAAAATGATCATTTATCTTCTAAAGAGGATATGCATGAAATAATTTATGATAATCCGGATGAGACACATAAGGCAGTTCATAATGTTTCGGTACAGGAAGACAGTTTATCTGTAAAGATTTATGACAGTGATATTAAAGAATTACATTATAACGAACCTGTAAATGTAAATCATCTTGAATATGAACATGTTAAAAATGAACATTTGATCTCGGTAGATACAGACGGCAGCGAAATATATAGGAAGGATTCGCAGGTAAGAGAATTAAGGGCTGATACTCCGGTTAAGTCATATAATACCTCCGAGCTTGAAAGCGCCATAATAAATGAAACGGTTCATTTAAGTGATGAAAGAGATTATGATCGTTCATTAATTAATAACGGATTAAATGGTGATTATATTCAGGAAAGAATATATTCGCAGCCGGAAGGTGAAGAGAAGATCAGGGAAGGGTCTTTATATAACGAAGATATAAAAGAAGAAAAAATATCAGGGAAGCAGGAGTTTGGTTATAGTGATACAACTGTAGAGGCTTATGAGATGCCCTCTGTATCCATTGATGAATCTGTATATAATGATCCCGAAAAAAACAGAGTAACCAAAGTAAATGCAGGCAACGGAGATAAGAATAAAAAAGCGGTCAGAGAATTCAGATTTCCTCCTGTCAGCATGCTTAAGGCAGGTAAAAAAGACAGTCAGGGAGATTCTAAGCTCTTACTTGATAATAAGGCAATAAGACTTCAGGAAACCTTAAAGGAATTCGGAGTCGGTGTAACCATGCAGGGGTATACCCAGGGGCCTGCGATAACAAGATTCGAAATGAAACCGGATACAGGAGTTAAGGTAAGTAAGGTTTTGAATCTCAGTGATGATATAATGCTTAGTATGGCGGCAAAAAATGTAAGGATTGAAGCACCGATACCCGGAAAGTCGCTTATCGGAATTGAACTTCCAAATGAAGAGATTTCTGCTGTTATGTTCAGAGATCTTATAGAAAGTAAAGAGTTCAGGGAATCGGAGAGTAAGCTGAGCTTTGCGGTGGGCAAAGGCTTAAGCGGCGAAACGGTGGTTGCGGATATAGGTAAAATGCCCCATCTTTTAATAGCAGGAGCCACCGGCTCAGGTAAATCCGTTTGTATCAATACTTTGATAATGAGTATTTTATATAAAGCAAGACCGGATGAGGTTAAGCTTATTATGGTTGATCCTAAAGTGGTTGAGTTAAGTGTTTATAATGGAATACCGCATTTGATGGTACCGGTTGTTACAGACCCCAAACAGGCAGCAGAAGCTCTTAAATGGGGTGTTGTGGAGATGGATGACAGATATAATAAGTTTGCGGAGTTCGGAGTAAGGGATCTTAACGGATATAATAAGAAGGTTAAGTCCATGTCAAATCTTCCCGAGGAAGATAAATATAAGGTTTTGCCCCGCATAGTTATAATTGTCGATGAGTTGGCGGATCTTATGATGGTTGCGTCCAAGGAGGTTGAAGAATCCATTTGTCGTATTGCACAGAAAGCAAGAGCAGCGGGGATACATCTGGTAATAGCCACCCAGAGACCTTCCGTGGATGTTGTTACGGGTCTTATTAAGGCAAATATGCCCAGCCGTATTGCTTTCAGTGTTTCCAGCAGTGTGGATTCAAGAACCATACTTGATATGGTGGGTGCTGAGAAACTTCTGGGTAAGGGGGATATGTTATTCTATCCTCAGGGATATACCAAACCCGCAAGAGTACAGGGGCCTTTTGTTTCGGATCAGGAAGTATCCGATGTCGTTGATTTTCTTAAAGAGCATACAGGCGGTGACGGTTATGATGAGGAAATCGCACAAAAGATAAAAAATGCTTCTTCGGGAACGGGTGCTCCCTCTGAGGCCGGCGGAGGTTCTTCGGTTGCCGCAAACGGAAATGATGAGCTTTTTGTAGAGGCAGCAAAAGCAATAATAGATAAGAATAAGGCATCCATCGGTATGCTTCAGAGACTTTTCAAGATAGGCTTTAACAGAGCGGCAAGGATAATGGATCAATTGGCCGAAGCCGGAGTTGTCGGTGAGGAGGAAGGCACCAAGCCGCGTAAGGTTTTAATGAGTATGGAGCAACTGGAACAGTATATAGAAGATTATATTTAAGGTCTTAAATATTTATTTTATTACCAGATATTAAGGAGAAACTGTATGAAGTCTGATATCGAAATCGCACAGGAGGCGAAACTTCTGCCAATTAAAGATATTGCCGGGAAACTTGATATATCGGAAGATGACCTTGAATTGTATGGTAAATACAAGGCAAAATTAAGTAATGAATATTTGCAGGGATTAAAGGATAAAAAAGACGGAAAGCTTATACTTGTAACGGCAATTAATCCTACTCCTGCCGGAGAGGGTAAGACTACAACAAGCATCGGTCTGGCCCAGGCTTTTGATAAGCTAGGGAAGAAAGCCATACTTGCACTTCGTGAACCTTCTTTAGGTCCGTGTTTTGGAATTAAAGGAGGTGCTGCGGGAGGCGGGTATTCCCAGGTCGTTCCCATGGAGGAGCTTAATCTTCATTTTACCGGTGATTTTCATGCCGTAACTGCGGCCAATAATCTGCTTGCGGCAATGCTTGATAATCATATTCACCAGGGAAATGAAAAAAGAATTGATACAAGAAATGTTGTATGGAAGCGCTGTGTGGATATCAATGACAGAGCTTTAAGAAATATTGTTGTCGGACTTGGGGAAAAAACTGATGGTTTTGTTCGTGAGGATCATTTCGTTATTACCGTAGCCTCTGAGATCATGGCTATATTATGTCTGGCCGAGGACCTTAAGGATCTTAAATACAGATTGTCTAAGATAGTTGTTGCATATGATCTGGACGGAAATCCCGTAACAGCAGGGGATATCCGTGCGGTAGGTGCTATGACAGCATTGTTAAAGGATGCAGTAAAGCCGAATCTTATTCAAACGCTTGAACATACACCGGCTCTTATCCATGGGGGTCCTTTTGCAAATATAGCGCATGGATGCAACAGTGTAATCGCTACAAAGGCCGGACTTAAGATGGCGGATTATGTTATTACCGAAGCCGGTTTCGGGGCAGATCTTGGGGCCGAGAAGTTCTTTGATATTAAATGCCGACTTGCGGGACTTAAACCTGATGTTGCCGTTATCGTAGCTACTGTCAGGGCGCTTAAATATAATGGCGGAGTTAAGAAGGAAGACCTGTCTAAGGAGAATATGGAAGCTCTTAAGAGTGGTATAGTAAATCTTGAGAAACATATTGAAAATATAAAGCAGTTTAAGGTTCCTGTTGTAGTTACTCTTAATTCTTTTGTTTCCGATACGGAGGAAGAAATTAATTTTGTTAAGAATTTTTGTAAAGCTTTAGATTGTGAATGTGCTGTTTCCAGAGTATGGGAATTTGGAGGAGAAGGTGGTAAGGAGCTTGCCCAATGTGTGCTTGATACCATTGAGACAAAGAAAAGTGATTTTACTCCTATATATGGTCTTGAGCTTTCCATCAGGGAAAAATTACAGGCAATTGCAGAAAAAATATACGGAGCGGATGAAGTTGAGTATTCCGCCAAAGCTCTTAAGCAGATAGAGGAACTTGAAAAACTTGGCTTTTCCGAATTACCGGTATGTGTTGCCAAAACGCAGTATTCCTTGTCGGATAATAAGGATCTGCTGGGAAGACCGAAGCATTTTAATATAAATGTCAGAGATGTATATGTTTCTGCGGGTGCCGGGTTTATAGTGGCGGTAACGGGAAATATTATGACTATGCCGGGATTGTCTAAGAATCCTGCGGCATATAATATTGATGTAGATGAAAACGGAAGGATCACCGGGTTGTTCTAGGAGGTTATTATGGCTAAGATCATTGATGGAAAAGCTATTTCCACACAAATTAAGGATGAATTAAAAGAAATTGTTGAAAAGAAGAAGGCATTGGGAAAACAGGCAACATTAGCTGTTATTCAGGTGGGTAATGATCCTGCCTCAACTGTATATGTGGGAAACAAGAAGAAGGCCTGTGCATATATAGGGATCAATTCCGAAAGCTATGAGCTTCCTGAAGAAACTACTCAGGAGGAGTTGCTTGCTTTGATCGATAAATTAAACGCAGATGATAAGATAACCGGAATATTGTGTCAGCTTCCGGTGCCAAAGCATATAGATGAGGATACAATAATAAGACGGATTTCTCCTGAAAAGGATGTGGATGGTTTTCATCCTATGTCGGTAGGTGCACTTTGTATAGGTGAGGAAGGTTTTGTCAGCTGCACTCCTGCAGGTATTATGAAACTTCTTGAGTATTCCGGAATTGAAGTTGAAGGGAAGGAATGCGTTGTTGTGGGGCGGAGTAATATTGTGGGTAAGCCTATGGCTTTGCTGCTTCTTAGGGCTAACGGTACGGTTACCGTGTGTCATTCAAGAACCTGTAATTTAAAGGACGTATGTAAGAGAGCGGATATTCTTGTGGTGGCAGTTGGAAAACCGAAGATGATCGATGATGAATATATTAAGGATGGTGCGGTAGTTATAGATGTCGGTATCCATAGAATGGATAACGGAAAATTATGCGGTGATGTTGATTATGATAAAGTGGTTGATAAATGCAGTGCCATAACCCCGGTTCCCGGAGGTGTGGGGCCTATGACTATTGCAATGCTTATGTATAATTGTGTTAATGCTATTAAATAAAAGTGGGTTTGCCGTATGATATGTCCAAAATGCGGAACTGAAATTAAAGAAGGATATTTATATTGTCAAAACTGCGGTGAAGAGGTAATAATGGTCCCTGATTTTGAAATTGAGCTTGAAGCGGGGATTGAAGAAACTATTTCCGAAGTTGCGGAAATGATAGCTGATTCTATTGATGATGAAACACCGGGGGCGGATAATGCTTATTCCTCTGTAACGGAAGAAACTTATGTTGCGGATATTAAAGATAAGCATGCAAGAACTCAGGACAGAAAGGATGCGGCTCTTTTAAAAAAGGGTTCTTCCCAAACAAAGTCCCAAACCGGTTCATTATGGAGCAGATTAACGAATATAAATGAAATATGGCCAAGATTTATGATCGCGGCAGCGGTCATTCTTGGTCTGTTTTTGGTATTTTTTATAATTAAAATCGTTAATAAGGTAAACGATTATTATTCCTTTGAGGTACAGTCGGCAAAGGCGGAGAAAGAATTTATCGAAGGAGATTATGAAGAGGTTGTAAAAACAGCCCGGCATGTGATATCTCTTAATCCAAAGGATGAAAGTATAAGACTTCTTTTGGCGGATTCATATTTTTCCCTGGAAAAATATGATGAAGCAATAGCTGTTCTGAATGAGCTTTTGGAGGATTTCCCGCAGGATATAACCATATATGAAAGGCTTCTTCATAACTATGAAACAGAAGGTGATATCGAGTCCATAGTAAAGCTTTCCAAGCAGAACAATAATGCGGCGGTTCAGGCTCTTTTTGAAGAATATGTTTGTGAAGAACCTTCTTTCAGTGTTGATGCGGGCAGTTATTTTGAACCTCAGACCGTGAGGCTTATGGTGGCCGGTGAAGGCAGGATATATTATACACTTGACGGAAGCAAGCCGGATGTGAATTCGGAATTATATACAACTCCTATAAGATTGGAAGAAGGTGATACGGTTATTACTGCGGTTCATATTAATTCCAAAGGGATCATCAGCGAGCCGGTAAGTAAAGCCTACAGTATAAGTATATTAACTCCCGATATTCCCAGACTTATAACCCAGGGTGGTGAATATACCACACCTAAACTTATAAAACTTGAAAATAGAGGGGATGGAAAAATCTATTATACTACCGATGGTACGGATCCCAATATCAGTTCTTCCAAAGAATATGAACCTCCGCTTCCTATGCCTTTGGGAAAAAGTGAATATAGATTTGCCGTTATAAATGATTCCGGAGTTTCCAGCGAAGTGGTTAAAGCTGAATATGAGCTTACTATGTCCGGTATTATTGATAAAAAGACAGCTGAAGCCACCGTTCAATTAAAGCTTATTTCTCTGGGACATGCGGTTATGGAACATGAATTCAAGGCAAATTACGGTTACTATGCCAATTCCAGAAATTATTATATTGTGGAAGAGTATTCAAAGGTAAATGGCTCAAAACGAAGAGAGTCGGTTGTATATGCGGTGGATTCACAAACTGCTGAGGTATTTACGATAACGAGGAATACTAAAAAAGGTGATTATGATTTTGGAGTGGTAAATTAAAATAGGTTGATTTTTTGGGCGTGAAAATATATATTGTTTATGATGGACTAAAATAGTTAGGAGGAAAGCCTGATGTATA
Organism: Lachnospiraceae bacterium; assembly: GCA_024693925.1. Lineage (GTDB taxonomy): Bacteria > Bacillota > Clostridia > Lachnospirales > Lachnospiraceae > UBA2868. Next base: position 13,924 of record JAILKH010000045.1, on the reverse strand, counting down.
AGATATTAAAGGCAGAAATGCTTGCTGAAAACATTTATTTAATGGATGTTGAAGCTAAAAGAGTAGCTAAATCATGTCTACCGGGACAGTTTGTTATCGTTAAAATGGATGAAAAGGGTGAGAGAATTCCGCTTACGATCTGTGATTATGATGCTGAAGCCGGAACTGTTACTATTGTTTTTCAGATAGTGGGAGCATCAACCAACCGCATGGCCAAGCTTAAAGCCGGGGACAGTTTCAGAGATTTTGTGGGTCCACTGGGTCAGCCTTCGGAATTGTGTTCCGAAGCATTGGAAGATCTTAGGAAGAAGAAGATTCTTTTTGTTGCGGGCGGAGTCGGAACTGCGCCTGTATATCCTCAGGTGAAATGGCTGAAGAAAAACGGTGTTGATGCTGATGTTATAGTTGGAGCAAAGACACAGAATTTGCTGATCCTTGAAAAAGAAATGGAAGAAGTTGCCGGTAATCTGTATATTACAACAGATGACGGATCATATAAACGTAAGGGTATGGTTACAGAGGTGATCAAGGATCTGGTACAGGAACAGGGAAAAAAATATGATGTTTGTATCGCTATCGGTCCTATGATAATGATGAAATTTGTATGTCTTTTGACCAAAGAACTTTCTCTTCCGACGGTTGTCAGCTTAAATCCTATAATGGTAGACGGTACCGGGATGTGTGGTGCCTGTCGTGTTACCGTAGGCGGTGAAGTTAAGTTTGCCTGCGTGGACGGACCTGAATTTGATGGACATAAGGTTGATTTTGATCAGGCTATGAAGCGTCAGCAACTGTATAAGACAGAAGAGGGGCGTGCTTATCTGAGAGAACAGGAAGGAGACACTCATAAGGGAAATTGCGGAAATTAGGATAAGAGCAGTTTACAGAGTGTGATGAAAGGAGACTTTGATAATGGCTACAGATATGTTTACAAGAGTTCCTATTACGGAACAGGATCCAAAGGTTAGAGCCACTAATTTTGAAGAGGTGTGTTTGGGATATACAGCAGAAGAAGCAATGGCTGAGGCTTCAAGGTGTCTCAATTGTAAAAATGCGAGATGTGTACAGGGATGTCCCGTATCCATAGATATTCCGGCTTTTATACAGGAAGTTAAGGCAGGTAATTTTGAAAAAGCCAGCAGGATCATAAGTGCATCCTCGGCGCTTCCGGCAGTTTGCGGTCGTGTTTGTCCGCAGGAAAGTCAGTGTGAAGGAAAGTGCGTAAGAGGTATAAAGGGTGATCCGGTGGCTATCGGAAAACTGGAACGTTTTGTTGCTGATTGGGCAAGGGAAAATAATATCAAACCGGAACCCGCTACAGAGAAGAAGAATGCTAAAGTTGCGGTGATAGGATCAGGTCCTGCAGGGCTGACCTGTGCCGGAGAACTTGCTAAAATGGGATACGATGTTACAATTTTTGAAGCTCTCCATGAACCCGGCGGAGTTCTTGTTTACGGTATACCTGAATTCCGTTTACCTAAACAGAAGGTTGTTGCGGCCGAAATAGATAATGTTAAGGCCCTGGGAGTTAAGATTGAGACAAATGTTATTGTAGGTAAATCCATAACCGTTGATGAACTTATGGAAGAAGAAGGATATGATGCTGTATTTATCGGTTCGGGAGCAGGTCTTCCAAGATTTATGGGTATTCCGGGCGAGTCGGCAAACGGGGTATTTTCCGCTAATGAGTATCTTACAAGAAGTAATCTTATGAAGGCTTTTGATGAAGAATATGATACACCCATAAATCCCGGTAAGAAGGTAGCTGTTGTTGGGGGCGGTAATGTTGCAATGGATGCCGCAAGAACCGCATTGCGACTGGGGGCAGAGGTTACTGTTGTATACAGACGTTCCGAAGAAGAACTTCCGGCCAGAGTGGAAGAAGTTCATCATGCAAAGGAAGAAGGTATCAGGTTTAATCTGTTAACTAATCCGACTGAGATACTGGTGGATGATAAAGGATGGGTTAAAGGAATGAAATGTGTTAAAATGGAGTTGGGAGAACCTGATGAATCGGGAAGAAGGTCACCTATAGTAATAGAAGGCTCCGAATTCGAAATGGAACTTGATACGGTTATAATGTCACTGGGAACATCGCCTAATCCTCTCATTTCTTCCACTACCAAGGGGCTTGAAGTAAATAGAAGAAAGTGTATTGTTGCAGAAGAGGAATTTGGTAAAACCAGTAAAGAAGGAGTTTATGCAGGAGGAGATGCCGTTACAGGTGCGGCAACGGTTATTCTTGCCATGGGCGCAGGCAAGGCTGCAGCAAAGGGAATCGATGAATATCTTAAGAGTATTTGAGATGTAATATAAAATAATATTGTTATACAGATAGAGGCACCCTTGTGCCTCTATCAGTTGTTTTGGTGAGACGTATGAATATTGATCTGCTTTGTGTGGGTAAGCTTAAGGAAAAATATCTTTTAGAGGCAATAAAGGAATACAGTAAAAGACTTTCCAGGTATTGTAAACTTAATATAATCGAAGTAGCTGATGAGAAGACACCTGAAGATCAGGGAGAGTTGTTGAATGAAAAGGTAAAAAAGCTTGAAGGTGAAAGAATACTAAAATACATTAAAGATAATTCTTTCCTGATCACCCTTGAGATAGACGGCAGTCAATTGGAAAGTACGGAATTTGCCGGGAGAATAAAAGATATCTGTATACGAGGATACAGTCACATTCAATTTGTTATAGGCGGTTCCCTGGGGTTATCCGAAGAGGTTACCGGTAAGGCAGATATGCATCTTAGTTTTTCCAAAATGACTTTTCCGCATCAGCTGATGCGTGTTATATTACTTGAACAAATATACAGATGTTTTAGAATTAATTATAGTGAACCATATCATAAATGAATTATTTCATTTTTTGCGGAGGTAATTGCAGTTGCAGGAGGAATTGTTTGAAAAAGATCTGGAAATAGACGGTGAGCATATCAGAAATATCTTTGGAGAATTGGACTGTTATATCAAACGCATAGAACGGTCTTTTCGGGTCACCATTGTTGAAAGAGAAGGTAAGTTAAGAGTTCTGGGTGATAAAACGGCAGTTGAAAATGCCATATCCGTTATCGGCGAGCTTTACGAATTGTCCCAAAAAGGGGAAGATATAAATGAGCAGAATGTTAATTATTGTATAGCTTTGGCTTTTGAAAATATGAAAGGCGCCATGTCGTCACTGGATGATAATCTGATCTGTCATACAATTAATGGAAAGTCCATTAAACCAAAGACTCTGGGGCAAAAAGAATATGTTGATGCCATCAGGGATAAAATGATCGTATTTGGTCTGGGTCCTGCGGGAACCGGAAAAACTTATCTTGCAATGGCAATGGCGATTACGGCTTTTAAAAATGAAGAAGTATCAAGGATAATTCTTACAAGACCTGCTATTGAAGCAGGTGAAAAACTGGGATTTTTACCGGGGGATCTTCAAAGCAAGGTGGATCCGTATTTAAGACCCTTATATGACGCGCTTTATCAGATAATGGGTGCTGAAAGTTTTATTAAAAATATGGAAAAAGGATTGATCGAAGTTGCGCCGTTGGCATATATGAGAGGACGTACGTTGGATAATGCGTATATTATCCTGGATGAAGCTCAGAATACGACACCTGCTCAGATGAAGATGTTTTTAACAAGAATAGGTTACGGTTCCAAGGTAGTGGTTACCGGTGACTGTACTCAGAAGGATCTTCCAAAGGATGTTACATCGGGTCTGGACGTAGCTGTTAAAGTGCTTAAAAATGTTGAGGATATAGCATTTTGTTATCTTACAGCAAAGGATGTTGTAAGACACCCTCTGGTACAGCAGATTGTAAATGCATATGAAAAATATGAGAAGAAAGAAGAGGCAAGAAGAGAGAGAAAGGCAAGTGCCTACAGATTTTCGGGTAAGAAAAGGTATGAAAAATAATTTTTGAGGTTTTTATATGACATACGGATATGATAATGAAGTAGATGCAAGATTTGATTTTGATGAAATAGCTTTATACAGAAAAGTTGTTGATACGGTGCTGGAAGAGGAAAACTGTCCTTATGAAGCAGAGGTGGAACTTCTTATTGTAGATGATTCACAAATGAAGATGATCAATCGTGAGCAGAGGAACATTGATAATACAACCGATGTATTATCTTTTCCTATGGTTCAATATGAAGTCCCGGGTGATTTTTCCAAAGTGGAAGAAATGGAAGATTGTTTCAATATTGATACCGGAGAACTTCTGCTTGGAGACATTGTTCTTTCAATTGACCGTATACGTTCCCAGGCAGAAGAATTCGGTCACAGTGAAAGAAGAGAATATGCTTTTCTAATTGTGCACAGTATGTTACACTTAATTGGATACGATCATATAGACGAAAAAGACAGGCTTTTCATGGAGGATAAGCAAAGAAAAATTATGGAATTACTGGGTATTTTGAGGTAATAATGTTAGATAAAGAAGGTAAAAGATCCAACTTTATAGTTCAGGGTGGTATCTTAGCGATAACCGGAATAATATCCAGGATTATCGGTCTCGTATATCGCATACCGCTGCAGAAAAAGATAGGTGACAGCGGAATGGGGTTCTATTCTGCGGCCTTTCAGATTTATTCTATCATGCTGATCATTTCTTCTTACAGTCTTCCGACTGCGGTGTCTAAGCTTGTGGCTGCAAGAGTTGCAAAAGGGCAGTATAGGAATGCCAAAAAGATTTATCATGGTGCTATGCTTTTTGCCTGTATCACAGGCGGAGCAACCTGCCTTATAGTTCTTTTCGGAGCAGATACCATGGCTTCCAATATTATGAATTTGCCCAAAAGTGCCATAGCACTGAGAATACTGGCACCTACCTTACTGATAGTAGCCGTTATGGGTGTTATAAGAGGTTATTTTCAGGGGATGGGTACGATGATGCCTACTGCTTTTTCCCAACTTTTTGAGCAGATCGTAAATGCTGTAATATCGGTAGTGGCTGCCACTTTTTTATATGAATACGGAACCAAAGTATCTAAGCTTTTGCAGGACAGTGCATATTCTTCCGCCTATGGTGCAGCGGGAGGAACTCTCGGGACCGGAATGGGGGCATTAGCCGGGTTGCTTATGCTTCTGGTTATTTATTTTATTCATAATCGTGAAATGAAGGTTAAAATAAGTAATGATGAAACGGCCAGAAATGATGCTTTCTCAAAGATCTTCAGGATTTTGATAATTACTGTATTACCGGTTATTTTAAGCAGTACTATATATAATATCTCGGATGTGCTTGATCAGGGAATTTTCGGTTCGGTCATGTCTAAAAAAGGAATGAGCGAACATGATATTGCTTCATATTGGGGAATATTCAGCACCAAATATAAGGTGATCATAAACGTGCCGGTTGCTTTGGCCAATGCATTATGCTCTTCGATCATGCCAAGTCTTACGGCCTGTGTGGAGCAGGGAAAGTATAAGCTTGCAAGGCATAAGGTCCGACTGGGCATGAGATTTGTTATGATAATAGCTATTCCCTGTGCAATGGGGCTCAGTGTTCTGGGCAAACCTATCTTGTCTATGTTGTTTACCGGAGAAATAGATATTCCGGCAAATATGCTGAAGATGGGATCCGTAACCGTAGTATTATATTCTATGTCAACCTTATCAAACGGTGTACTTCAGGGTATCAATAAAATGAATATTCCGGTTAGAAATGCAGCTGTAGCGCTTGTGGTCCATATCGGTATTTTGTTTTTATGTATACAGGTATTGGATCTGAAATTATATGGGGTTGTTATATCTGTAATAGGTTTTGCTTTGATCATATGTGTACTTAACTGGATCAGTATATCCAGATATTTGAAGTACAGACAGGAAATAAGGAAGACCTTTGTTATTCCGCTTATTTCTTCCGCTATCATGGGAGTTGTAATATTCTTAATGTATAAATTTATGAGTAAGTCGCTTTCTGAAATGTTATCAACGATAATATCTATAGTAACTGGCGTTATTGTATATTTTGTTGCATTGTTAAAACTTAAAGGGGTTAATGAACATGAGATCAGAAGCTTTCCGGGAGGAGGAGTACTTGCAAAGATCGCAACTGTTTTAAGATTGTTATAGTGTGTAATGATATAAAAATTTCAAGGTGAAATAAATGATTAAAATCGATAATATCAAGCTTTCGGTATCCCATACACCGGAGGATATGGCTAAGAAGATAGAGAAGGCTTTAAACCTGAGAAAATATTATAAAGATGATAAACCGCAATATTCCTGTAAAATCCTCCGGCAGTCTCTGGATGCGAGAAAAAAGCCGGAGCTTTTTTATGTATATTCAGTTATTTTTATGACAAAAAAGAATATAGAAGAGAAGATCTTAAATAAAAACAAGGATCCCAATGTTGGATTTTATAAAGAAAATACATATGTTATTCCAAAAGAAAGAGGTAACATAAGGCTAAAAGGTCGTCCTGTAATAGTAGGAGCAGGACCGGCAGGCTTGTTTTGCGCTTATATTCTGTGTCGGTCAGGGTATTTACCTATCATACTTGAGCGTGGAGAAAAGGTTGAGGACAGGAGTAAAAGTGTTGAGAAATTCTGGAAAACCGGAGAATTTAAGCCGGATTCAAACGTTCAATTCGGTGAAGGGGGTGCCGGTACTTTTTCAGACGGAAAATTAAATACCGGTGTCAATGATAAAAAAGGACGTAACCAATATGTTCTTGATACTTTTATACGCTTCGGTGCGGGTGAAAAGACCGGTTATGTTGCAAAGCCTCATTTAGGCACCGATGTATTAACGGGTATTATTAAAAACATGCGTAATTATATAACGGAACAGGGTGGGGAATTCAGGTTTAATACAAGATTTTCGAGATTTACCACTGACGAAGATGGGATAAATGCCGTTATTGCAAGAGATCTGTTTAATAATAATGAAATTGTGATCGACACTAATTGCCTGGTGCTGGCCATAGGACATTCGGCAAGAGATACCTTTAAAATGCTTTATGATTCGGGTATTTGTATGACACAAAAAAATTTTGCAGTGGGATTAAGAGTAGAGCATTCTCAGAAGAAGATAAATTACGCTCGTTATGGAATAGGGGATTTAGCGGCTTTAAATCTGTCTGCGGCTGATTATAAAGTAACTAACCATACGACAAACGGTAGGAATGTATATTCCTTTTGCAATTGTCCGGGCGGGTATGTTGTAAACGCTTCAGGCGAATCCGGGAGACTTGCAGTGAATGGAATGAGTTATTCCGGGCGGAATTCGGATAATTCCAACAGCGCCATAATAGTAGGTGTTGATAAAGAGGATTTTGGTTCGGAGCATGTTCTTGCGGGAATGGAATTTCAAAGAAGACTTGAAGAAAAAGCTTATGAGCTGGGTGCGGGGAAGGTTCCTGTACAGCTTCTTGGGGATTATAAGAATAATGTTGTTTCCATGGGAGTAAAGGATGTGATCCCTCATATTAAAGGTGAATATAAGTTTGCAAATTTAAGAGAGTTATTTCCCGAGGATATTAATAAGGCCATTATTGAATCCATGGATAAATTCAGTTATACTATTGAGGGTTTTAACAGTGATGATACTGTTCTTTCGGGAGTGGAAAGCAGAACTTCATCCCCCGTAAGAATAATAAGAGATGATAATTTTATGGGCAGTGTTATGGGATTATATCCTTGTGGCGAAGGAGCCGGGTATGCCGGTGGTATTACATCGGCTGCCATGGATGGAATAAAGGTTGCTGAGGCTGTTATGGCCAGATATTGCAATTAATATGAACGGTCGGCTGTCAAGCCGGATCGTAACAAATAAAATCAAGTATTAAGGAAGTGATCAAATGAGAAATCTGGAACCGGATGAGCTGGAAAAAAAATACAGGGCAGATATAAAAAACAAGAAACGTATTGTTGTTAAAATAGGTTCCTCATCTTTACATCATATGTCTACAGGAGAATTAAACCTTACTAAGATGGAAAGACTTGTAAGGGAATTGTGTGAACTTAAGAATCAGGGAAAGGATGTTATTCTTGTATCCTCGGGAGCTATTGCGGTAGGAAAGAAAGTAATGAATATTAAACCCACGGATAGGGATATTCCCGTAAAACAGGCCTGCGCCGCGGTTGGTCAGGCCCGTTTAATGATGATATATCAGAAACTTTTTGCTGAATACAATCATACCACGGCACAGATACTTATGACCAAACATACAATTGTTGATGAGATCAACAGAAGGAATGCGCATAATACTTTTACCGAACTGCTTAAGCTTGGGGTTATTCCGGTTGTAAATGAAAATGATACTGTTGCCATACATGAGGTTGAGGATACTATCGGAGATAATGATTTTTTATCAGCAATCGTAGCAAACCTTGTAGGTGCGGATATGCTTATTCTGTTATCGGATATTGATGGATTGTTTACGGATGACCCGCGGGCAAATAAAAATGCAAAGTTTATATCTCTTGTGGATAATCTTAATGATGTTATGTCTATGGGAAAAGAAAGTACGGGAAGTAATATAGGAACGGGAGGCATGAGTGCCAAGCTGCATGCAGCTACGGTTGCCGTTAATGCCGGAACTGATATGATCATCGCTAACGGAAAGGATGTGAGCGTGATCCATAAGATAATGGAAGGACGATATTACGGTACATTATTTAAGTCATATCCGGACAATAAATTTGATATTGCAAAATATATAGATGAGATGTGATCCATCATAAAAGGAATGAAAATATGAATTTTGAAGAAAAGATAAATAGAATCAATGAATTATATCATAAATCCCAGGCGGAAGGACTTAATGAAGAGGAAAAGGAAGAACAGAAAAGACTTCGGCAGGAATATATTGCATCCATAAAAAATAATCTGAAAAGTCAGCTGGATAATATAAACATACAGGAAAAGGATGGCAGTATTACAAATCTTGGTGAAAAATACGGAAAAAAACAATGAAAGATATGATGTGTACCGATAAAAAAGAATTGAGAAAAAAACTGATAACAATACGAAATTCTTTAAGCCGGGAAGAACGTGAAGTATATAACAGATCCGTAAGGGAACGGTTTTTTTCTCTCCCTCAGTACGGGAAAGCACAGGTGGTGCTTATCTATGCATCTTATAATAACGAAGTGGATACCTGTGAGATAATTGATAAATGTTTAAAGGAGGGTAAAAAGGTAGCCTGTCCTTTATGTATTACCGATAATAATGATAACCTTATGGATTTTTATTTTATTAATACCCGGGAAGATCTTATTTGCGGATATAAGGGTATAATGGAGCCGGATAAGAATAAGACGGTCAAGGTGACCAAAGAATCTTTAAAGCAGGGGATCCTTATAATACCTATGGTAGGTTATGACCGTGAGGGTAACCGATTGGGATACGGAAAGGGATTTTATGACCGGTTTATTTCAGAACATGATGAGATCGGAACGATCGGTCTTGCATATAAATGTCAGGAATATCCAAGGATACCTGCGGATTCTTTTGACAGAAGCCCCGATGTTATAATTAATGAGGTTGAATATCTGGATTTTTGTTAAGCTTATTAATAATGAGGAGTGGATTTGATGACTGAGTCTGTATTTGAATTGGCGCCGAAAACGGAACCGGAGCGCCAATATTATTTTATGGAAAATGCATCGGTATTAATAAAAAAGAGGGAAGAAAAGGTGGGGCATCATCTGTCTTTTCATGTAACTACCTTCGGATGTCAGATGAATGCCAAGGATTCGGAAAAAATGACCGGTATTTTAACGAAGTTGGGATTGGATGAGGTTGCGGAGGAAACTGCCGCAGATATTGTATTGTTTAATACCTGTACCATAAGAGATAATGCCAATCAGAAGTTTTACGGTCATCTTGGTACCCTTAACGGGAAAAATCATAAGAATAAGAACCGTATAGTGGCTGTATGCGGATGTATGATGCAGGAGAAAACCTGTGTTGAAAAGCTTAAAAGCAGTTATGGCTTTGTAAATATAATATTCGGTACTCATAATATTTATAAACTTGCTGAACTTATATGTTTATATCTTGAAAAAAATGAAAATGTGATTGATGTTTGGGATAAGCCTGCGGATATTGTGGAAGATATACCGGCGGTAAGAAAATATCCTTTTAAGTCAGGTGTGAATATAATGTATGGGTGTAATAACTATTGTACATATTGTATAGTTCCTTATGTCAGGGGTAATGAGAGAAGCAGGGATGCGAAAGAAATCATACGGGAATGCGAAAAACTTGCTGCGGAAGGTGTTAAAGAAGTTATGCTTCTTGGACAAAATGTTAATTCCTACGGAAACAGATTACGGAACAGTATCGGTTTTCCCGAATTGTTAAGGGAAGTGGAAAAGGTTAATGGAATTGAGAGGATCAGATTTATGACATCTCATCCCAAGGATCTTTCCGATGAATTGATAGAGGTTATGAAAGCTTCCTCCAAGATATGTAAACATATTCATTTACCTTTACAATCCGGCAGTACCCGGATATTAAAGGCTATGAACCGGTGTTACACCGGTGAGCAGTATCTTGATCTTGCACTTAGGATCAGGAAGGAATTACCGGATACGGCAATAACAACAGATATTATTGTTGGTTTCCCGGGGGAGACCGAGGAAGATGTAAATGATACAATAGATATGATACGTCAGGTGAAATATGAGGGGGCTTTTACTTTTATTTATTCTCCGAGAACAGGAACCCCTGCGGCCTCCATGCCCGGAAGGCAGTCCAAAGAATGGATAAAACGGGAATTTGACCGGGTTCTTAAAGCAGTACAGGATGAAAGCCGGTTAATGGCAGGACGTTTTCTTGATAATGTGGAAAAGGTCCTGGTGGAAGAAATGAATGAGCAGGATGATAAGCTTGTTACCGGGAGAATGAGTAATAATCTTATGGTACATTTTCCGGGAGACAGTTCACTTATCGGTAAACTTGTGGATGTTAAACTGACAGAATACAGAGGGTTTTATTATATGGGCAGGATAGTCTGAATAAATTGCAGGGAATATATGTGATAAAACGGATCTGTAAACAGAAGTGTATATTTGATAAATATGAGGATACCGATATGAATAAAAACGACAAAAAAAATGATAAGAAAATAATAAAGTTATTTGTAAATATTTTTGGCACAGCCTGGGTCTTGCTTGCGATTTTATTATTGATACCGGAAGGTATTTCCGAAAATAACGGTTTGAAAGCAAAGCCGAATGAAAAAATCGATAAAGGATCGGATTCAAAAGTATTGGGAACAAGAATTGAAAAGTTCTTTAATATTTCATCCTTTTTTCCTGAGGATGGAGAGACTGCCGATATAAAGGATGAAATATCTGAAATTCCGGGTAATACGGATGATCCCGATGATATCTTAAACAGAGAAGATGCAGAGGGAACGCTGCTAAAGGATGAAGATACATATGCTTTCTCCCGGGAGGAAAAAGATCAAAGTAAAAACGGTGACAAGAGCAAAGTTACCGTAATGATATATATGATAGGCTCGGATCTGGAAAGTAAGAAATCCGAGGCGACTATGGATATTTCCGAGATGCTTGCTTCGGGTATCGGTAATAATGTAAATGTGTTAATAGAAACCCTGGGAACCCGTAAATGGAATGATTACGGCATAGCTTCGGATCATACCCAGATACACAGTATTGAAAACGGTGAACTTAAGCTTGTAAAGGATGATTTGGGTCAACTGGATTCTACGAAGAAGGAGACTCTGGCGGAGTTTGTGGGATATTGTGCCGATAATTATACGGCAGATCGTTATATTTTATTATTCTGGGACCATGGTGCAGGGCCGGTATATGGTTTCGGATATGATGAATGGCAGGACGAGGAAGCGAGTCTTACCCTTGATGAGATCATGGAAGCCCTGGCTGAAAACCGGGAGGTTAAATTTGACATTATAGGAATGGATTGCTGTGTCATGGCGAATATTGAGACAGCGCTGGCTCTTAAGGATTATTGTAAGTATTCCGTTCTGTCGGAGGATTTTGTTTCTTCCATTGGATGGGATTATGAAAGCTGGATGAGTGAGCTTGAGAAAAATCCGGATATTTCAGCCTTGGATCTGGGTAAGCTTATTATTGATAAGACGGTTGCAGATAATGAAATTGATCCCGAGGGCAGGAGTACCACAATGGTAATGGTGGATGAATCCAAAGCAATGGGATTATTTAATGCCTGGAAGGATTATGCATACTTAAATGAGAATAAGCTGTTGGCACTTACAAAATCAGTGTCTTCAAAGGGCGGTATTGGTTCATCGATCAGAAGTTCTATATGGAAAACAGTGGGAAAAGCCATGGCAATTGAAGATTATAATATATGTGATGTTTCCGCAGTTATGGAAAAAACCGATAATACCGGTGCAAAAGCCGGGATACTGAAAGAAGCAAAGCATTCGGCAATATGTCATTTTAAACAAACCGGAAATGAAGGAAAGCTTAACGGAATATCGGTATGTCTTCCCTGGGGAGATATTGATTTTTATAATAAATTATATAAGGTTTATAACAGATGCGGTTTTGATGAAGACTATATCAGATGGCTTGAAAAGTTTGCAAAGGAAAGTGAAACCGAACCCGGTACCGTGAATGGTGAAGGACCCGCCAAATATACGGATACTCAGAGTTACGCGGGAAATTCTTCTTCGGATGTTGGGAATACGGTAAAATATACCGATAAAGATTATGTCGGTTTGAAAAATGATGATTCACCCAAAGCCGAAACCTTTGAATATAAGTATATTGTGGGAAACTGGCAGTTTGATACGGACGAAAATGTCTGGTATTTTAAGGACGGGGATATATTATACTTATATGATGAGGACAGTAAGTTAATGTATTATTACGATGACAGGGACGGAACTATTTATTATTATGATGAGTATAAAGGGGATTGGTTAATATGGGAATGAAGAGAGTAATTAAAAGGGGTATTGCTTTACTTACGGTTGCGGGAATGATCCTTATGGATGGGGTTAAGGTCAGTGCGGATGTTCTGATCACTGATGATTGTGCAATTATCGAAGGACCGGAAATATCCGGGGAACAGTCTGTTGAAATCAAAGATGTTTCCGCCGGTGATATTATTCTGTCCGATGGAGGGATCATTGATGAAGAAATATCCGTAAATGATACATTTACCGGAGAGACGGATCAGGTGATTTTAATATCCGATAATGAAATTGCAGCAGACCGGGAAGATAAGAAGGATTATCTTTGTGTATCCGAAAATAAGATCGGTGAAGATATAAGCATATCCGAAGAAGGCATTGCAGAAGATATGACTTTATCCGAAAATAATATCAATGAGGATGTAAGTATATCCGAAAATAATATCAATGAGAATCTAAGCATATCCGAGAATTCCGTTAATGATATTTCAAATGATAAAGCTGCCGGTCCCGATGCTTTATCCAATTCTTATAAAGTCACCTTTAATATCGGAGAAAGAACGGGGATTGCGGTTCCCGATCCCATAACTGTGGTTTTCGGGGATGTTTATGGAGAACTCCCAAATCCCGGTTCTACGGCGGAGCTTGCCTTTGTCGGGTGGTATCTTGAAGAGGAATGTACAAATAAAGTGACTAAGGATACGATCGTAAAGACTTCCGAAGATCATACCCTGTACGCAGGATGGTTTTCCAACAGTAAGATCGACAGTCCGCTGATCAGTACGGAAAATAATAAAAAAGAACTGATGGAGGGAGATATTATCAGCCTAAGCTGTTCTTTGCCGGGGGCAGAAATATATTATACTACCGACGGAAGTATTCCCGATGAAAAATCAGATAAATATACGGAACCCGTAAAGGCTTTTATAGCCGACAAGAGGGAAGTATATGATTTTACGATAAAAGCCGTAGCTGTAAAAGAGGGATATATTAACAGTGAGGTAGCAGAGGCTTTATTCAGGATAACTCCCGAA